>JBIRBF010000124.1:0-8196 GCA_044326505.1 Candidatus Nanopelagicales bacterium | reverse complement strand
GTGCGTTCGGCTCAGGCGTTGACGGGGGCGAGGTCGGCTGGCGCGGACAGCGTCCCGCGCACCGCGGTCGCGGCAGCCACCTGGGGCGAGACCAGGTGCGTGCGCCCGCCCGGCCCCTGCCGACCCTCGAAGTTGCGGTTGGATGTCGAGGCGCTGCGCTCGCCTGGCGTGAGCTTGTCCGGATTCATCGCCAGGCACATGCTGCACCCGGCGCCGCGCCACTCAGCGCCTGCGGACAGGAACACCTCGTCCAGGTGCTCGGCCTGCGCGGCTAGGCGCACGCGCGCCGAGCCGGGCACGACGATCATGCGCACGCCGTCGGCCACGTGACGCCCGCGGATCACCTCGGCCGCGGCGCGCAGGTCCTCGATCCGGCCGTTCGTGCACGATCCCAGGAACACGGTGTCCACGGCGATTGCGCGCAGCGGCATGCCCGCATCGAGGCCCATGTAGGCCAGGGCCTTCTCGGCCGCGGCGCGCTGGTGCGGATCGGCAATGTCCGCCGGCACCGGCACGCACTCGCCCAGCGGCAGTCCCTGCGCGGGGTTGGTGCCCCAGGTGACGAAGGGGGAGAGCTGCGAGGCGTCGATCACGACCTCCGCGTCAAACTCGGCATCGTCGTCGGTGGCCAGGGAGCGCCAGTAGCGCACCGCCTCATCCCACTCAGCGCCAGAAGGCGCGCGCTCGCGCCCCTTCAAGTAGTCGAACGTGGTGTCGTCCGGGGCGATCATGCCGGCCCGCGCACCGGCCTCGATGCTCATGTTGCAGATGGTCATCCGCCCCTCCATCGAGAGGTTGCGGATCGCCTGGCCGCGGTACTCCAGCACGTAGCCCTGTCCGCCTCCAGTACCGATCCGGGCGATGATGGCCAGGATCAGGTCCTTCGCCGTGACTCCGGCAGGGAGGTCGCCGTCCACGGTGATCGCCATCGTCTTGAACGGCTTGAGCGGCAGGGTCTGGGTGGCCAGCACGTGCTCGACCTCGGAGGTTCCGATGCCGAAGGCGAGCGCACCGAAGGCGCCGTGGGTGGACGTGTGGGAGTCGCCGCACACGATGGTCATGCCCGGCTGCGTTAGCCCCAGTTGCGGGCCCACGACGTGCACGATGCCCTGATCGGCGTGGCCGAGCGGGTAGATCGGCACCCCGAACTCGGCGCAGTTGGCCCGCAGGGTCTCGACCTGAGTCCGAGAGACCGGGTCGGCGATCGGCTTGTCCACGTCGAGGGTGGGGACGTTGTGGTCCTCGGTCGCCAGCGTCAGGTCGGGCCGGTGGACGGGACGACCGGCCTGCCGCAGACCGTCGAACGCCTGCGGGCTGGTCACCTCGTGCACGAGGTGCAGGTCGATGTAGAGCAGATCGGGCGTCCCGTCGCCACCGGCGATCACCACGTGATCCCGCCACACCTTCTCCGCCAGGGTAAGACCCATCGCTCCTCCTCGAACAGCCGTTCGTCGCACACCTTGACTGTCCAACATGTGAGACGGCAATATCAATGTGTGGAACAGTCTACAGGCGTCGGCGTCTTCGACAAGATCGACCTCATCCTGTCTGCTCTCGAGCACTCGCCGCTCGCGCTGGCCGAGCTGGCGGATACCACTGGTATCGCCCGTCCCACGGCGCACCGGCTGGCCACCGCGCTCGAGCAGCGGCGCTACGTCGTGCGCGACGATCAGGGCCGCTTCGCCCTGGGCCCGCGGCTGGGCGAACTGGCGGCCGGAGGTGCGGACGATTGGCTGCTGCGCTCCGCGATCCCGGTCCTCACCGAGCTACGGGATGCCGCGGGGGCGAGTGCGCAGCTGTACCGCCGTCGCGGCGACCTGCGGCTCTGCGTCGCATCGGTCGAGCCGGTGGCCGGCCTGCGCGACTCGGTACCCGCCGGGACGCTGCTGCCGATGACCGCGGGCTCTGCGGCGCAAGTCTTGCTCGCTTGGACCGATCCGGAGCGACTCGATCGCGCCTGCGTCGGCGCGCGCTTCACTCCCGAGGACCTCGCACGAGTTCGCAAGCGGGGCTGGTCCCATAGCGTCGGCGAGCGGGAGGCCGGGCTAGCGAGCCTGTCCGCGCCGGTGCGCGGCGCCGACGGGGAGGTCCGGGCGGCCGTGTCGGTATCCGGACCGATCGACCGCATCGGGCGCTCGGTGCGGGCGCCGATGGCTCGAGCGGTGGTGCACGCGGCCAACCTGCTGACAGAGCAGATCTCCGGGGGCTGAGCAGCGATGCCCGTGCCCATGCAGAAGGCCCCGCCCGGACGCGGGCGGGGCCTTCCTTGTTCGCGTAGCCCCGACGGGATTCGAACCCGCGCTACCGCCTTGAGAGGGCGGCGTGCTAGGCCACTACACAACGGGGCCGTGCAGGGAGAAGCGTAGCGCTCGAAGCACCAGAGGCCTCGCTGGGGTACCAGGACTCGAACCTGAACTAGCGGTACCAGAAACCGCCGGGCTGCCAATTACCCCATACCCCATGGGATCACGTGCAGTGACGCCGATCAGTGTATACACCGGCCATTCCGAACCGCCAGGGCGGTCCGGCGATCATCCCTCGGCTGCTCGATCGCGTGCGGCCGCGACTCGACGCAGGGATTCCTGCCGGCCGAGCAACGCCATCGACTCGAAGAGCGGCGGGGATACCCGCCGGCCCGTCACCGCCACCCGCACGGATCCGAAGGCCACGCGCGGCTTCAGCCCCAGGCCGTCCACCAGCGACTCCCGCAGCGCCGACTCGATGTCGGCGGTGCTCCAGTCTGTCAAGCCATCCAGCGCGTCGAAGGCCACCGTCAGCGCCTCCGCAGACGGGTCGACCATCGCTGCCGCCGCGTCCGGCTCGAGGGCGAACGCCTCGGGCTCCACCAGCAGGAACCCGATCATCCCGGGCGCCTGGTCGAGGGTCTCGATCCGCTCCTGGACCAACGGCACAACGGCCCGGATGAGCTCCGCCTGCCGCTCGGTCACGTCATCGCCCACCAGTCCGGCGGCGCGCAGGAACGGCACCATTCGCTCGGCGAAATCGTCCGGCTCGAGCGATCGCAGCCAGTCGCCATTGATCGAGGTGCACTTCTTCAGGTCGAAACGAGCCGGGTTGGGCTGCACCCGGGCGACGTCGAACCGTTCGGCCATCTGGGCCAGGGTGAAAAACTCCCGATCGTCGCCGAAGGACCAACCGAGCAGGGCCAGGTAGTTCGCCAGGCCCTCCGGCAAGTAGCCGCGCTCCAGGTAGAGGTTCAAGCTGGCTGCGGGGTCGCGCTTGGACAGTTTCTTGTTGCCCTCCCCCATGACGTAGGGCAGATGGCCGAAGCGCGGGGTGGTGCCGTCGCCCACGCCGATCTGCGCCAGCGCGTCGTACATCACCAACTGCCGCGGCGTGCTCGACAGCAGGTCCTCGCCCCGCAAGACGTGTGTGATGCCCATCAGCGCATCGTCAGTGGGGTTGACCAGCGTGTAGAGCGGATGGCCGTTCGCCCGCACGATCACGAAGTCGGGTACGTGCTCGTTGCCGAAGGTCAGCGGACCCCGGACCAGGTCGTCCCAGGTGTAGTCGTCCTCAGGCATGCGCATGCGCAGAACCGGCCGACGGCCCTCGGCGCGGTAGCTGGCGATCTGCTCGTCGCTTAAGTGGCGGCAGTGTCCGTTGTAGCCAGGCCCGCGGCCGGCGGCCTTGGCCTCCGCCCGTTGCTGTTCGAGCTCCTCCGGCGAGCAGAAGCACTCGTAGGCGAAACCGCCCTCATGCAGGCGCCGCGCAACGTCGGCGTAGACATCCATGCGCTCGGACTGCCGGTATGGCCCGTGCGGGCCGCCGACCTCGGGGCCCTCGTCCCAGTCCAGCCCCAGCCACCGGACCGCCCAGAGCAGCATCTGGTAGCTCTCCTCGGAGTCGCGCTCCGCGTCTGTGTCCTCGATCCGGAACACGAACGTGCCGCCTGTGTGGCGGGCGTACGCCCAGTTGAACAGAGCCGTGCGCAACATGCCCACGTGCGGATTGCCAGTGGGCGACGGGCAGAAGCGCACGCGCACCGCCGACTTCTGCCGAGCCTCGGCCGAGTCGCCCATCAGTTGGCCTCGGCCGGCTCGCCAGAAGGCTCAGTCCCCCGCCGCAGCAGGCCGAAGTTGATCGCGTCCTGGAGTGCCATCCAGGACGCCGCCACCACGTTGTCGTGCACGCCCACGGTGGTCCAGTACGCCGTGCCGTCCTGGTTTCCGACCAGCACCCGGGTCACGGCATCCGTGCCCCGGACGCCTTCGACTATGCGCACTTTATAGTCGGCCAGTTCGATGTCCTCGAGCTCCGGATAGATCTGCGAGAGTGCTTCCCGCAGCGCCCGATCCAGCGCGTTGACTGGTCCGTTGCCCTCACCGGTGGCGACGATCCGCTCGCCGTCGGCGTGCAGCTTGACGGTGGCCTCACTGAGCACCTCGCCGTTGCGGCGCTGCTCGACGATGGCGCGCCAGGACTCGACGGTGAAGAAGCGCACCCGCTCCCCCATCGCGTCGCGCAGCAGCAACTCGAACGAGGCATCGGCGGCCTCGAAGGTCCAGCCCTCCGACTCCAGGTCCTTCACCTTGTCGACGACGGTCGAGATCGTCTCGGGCCGTCCGGTGAGGTCGATGCCGAGCTCGGCACCCTTGAGCTCCACCGACGCCCGACCCGCCATCTCTGTGACCAGCACGCGCATGTCGTTCCCCACCAGGGTGGGGTCGATGTGGTTGTACAGATCGTGGTCCACCCGCAGCGCCGAGGCGTGCAGCCCGGCCTTGTGCGCGAAGGAACTCGTCCCGACGTAGGGCTGATGGGTGTTCGGCGGCAGGTTGGCGATCTCGGCGAGCTGGTGCGATACCCGCACCATGCTCGCCAGCGAGGCCTCCGGCAGCACCGGGATGCCGAGTTTGAAGGCGAGGTTGGCGGCCACGACGAAGAGGTCGGCGTTACCCGTGCGCTCGCCGTAGCCGTTGGCCGTCACCTGCGCGTGCGTGGCGCCCGCCTCCACGGCGGACACCGTGTTCGCAACGGCGCAGCCGGTGTCGTCCTGGCAATGGATACCCAGCCGCGCCTCGGGCACCGCATCGGCGACCGCGGTCACGATGCCGTGGATGCCGCCGGGCAGCATGCCACCGTTGGTATCGCACATGACGACTGCCTCGGCACCCGCCGCGTGCGCGGTGCGCACGACCTGCTCGGCGTAGGCGGGATCGTGCTTGTAGCCGTCGAAGAAGTGCTCACAGTCCACGAACACCCGCCGGCCTTCGGTGCGCAGGTACTGCACGGTGTCGCGGATCATGGCGAGGTTCTCGTCCAGCGTCGTCTTCAGCGCGCGCTCGACGTGGCGCACGTCGGACTTGGCCACCAGCGTGATCACCGGCGTCTCCGCGGCGAGCAGCGCAGCGACCTGAGGGTCGGTCCGCACATCCGCGCGCGCCTTGCGGGTTGCCCCGAAGGCGACCAGCGCCGCGTGGCGCAGGTCGAGCTCGGATCGGGCCCGGGCGAAGAACTCGGTGTCCTTTGGCAGGGCTCCCGGCCAGCCGCCCTCGATGAAGCCCACCCCGAGCGTGTCGAGGATTTGGGCGACGGCCAGCTTGTCGTTGACCGAGTACGAGATTCCCTCGCGCTGGGCGCCGTCGCGCAGGGTGGTGTCGTAGAACTGGAACTGGGCGTCTGGAGCAGCTGCGGAAGTCATGGCAGGGCCAAGTCTAGGACGTTGCAGTCCCGTCGAGGGCGTTGCCGTCAGCCGAGGCGGCGCACCCAGCCATGGCGGTCGGGCGCACGTCCGGTCTGGATGTCCAGCAGCGACTGGCGCAGCTGCATGGCCACGGGCCCGGGCGACCCGTCCCCGACGTCCCAGGCATGCGTGTGCGACCGCACCGAGCCCACTGGGGTGATAACCGCAGCGGTGCCACATGCGAAGGTCTCGGTGATCTCGCCGGAAGCGCAGCCCTCGCGCCACTCGTCGCGGCTGATGCGGCCCTCGCCAACGTCGTATCCCAGGTCCGCGGCCAGCACGAGCAGGGACTCCCGGGTGACGCCGGGCAGCAGCGAGCCCGTGAGCTCAGGGGTGAGCAGCCGTGCGCTCGCGCCGGAACCGTAGACGAAGAAGAGGTTCATACCGCCCATCTCCTCGATCCACAGCCGCTCCGAAGCATCCAGCCAGACCACCTGGTCGCAGCCGTGGTCGGAGGCCTCTGCCTGGGCGATAAGTGAGGCCGCGTAGTTGCCGGCGCACTTGGCCTCGCCGGTGCCGCCAGGAGCGGCGCGGACGTAGTCCTCGCTGATCCACACGGTCACGGGCTGGACGCCGTTGGCGAAGTAGGCGCCGGCCGGCGAGGCGATCACCAGGAAGAGGTACTCGCTCGAGGGCCTGACGCCGAGCGCGATGTCGGTGCCGAGCATGAAGGGTCTGATGTACAACGACCGCTCCGGGTGGTCGGGCACCCAGCGCCGCTCCAGATCCACCAGAGCCTCGACGCCGTGGACGAAGTACTCCTCCGGAAGTTCCGGCATCGCCAACCTGACCGCGGAGCGGTTGAACCGCGCCGCGTTGCGCTCGGGCCGGAACAGCGCCACCGAGTCGTCTGGCTGGCGATAGGCCTTGAGCCCCTCGAAGATGCTCTGGCCGTAGTGCAGGACGCTCGTTGCGGGATCGAAGGTGAGCGGCTGGTAGGGGATGATCTCCGGGTCGGACCACACGCCCTTGGAGTACACCGACCGGACCATGTGGTCCAGCGGATGCCGGGCGAAACCGGGCTCGTCCAGGATCCTGGCGAGCTCGGAGTCCGGGGTGGGCGAGGTCGAGGCCGTCACGCCGACGCGGACCATCGCTATCGCCCCAGCCCGGCAAGGAGGTCGTCGCCGACCTGCGCGGTGGTGCGCTCGTCGTTGCCGCGGCTGGCCAGATCAGCCGCCACCGAAGCCTCGACCGCACCCGCCGCCTCCGCGAGACCCAGGTGGTCGAGCATCATGGCCACGCTCAGCACGGTCGCTGTCGGGTCGGCGATGCCCTTGCCAGCGATGTCCGGTGCACTGCCGTGGACGGGCTCGAACATGCTGGGGTTGGTGCCGGTGGCATCGATGTTGCCGCTCGCCGCGCGGCCGATTCCGCCCGCGATGGCCGCACCGATATCGGTGATGATGTCGCCGAAGAGGTTGTCGGTGACGACCACGTCGAACCTGCCGGGGTCAGTGATGAAGAACATCGACGCGGCATCGATGTGGCAGTAGTCGGTCTGCACGCCAGGGAACTCCGCTGCGACCTCGGCAAAGACTCTGGACCACAGACCGCCGGCGTTGGTGAGCACGTTGGTCTTGTGCACCAGGGTGACCTTGTTGCGCCGCGCGGTGGCCCGCTCGAAGGCGTTGCGGACGATGCGTTCCACGTCGTAGGCCGTGTTGAGGCTCTCCTCCACCGCGACCTCGTGCGGCGTTCCGGGCCGAAGGACGCCACCGGCGCCCACGTACGGCCCCTCGGTGCCCTCCCGGCACACGACCATGTCGATGTCCTCGGGTCCGCGGCCGGCCAGCGGCGTCGTCACACCCGGATAGAGCTTGACGGGGCGCAGGTTGACGAAGTGGTCGAGCTCGAAGCGCAGTTTGAGCAGCAGGCCGCGCTCCAGAACCCCGGGCGGCACAGACGGGTCGCCGACCGCGCCCAGCAGGATCGCGTCGTGACCACGGATCTCGGCGAGCACTGAGTCGGGCAGCACCTCGCCGGTGGCCAGGTAGCGCCGTGCGCCCAGGTCGTAGTCCGTCGTCTCGAACGACACCTCGGACTGCTCGCCGGCCACCGCGAGCACTCTGAGCCCCTCGGCCACGACCTCAGCGCCGATACCGTCGCCTGGGATCACCGCGATCTTCTTGGTTTCCGCCATGGCCGAAGCCTAGGACACACCCACTGCGCCGGTGCACGGTCGTGGCGCGGGCGACCCGCCGATGCCCTTGGGATCGCCACTAGCAGGGCTGGCATACCCTCGCGGAACGGCACGGCACGGTGCCTGACGGGCACGGAGGTGGCATCGAGGTGGGGCTCAAAGCGGCCGCGAGCACGCGCTCGACGGGCATCCTGGGCGTGGCGGTGCTGGCGGTTCTGGCTGTGGGTGCGGCGGCGATGCTGCGCCACGAGTGGTACCCCAGCGCCGATTTCGCAATCGCGCAGATGCGCCTGGACCAGGTGTCCTCGAACTTCCCGACGGTCGGGGTCTACTCCCGGTTCGGCTG
>JBIRBF010000207.1:0-4484 GCA_044326505.1 Candidatus Nanopelagicales bacterium | reverse complement strand
ATCCGCTCCGGCATCACCTGGATGGGCGTAGTTCGGCGCCGGCAAGCCGGCGTCCAGCTGCTGCAGCAGTACCGGGACGTCGCGAGTCACGGCGCGTACCCCTCCAGCGGCTCGGCGCCCAACGTGCCGGCGCCCCCGGACACGCCACGCTCGGCCGCCAGCCGCCATGGGGCCGTGCCGCGCGCCTCGGCGACGTCGACAGGGCGGCCGTGGCGGCGGAAGTGATCGGCCGGAACCTGCCTGAACAGACCCTTGGCAGCCACCGCGATCTCACCATCACCACCGCCGAGCCGGGCCTCCCCGGATGAGTGCACGGTGCCGTCAATCACCGCCACGACGTGGGCGGACAGGTACAGCACCGCATCAACAGGCGCCGGCCTGCGGAACCGAGTCGTGAGCTCGATCGTCACCGAGGGCGCCATGAGCATCCAGTTGAGGCTTCCGAGCAGCTCGTCCATCATGGCCGCGAGGATGCCGCCGTGGGCGATGCCCGGGGCGCCCTGGTGCGCCTGTCCCACGACGAACCGTCCCGTGACCGCGAGGCCCTCGGCGGCGAACAGTTCGACGTGCAGCCCACCGGAGTTCTCTGGTCCGCAGGCGAAGCAATTCACGTAGTGACAGGGCAGTTCGGCGCCCGGCGGGGGCGCGTCCGCGTGCCTCACGGGAGTAGCCATACCTGTGAAGCCTACGCTGGGCCAGATGAACGCCGAGAGCGAGCCACAGCAAGCCGAGGGGCAGCCCGACCAGGGGCTCGATGGCGGTGCCGTGAGCTATCGCGAGGTACTGCGTCCGTCGGTGTGGCTCTGGCTGGCCGGGTTCGGCGCCGCCGGGTTCCTGGCCGTGGCCTACGGGGCTGCGCTGGGGGCAGTCGCCGGGTGGCTCTGCTTCGCCGTGCTAGTGGCTCTGGCCGTGTGGGTTGTGGGTCGCACGGCCGCGGTCGTGAGTGTGGACGACCAGGTCCTTCGGGCCGGTCGCGCCCGGCTACCGCTGCGGTTCGTGGGCCGGGTCCGAGCCCTCGATTCCGAGGATGCGGCGATCGCTCGGGGCCCCGGGGCCGACGCGGACGCGTACCTGCTGCTGCGCACGTCCTACTCGCGCCGCGCAGTCGCCGTCGAGGTCACAGACCCGCGCGATCCCCATCCGTACTGGCTGATCTCGACCAAGCGGCCTGCGGAACTGGTTTCTGCCATTATGGGGGCGACACCGCCCAGCAGTCGCGCAGCTGTCGGACCCGAAACGCCGAGCAGTTGACGCGCGAGAGTTCGACCACCACCGGAGGATCCATGGCCATCGACCCCCGCACCATCGCCCCCATCGTCTCCCTGGGAGCCACCTGGGCGGTGCGCAAGTCGCTGAAGGCCGGCTACGAGAAGAAGACGGGTTCCAGGCCTCCGGGCGGTGACGACCTGTCCACCCCCATCGCGACTGTGCTCCTCTGGGCCGGCATCACCGCGCTCACCACGGCGCTGATCGACGTGCTCATCCAGCGCGGTGCGGCTCGGCTGGCAAGGCACGAGGGCGAGCCAGCGGAAATCAGCTAACTCCGCAGAACGCCGTCGAGGCGGGCGCAGCAGCGCCGGCCTCGACGGCGTTGTCCTTCGGGACTAGCTCAGGCGCACTCGGAGCACACCGGCAGGCCGTCGACGATCTTCACCAGTTGGCTGCGGTGATGCACGAGGAAGCATTCCGAGCACGTGAACTCATCGATCTGCTGAGGCACGACGCGGGCCGTGAGCGACTGGTCGGACAGATCTGCACCGGGGAGGTCGACGATTTCCGTCTCCTCCTCGTCGATCATGGTGGCCTTCTTGTCCGCTCGGCGAGCCTTGAGCTCCTCGAGGCTCTCCTCTCGGATGTCCTCTTCGGTCTTTCTCGGAGCGTCGTAGTCGGTTGCCACCGGAAACCATCCCATCTACTCGATCTCGGACGTCGCTGAAGCGGGTCCAGCGAGGGAACACTGCCGGACTGACAGTTATGCCCTTCGGCGGGCGATTGTGCCCTATGCCGGGTCCGGATACGGCGCCAGCACCGGCTAAGGCGCGATTGTTCACCTCGGGGCGGACTTCCATTACGTTGCGTTCATGCCGATTTACGCGCTTGGCGACCTCTCGCCCACCATTGACCCGTCTGCCTTCATCCACCCCGACGCAGTCCTCATCGGCGACGTCGTGGTGGGCGCCGAGGCCAGCATCTGGCCCGGCGCCGTCCTGCGCGGCGACAACAACACGATCACCGTGGGCGACCAGACATCGATCCAGGACGGCACGGTGGTGCACTGCACCCGCGCCCTGGCCACCATGATTGGAGCGCGCTGCGTGGTCGGGCACCGTGCCCACCTGGAGGGCTGCACCATCGCCGACGACGCTTTGGTTGGTTCCGGGTCGGTCGTGCTGCATCAGGCTTTCGTGGAGTCGTGGGCGCTGGTCGGGGCCCAGGCACTGGTCCCCAACGGCATGGTGGTGCCGTCGCGGGCGATGGCCCTTGGCGTGCCCGCGAAACTGCGCGAAAACGTCGTGACTGACGAGATGGTCACCGACAGCGTGGCCATGTACATCGCCAACGCCCGGCGCTACCCAGGGTTGCTCCGCCGCCTGGACTGAGCATCGACGAGCAGGTCGCGCAGCGACGCGAGCAACTGCGGATTGCCCGCCAGCGTCAGAGCGGAGCCATCGGGATCCCACCCGTCGAGCACGTCCACCTGGCCGCCGGCCTCGGCCACCAGGAGCGCCGCGGCGGCACGGTCCCACTCCTGTGGTCCCTGCTCGAAGTAGACGTCGTACTCACCACCCGCCACGAAGCACAGATCGACGGCCGCAGCGCCCGGCCGACGGATGTCCCGCAGCAGTGCAATCACGTCGGCCAGCAGAGCCCCCTGGCGCGCCCGCCGCTCTGCGGCGTAGCCGAAACCGGTGCCCGCGAGTGCATGGCTCAGCCGGAGCTCGCGACCCACGTGAAGCCGAGTCGGCTCGGCGGTCCCTATGCGCGACCACGCCCCGTCGCCGGCGGCGGCCCACCAGACCCGGTCGAGGGCTGGCGCCCGCACGACTCCGGCCACTGTCCGACCGTGCCACTGCGCGGCGACGCTCACGGCCCACTCAGGCAGTCCGTAGAGGTAGTTGACGGTGCCGTCCAGGGGGTCGAGCACCCACCTGACACCCGAACTGCCCACGCGCTCGCCGCCCTCCTCGCCCAGGACGCCGTCGCCGGGCGAATCCGCGAGCAGCATCCCGATGAGCAGCTCTTCGCTCGCGCGGTCCATCGCAGTCACGGCATCGGTGGCCGTGGACTTGGACTCGACGACCAGATCGGCCGGACGATCCAGCAGCAGCTCGGAGGCTGCGGCGGCGGCGGCCATGGCTCGGTCCAGGAGGGTCTGGGCCAGGCCCGCGGGCATCTCTTCGGCGACGCCAGCCGCCGACTGCCCCGCCGTCATGTGGCCGCTCCGCACAACGCGGGCCGATCCCCGCGCGGGTTGGGGCAGCAGCCGACCGGACAGGCGTCCCAACACGGTCCCAGGTCCGTCAGCGCCGGGCGCCGATCGGCGGGCACGTCGGCCATGCGCTCCTCGACGAGGTCTGCCAGCCCCGCGACGAACGCCGGATGCGTGCCCGCTGTCGCAGCCCGCACCGCCGGCAGGCCCAATTCCGCTGCCCGACCCAGAGCCTCGGTGTCGAGGTCCCAGAGCACCTCGATGTGGTCGGAGATGAATCCGATCGGCGCGATGACCACGCCGCTGGCCCCGGCAGCGGACACAGCCTCCAGGTGGTCGCAGATGTCCGGCTCCAGCCAGGGAACCTGGGGCGGGCCCGATCGCGACTGGAAGACCAGGTCCCACTGCAATGGCGTGCCGATCCGGTCGGACAGCGCCGACGTGATGAGCGCCGCCACCGCCCGGTGCTGCGCCACGTAGGCCCCGCCGGGCTCGCCGGCGACCGGGGGCCAGTTCGGCGGACCGCTGGCAGCGGCCGAGGCGGTTGGGATGGAGTGGGTGGTGAAGACGATCCGAGTGGTCGAGTCGATGGTTGTCAGGGTGCCTAGCTCGGCCAGAGCCGCTGCACCGGCCTCGACGTTGGCCGCGACGAAGCCGGGGTGATCGAAGTAGTTGCGCACCTTGTCGATTCGGATGCGCTCGGCGACCCCCGCCTCATCGGCGGCAGCCGCCAGGTTCTCGCGGTACTGCCGGCAGCCGGAGTAGGACGAGTACGCACTGGTCACCAGGGCCAGCACCCGGGTGGCACCTGCGGCGTCGAGTGAGCGCAGAGCATCGGCCAAGAAGGGGTCCCAGTTGCGGTTGCCGAAGTAGACCGGCAAGTCGACGCCGCGGCGGGCGAACTCCTGCGCAAGCGCCTCGATGAGCTCCCGGTTCTGGGCGTTGATGGGCGACACTCCGCCGAAGTGCCGGTAGTGCGCACCCACCTCGATCAGACGCTCGGCCGGGATACCCCGGCCGCGGGTGACGTTCTCGAGGAACGGAAGCACATCGT
>JBIRBF010000244.1:0-2517 GCA_044326505.1 Candidatus Nanopelagicales bacterium | reverse complement strand
CCGTCGTACTGCCCGCTCATGGTGTCACGGATCATCCGCGGCACCGCACGGAGTCGAGTGCCGAATCCGGCCGAGCCATGCGCGTTCACGGTGCTCACAGTTGCCGCGGTGAGGGCGGCGCGTCGGGCCTGCTTCATGGTTTCCTCCTGCAGCGGGGGTGCCACCAGGGAATCCGGTGCTCCATTAGAACGCCCTGGGCGATCTGCCCTATTCCGCGGCCGAGATTCACCCGCTCTGTGATCCGCATCACCTCGCGATCGGGCCCTGTGGGCGGCGTCGGCTAGTTTCGCGTCTGTGGCGCAGACGCAGGGCAGGGTAGGCCGGCTGGCGCACCGCACGCCGCTGCTGCGCGGACTGCCGCCCGAGGTCGGGGTGCTGTCCGCGATCGCGTTCTGCGTCGCCCTCGGGTTCGGCATCGTGGCTCCGGCAATCCCGGTCTTCGCTCGTGCCTTCGGCGTCTCGGCATTCCTCGCAGGCGCGGTGGTGAGCGCCTTCGCGATGATGCGGCTGATCTCGTCGCCGGGTGCAGGCGCGGCGGTCAACCGCATCGGCGAGCGGCGCGTCCTGGCCGCCGGCCTGGCGATCGTGGCAGTGTCGAGCCTGGCGGCGGGGTTCTCGCAGAGCTACGTCCAGCTCATCGTGATGCGCGGCGTGGGCGGCGTCGGATCGAGCATGTTCACCGTGTCGGCCATGGCACTGCTGCTGCGGACCGTCGGGCCGGAGGTGCGTGGCCGAGCGACCGGGGCGTATCAGGCCGGCTTCCTGTTCGGCGGAGTCACGGGTCCCGCCCTCGGTGGTGCCGTCGTGGGAATCTCGATTCGCGCGCCCTTCTTCGTCTACGCCGCGACCCTGGCGGCGGCCACTGCGGTGTGCTGGTTCTACCTCAAGGACCCGCCGCCGCGCGAGGACGGTGACGCCCCTGGCGCCAAGCCCTCAGCGGCGGCCGAGCGCCCCTTGCCGCTGCGCACGGCACTGCGCGATCGCGCCTACTGGGCGGCGCTGGCGACCAACCTCGGCAACGGCTTCAGCATCTTCGGCCTGCGCTCGGCGCTGGTGCCGCTGTTCGTGGTCGAGGGCATGCTTCGCGGACCCGGCCTGACGGGCCTGGGATTCCTGGTCGCGGCCGCCGTCCAGGCCGTGCTGCTCCTGCCAGCGGGACGGTGGGCGGACCAGCGGGGACGGCGGCCAGCGATGATTCTGGGCAGTGCTGCCAGCGTCGCGGGCATGGTGCTGCTCGCGGTGGGCACCGGACTGTGGACGTTCTTCGCAGCGATGGCGGTGTTCGGCGTCTCGGGGGCATTCCTCGGCCCCGCGCCCACAGCCGTCGTCGGCGATATCACCCATGGCCGACCAGGGGGGACCGTGGTGGCCGTCTACCAGATGGTGTCCGATTTCGGCGCCATTGTCGGTCCGCTCGCCGCCGGGCTGGTGCTCGATGCCGCGGGTTTCGGGGCGGCCTTCGCCGTCGGAGCCGTGATCGTCGGGCTGGGACTGCTGGCATCGATCGCCATGCCGGAAACGCTTGGCCGTCGCGCGGAAGACTCTGGGACAATGGCTGCGTGAACGACACGATCCACGGTCAGCACGCCGCCGCGCACCAACCAGGGGTCCCGGGCAGGTCCTTCGGGCTCGCCCCGGTGGGCCAGGCAGCCGCGCGCCACGCGGCCGGCCCCGACGACGGCCGGTTGCCGGTCCTGGGTATCGACATCGGGGGCACGAAGATCGCCGCCGGCGTGGTGGCGTCGAACGGCGAGGTGCTCTCGTCGGCCAAGGTCGTCACTGCCGGGCGCGCGGACGCCGACCAGCTCTGGTCGGCGGTGGTGGAGGCCGGCGAGCAGGCGATGCTGCGCGCCGGGGTGGAGCGCGTGGTCGGCGTCGGCTGCGGATCGGCAGGTCCGATGGCCTGGCCCGAGGGTGTCGTATCGCCACTCAATCTGCCCCAATGGCGTGAGTTCCCGCTGGCGGCGCGGTTGCGCGAGCGGTGGCCCAACGGACCTGTGCGGGTGCACAACGACGCGGTGTGCGTAGCGATCGCGGAGCACTGGATCGGTTCGGCTGCCGGGCACGCGAATGCCCTCGGCATGGTCGTGTCCACTGGAATCGGCGGTGGCCTCATCCTCAACGGCCGGGTGGACAACGGCGGCCTGGGCAACGCCGGGCACATCGGGCACGTCGTCGCGGATCCGGACGGACCCGCCTGTGTGTGCGGCGGGGTGGGCTGCCTCGAGGCCATCGCCCGTGGTCCGGCCATCGTCGCGTGGGCTCAAGGCCAGGGCTGGGAACCGCCCGCGGGTCAGGAAGCCGACGGAGTCGCGCTGCTGCTGTCAGCACGGGAGGGCAACCAGATCGCGGTGTCCGCGTTTCGGCGCAGTGGCGAGGCGGTCGGCGCAGTGCTGGCCTCCGTTGCGGCGCTGCTCGACCTCGACGTGGCAGCTATCGGCGGCGGCATCATCAACGCCGGGGGCTTTCTGTTCGGGCCCATCCAGGAGGCCTTCGACCGGCACGCCGGACTCGGGT
>JBIRBF010000104.1:0-9569 GCA_044326505.1 Candidatus Nanopelagicales bacterium | reverse complement strand
GTTGAAGATCTCGCCGTTGTAGCACAGCGTCCAGCGCCCGTCGGCCGAGCTCCACGGCTGCACCGCGTGCTCCCGATCAACGATCTTGAGCCGGGCCGTGCCCAGCAGCGAATCGGGCCTCTCGTCGGTCTCCTGGGACTCACCCCTGGCCTCGATGGCGGACATCATGGCGCCGAAAGCCACCCTGTGCTCCGCAGCCTGCGGTCCGACAATCAGCGCGATGCCGCACATTCAGTGAGTCTCCTTGTCCTGGTCGGCGCCGGCGTGGCCGGCCTGTGCTGCGGGAGCGAAGTCCCGCGCGTGAGTCGGGTTGAGGCATATGTGCCAGATTCGACCCTCGTCGATGGCGTTGACGACGCCGCGGCGCTGGTAGTCCTGCAGCACCTGGAGCAGGGCGTCGCGGGCATCGAAGCGCTCAAGCCACGCGACCTCGAGGTCTGCGGCCCAGCCACGACAGTGAGCGCTGGGCAGGTGGGCCGAGAAGCCGAGTGCTTGCAGTCGGCACTGGTCCTCAACCGCGCGGGTAATGCAGTTGACCCAGAGCGGCGGGCCCTCACCGTCGAGCGCCGCCGCGAAATCATCGGCGACGGCGTTGAGCAGCCCGACCATCGCCGGGCGGGCATGGGGGTAACTCGGCCCGGGCGTGCCGGGTGCGGCATCGGGGAACCATCGGCGCACCGCGTAGTTGCGCATCCGCGGGACCAGCTGGTCGGAGGCCAGCTGGAACTCGAACCGTGCCTCGCCACGGCGCTGCAGGTCGCGCATGTCCACCAAGTCCGCTGAGCCCTCGACTGCACTGACTGTGAGGAAGTCGGGGGTATTGGCCCACCAGGCGATGTCGATCTGCTGGCGCAACAGGATGTCCACGTCGTGCCAAGGGGTGGTGGCAGTCGCCGCCGCACGGGGCCTGAAGTCGTCGGCGAGCCGAGCGGCCCGGTCGCCGATGAGGTGAGCCGATGTTCCGGCGGCGGCGAGCAGGTCGCGTGAGTGCTCGTCGCTGAGGTGCCAGATGATGGCGGCGGCGAGGAAGTCACCATCCAGGTTGCCGCGCAGCTCCAACTCCGCGCGCAGCGCGTCGAGCGACTGTCGATATGCCTCTACTGCCTCGACGGACACGACCTCCCGACTCGACAGCGCCATGCTTGGCAGATTACTGGCGACAAGGGCTTGCCCCAGGTAGCGCCGGCCGGACCGCGCGCGTGTCGCGTATTCTTGCCGCCATGGCTGGCAGCGACAAGAAGTCCGGCAAGAAGACCGGCTGGTGGACGACGATCCGGCAGACCTACAAGATCGCCAAGCGGAACGACCCGAAGATCGGTTGGATCCTCGCCGGCATCTTCTTGGGTGTCGTGGCGATCTTCGTGATTGGCGCCCTGCTGCTCCCGATGGGCACGATCACCAAGGTGCTCGTGATCGTGCTGGGCGTGTCGGTGGCGCTGCTGGCCACCAGCTTCGTCTTCGGCCGCAGGGCCGAGCGCGCGGCCTACTCGGAGATCGCCGGTCAAACGGGTGCCGCCGCCGCCGTGCTGGACTCCATGCGCGGCGCCTGGTTCACCACGCCGGCGGTGGCCGTCACCAAGAACGAGGACCTGATCCACATGGTGATCGGCCGGCCCGGCGTGATCCTGGTGGGCGAAGGTGCGCCCAGCCGGATCAAGCACCTGATGGCCAACCAGCACAAGAAGACCGAGCGCTGGGTGCCGGAGACTCCCATCACCGAGATCTACGTCGGCGACGGAGAGGGCGAAGTCCCGCTTCCGAAGCTGCAGCGTCACCTGAACAAGATGCCGAAGGTGCTCCGCCCTGCGGAGGTCACCGAGGTGCGGCGCAAGCTCGAGGCCGCACAGCGGACGGCAAGCCCGGTGCCGATTCCCAAGGGCCCGGTGCCCAAGAGCGGACGCGCCGCGCGGCAGCCCAAGAACCAGCGCTGAGGGAACCGCTGGCGCTGCGCATCGCTGACGCCGGCTACCTCACCTGCAGTTCGACCGTTGCCTCGTCGCCCGCCTCAACGGCCTCCGCCACGCGCACGGCTCGCTTGATCGGCAGCACGTAGCACCCCGATTCAGCGTCCGGGAAGACCGAGGTACTCCAGGTCGACGCGCCGATGCGCACCTGCACCCGTACCGACCCGAAACCCTTCGGTGGCCCCTGGGCCAAGGCCTCGTCAGCGACGGCCGCGCTCACGCCTTCGGGTAGCGTCACGAACGTCCAAGTGTCGGTGCGGCGGGCGTCCCATAACCACAACCGGGCGGTGAAGACATGCTCGGCCACTGCTGCCCCTCCTGCCCGAGGAATCGGTTTCTCGACGTCCTCGACGTCTTGACGCGCTACGGCAGCGGGCCGTCAGCGGCGCCTTAGCGGAATCGGACGGCCACGCTGGCTGCGGCCTTGTCGTGCAGGCCGCGCTGGTCGCGGTCCCAGATCACCGGCGGCACCACAAGGCAGAGCAGGACCGTCCGGATCACCACCCGGTGGAACGGCAGTGCGCCGCTGCCGGGCACCGAGACGATCCGCACACCGAACAACCGCTGCCCGAACGACGACCCGCCGAACGTCACCAACACGATCGTCATGAAAGCGAAGATGCCCATGGTGGCCCACGGCGCAACGTGACCGTCTCGCGCGAAGAACAGCTGGGCGATGAGGACGGACGCCAACCAATCGACGATCAGCGCGAGGAGTCGGCGCCCCATCGGGGCGACCGCCCCGGGTCCGTCCGGCGGCAGGCCAAGGCGCTCGCCCTTGTAGCCGAAGTCGTAGCCCTGCTCCTCGAGCGCCTGCCTGGGCCCCTGCAGCCAGGAGGCCACGTCCCTGCGGTCCATGGGGCAAGCGTAACTGCGATCGTCCAAGCTGCCATCGCCAGCGATCCTGTTACACGCGCGCAACATTCGGGACACTACCGAGCAATCCGCGCTGCGTAACGTCGCCGTCGAGCGAGGGGGCCGCTACCGACCCAGGGCGCTGACCCTAGGCTGGACGCGGTCTTTGCGGCACGCCGAGGTGGACTGAATCATCAATCCACCTCGGGGCCGTCGACGCGTACCGTGCCCGCACCAGCGGTGCGGCAAACCGAATAAGGAGAGTGGATGTTCACCAACCCCGATGAGGTGATGGCGTACGTTCGGGATAACGATGTGAAGTTCATCGATATCCGGTTCTGCGACCTGCCCGGCGTCATGCAGCACTTCAACGTGCCCGCGACCTCCGTGGACGAGGACTTCTTCAGCGACGGCCAGATGTTCGACGGATCGTCGATCCGCGGCTTCCAGGCGATCCACGAGTCGGACATGAAGCTGATCCCGGACGTCGCCACCGCCTTCGTGGACCCCTTCCGGGCCGAGAAGACGCTGGTCATGAACATGTCCATCCGTGACCCGTTCACCGACGAGCCCTACAGCCGCGACCCGCGTCAAATCGCCGCCAAGGCGGAGGCCTACCTGAAGTCCACCGGCATCGCCGATACCGCCTTCTTCGGTGCCGAGGCCGAGTTCTACGTCTTCGACGACGTGCGATTCGAAACCAAGTCGAACGCCGGTTACTACTACATCGATTCCATCGAGGGCAAGTGGAACTCCGGTCGCGAGGAGGACGGCGGCAACCTCGGCTACAAGACCCCCTACAAGGGCGGATACTTCCCGGTGCCGCCGGTGGACCACTTCGCCGACCTGCGCGACAAGATGTCGCTGGTGCTCGAAGAGGTCGGACTATCCGTCGAGCGCGCGCACCACGAGGTCGGCACAGCTGGCCAGGCAGAGATCAACTACAAGTTCAACTCCTTGCTGCACGCCGCCGACCAGATGATGCTCTTCAAGTACGTCATCAAGAACGTCGCGTGGGGCGCTGGCAAGTCGGCGACGTTCATGCCGAAGCCGCTGTTCGGCGACAACGGCTCGGGCATGCACTGCCACCAGTCGCTGTGGAAGAACGGCGAGCCGCTGTTCTTCGACGAGACCGGCTATGCCGGCCTGTCGGACGAGGCCCGCTGGTACATCGGCGGCCTGCTCGCCCACGCCCCCAGCCTGCTCGCCTTCACCAACCCGACGGTGAACTCCTACCACCGTCTGGTGCCTGGCTTCGAGGCTCCGGTGAACCTGGTCTACTCGCAGCGCAACCGCTCGGCCTGCATCCGCATCCCGATCACCGGTAGCAACCCGAAGGCCAAGCGCCTGGAGTTCCGCGTTCCCGACCCGTCGAGCAACCCCTACCTGGCCTTCTCGGCGATGCTGATGGCCGGCCTCGACGGCATCAAGAACAAGATCGAGCCGCGCGAGCCCGTGGACAAGGACCTCTACGAGCTGGCGCCGGAAGAGGCCGCGGACATCCCGCAGGTGCCCGCGAGCCTGGAGGGCGCGCTCGACGCGTTGGAGGCCGACAGCGAGTACCTGCAGGCCGGCAACGTGTTCACCGAGGACCTCATCGAGACCTGGGTGGACTACAAGCGGGCCAACGAGGTCGACCCCATGCGCCTGCGTCCGCACCCGCACGAGTTCGAGCTCTACTACGACATCTAAGTCGTAACCCATGTGAAGGGGCCCTGAGCCCGCGCAGCTGCGCAGGCACAGGGCCCCTTCACATGCACGGGGCCAATCGGCAGCAGCAAGGAGACCCCGGCCACACATCCCCCATGGGGAACCGCTGCGGCCCGCGACCGGCGCAGATACTCGAGTTATGGACTCCTGGCGCTCACGAATCATCACCCTGGCCGACGGTCGCAATCTGGGCTTGGCCGAGTTCGGTCCGGCGGACGGCTTCCCCATCCTGTGGTTCCACGGCACCCCAGGCGCGCGTCGCCAGGTGCCCCCGGCAGCCATCGCGTTTGCCCATTCCGCGGGGGTGCGCATCATCGGCGTCGAACGGCCCGGGGTGGGGCACTCCACCCCGCACCACTACCACCGGGTTGTTGGCTTCGCCGCGGACGTCGAGCAAGTCCTCGACACCCTGGAACTGCCGCAGGTGGGCCTGATCGGACTGTCCGGCGGCGGACCGTACGTGCTGGCGGTCTGCGCCACCCTGCCCGATCGGGTGGTCGCCGCGGCAGTGCTCGGCGGGGTGGCGCCGAGTGCCGGGCCGGAAAAGGTGGTCAGTGGCGGGATCATTCCCCTCCTTCGGCGGGTCAGCCCCCTGCTGACGCTCGTGCGGGAACCGGTGGCGGTGCTGATGAGCCTCGGGCTGCGTGCGGCCACCCCGGTGGCCGACCGCGCATTCGACATCTACCTCGCGCTCGGCCCCCGGTCCGACCGCGAGCTGCTGGCCCGGCCGGAGATGCGGCAGATGTTCGTGGACGACCTATTGGCCGCTGGTCGTGTGTCCTTTCGGGCCATGGCCTACGACGCCGTGCTGTTCAGCCGCTGGTGGGGGTTCGACGTCGCCGACATCGAAACGCCGGTGTTCCTGTGGCACGGAGACGATGACCTGGTAATCCCGCTGGCTCATGGCGAGCGGATGGCCGCTCTGATCCCCAATTCGAGGCTGTCCGTTGTGCCAGGTCAGGGTCATTTGGCGATGCTCGACGCGGCCGAGGAGGCCATTGAAATGATCCTGGCCGAGCGCGAAGGCACCCCGCAGGCCTCATGATCAAACCCCTCCGCGACGAAGACACCTCACATGGGGGCGCACGGCGATGATCAGGAGGCCCCAGAGAACGCGCAAGAACGCAGCGCTCAGACTGCGCCCGACCCGGATTGGTCGCCCGCTACCAGTAGAGTCGCCGGACAGGTAGTCCAACGACGGAGGTCCCATGTCCATCCGCCATGCATTGACCCCCGCAGTCCTCACGGCCGCGGCCGTCGTCCTGGCCGCGTGCGGCGGCGGCAACGGCGCTGAGCCAGCCAACTCGTCAGAGTCGGCCGCAGCCCTGGGGCCGGACCGCTGGATGGAGGCCGTCTACGCCAACCACCCCGATACGCCCTTGGGGCAGGTGATCATCCCGGGTACGCACGACTCCGGCTCGTACGGAATCAACGTCAACGCGCCCTGCCCGATCGTGCCGGCGTCCGGCACCAACGTGGCCATCGATGCGCTCGGCGCCTCCAACCCATGCGCTGCGGCCGGCATGTATCGCGCGCAGGACCAGAACCTCGCGGCCCAGTTGCAGGACGGCATCCGGTACCTCGACTTGCGCGTGTCGGTCCCCCGCACCGACACCGTCACCAGCGCGCAGGCCGCGTCCGCGGATCCTGCGCAGGTCCCCTTCGTGCTCGAGCACGAGTTCGTGTCGACCCCGCTCAAGGGTGCGCTCGACGAGGTCCTCACCTTCGCCAAGGCCCATCCGAAGGAGCAGGTGATCCTGGATTTCCAGCACATCGATCTGGCCAAGGACGCCGACACGACGTACTACTACAACGCCCTGCAGTCGCTGCTGAAGAGCTACGCACCCGCCGGCGCCAGCCCCGTGTGCGACCTCTCGTGGAACGCCGACAAACTCCAACTCACCCCGGCGAAACTCAGCGGCGTCACACTGGGCCAGGCGTGGGACGCAGGCGCCAACCTGGTGGTGCTGGTCCCGAATGGCACGTTGTCTGCGGACTCCTGCTACTACGAGCGCAACAGCGCCATAATGAGCCAGTGGCCGAACACCGAGGACCCCGCCACTTCGGTCGCCTACAACCAGAAGGAACTGGTCGAGCGCCAGCAACGACTGGCGGCCAGCCCGCAGCAGTGCTCGAACGAAGGCAAGGACGCCAAACAGGGCGACAACTGGTGCGGATTCTTCGTCAGCCAGATGCAGTTGACGTTCCAGCCCGCCACGTTCGTGGGATGTATCGAGGACACCAAGGCCGAATGCTCGCTGTACGCCTACTCGGAGAAGGTGAACAACACCGTCGCCAACCAGGTGCAGGACTGGCGCATCGCACAGGCACTGCCGGTGAACATCGTGATCGTCGACTACTTCAACAACTCCGACCCGTCGTACACCCGCTCGCTGATCGGCATCAACCAGGAGTTGGCCGCGGGCAAGGGGGCCTCGGCCGATCCCGGCGCCACAGCATTGCCGTCGCCCAGTGGGGTTGCCACCGCGACGTCGTCGGGGTCAGCGACGCCGACTGCAGGTTCGGCCTCACCGACATCCGGATCGGCCGCACCCTCGGGCTGAACACCCGCGCCGAGGGGGCTAGACAACTCTCAGGCCAGAGCCAGGAACAACCGCTCGAGTTCTTTCTGGTCGATGCCCGCATCGGGGTCCTGCAGGCACTGGCGAAGCCCACTGGCGACGATCGAGAACCCGGCCCGGTCCAAGGCGCTCGACACAGCTGCAAGCTGGGTGACGAGGTCGCGGCAGTCCCGACCCTCTTCCAGCATGCGAACCACGCCGCCGAGCTGCCCATGCGCGCGCCGCAAGCGCCGCAAGGCCTCGGCGGTGGCTTCTTCGTCCAGCTGCATCTGCCTCTCCCCTCCTGCGCGAAGTCCCAATGCTACGCCCCGGGGCCGAATACCCACAGGGGCATGGCCCGATATTGCTGAGGCGCGTTGGACGCGGACCGGCACCAGCGGCCATGCTTGCGCCATGGACATCGCCTTCCAGGCTTCCCCGCAACCAACCCTCGGTGTCGAGTGGGAGATTGCCCTGGTCGACGCCGTCACGGGCGACTTGGCCTCGCGTGCCGACGAGGTGCTGGACCTCGTCGGGGACCTGGTGGACGACGGCATCGTGCACCGCGAGCTGCTGCGCAACACCGCCGAGCTCGTGACTCCGGTCTGCCACACGGTGGCCGAGGCGATGGCCCATCTGGCGGGCGGCATGCGGGCGGTGCGCACCGCCGCCGAGTCGCTGGACCTGCGCCTGTTCAGCGCGGGGATGCACCCCTTCGCCGACTCAGAAGCGCAGAAGGTCACCGACGCCCAGCGCTACGACACGCTGATGGACCGCACCCGCTGGTGGGGCCAGCAGATGGTCATCTACGGAGTGCACGTGCACGTGGGGATGCCGGACCGGGATCGAGTGATGCCGGTGCTGGACTCGATGCTGCGGTACTTCCCCCACCTGCAAGCTCTGTCGGCTTCCTCACCGTTCTACGAAGGCGAGGACACTGGGTATGCATCGAACCGCGCACTGCTCTTCCAACAGCTGCCCACGGCCGGTCTGCCCTTCCAGTTCGCCACGTGGGCGGAGTACGAGAAGTACGTCGAGGACCTGACGACGACCGGCGTCATCGATGTGATCAACGAGATTCGCTGGGACGTCCGCCCGTCGCCCAGACTGGGCACGATCGAGACGCGGATCTGCGACGCCATGCCCAGCTTCGAGTTCGTGGCCGCCACCACCGCGCTCACGCACTGCCTGCTGGTGGACCTAGATACCCGACTCGCCGCCGGGGAGTCGCTCCCGACCCTGCCGCCCTGGCACGTGCAGGAGAACAAGTGGCGGGCAGCCCGGTACGGCATGGACGCGATCATCATTACCTCGGCCGACAACGATGAGCGCCTCGTCAGCGACGATCTGGCCGACTTGTTGGAGCGACTGGCGCCGGTGGCCCAGCGGCTCGGGTGCCAGGACGAACTCGCCCTGGTCGCGACGATCCTCGACGGCGGCGCCTCCTACGCCAAGCAGCGCGCCGTCGCCGCCGAGGCCGATGGGGACTTGCGCCCAGTGGTGGATCTGCTCGTCGCCGAACTGTCGGCGAGCTTGGATCGCCAGTGAGTCCGTGCTAGTCCTCCTGCCGCCGTCGGAAACCAAGCGGGTTCCCCGTAGCGGCGCGCCCCTGGACCTGCAGAATCGGCCACCGCCCCTGCAGCAACCGACCCGAGTGATCCTCGACGCGCTGGTCGAGTTGTGCCGCAGCGACCCCGGTGAGGCCCGAGAAGCGCTCGGCCTCTCTGCGGCACAGGCCGACCTGGTGGCGCTCGACTCCGGGCTCCCCACCGCGCCCGCCGCGCCAGCCCGGCGGATCTACACGGGCGTGCTGTTCGAGGCCCTGGCGGCGCAGGCTCTGCCCAGCGGGGCACGGCGCCGCGCCGATGCTGACCTCTGGGTGGCCTCGGCATTGTTCGGCGCAGTTCGGCTGGGCGAGTCGATCCCGGCCTATCGGCTGTCGGCGGGGACCCAGCTGCCCGGTGTGCCGGGTCTGTCAGCGCTGTGGCGCGACCCCATGGCCGAGGTGCTCATCGCCGCCGACCCCGAACTCATACTCGACCTGCGCTCGGGGCCCTACGCAGCGCTCTGGCCGGTCCCCAAGGTGCTCCGCGCACGGGTCGTGGTGGGAAAGGTCTGGCAGCGAGGGCCAGACGGCACCCGGACCGCCGTCAGCCACCACAACAAGGCGACGAAGGGACAGCTCACCCGCTCGCTGCTGCTCTCACGGCGACGCCCGAAGTCTCCGGTCACCCTCCTCGCCGCAGTGCGGTCGTGCGGCTGGGCGGCTGACCTCGAAGACGGTCGGCTCGACGTCGTGGTGGACCAGGTTTAGCCGCCGCGGGCGTCGCCACCGACCCGCCGGCGGATTGGTTGACGGCGGCGGCAACGCCTCGCGAGCTGCTCCCTACTGAGCCCGGTGCGGACTAGTTGTTGTTCTGGTTCTGGTTCAGGTTCTCGCAGTTGTTCACGGCCTCCTGGTTGGCGCCCACGCACACCT
>JBIRBF010000167.1:0-6138 GCA_044326505.1 Candidatus Nanopelagicales bacterium | reverse complement strand
GGGCGGCGGCTCCTCGTCGTTGCGGGCGGTCGCTAGTTGACCTGGATCGACACGTTGCCCTGGTTGTCGTCCACGGTCACAGTGGCGGTGCCGGACTGCTTCTCGCCAGCTGCGGTGGTGCCCGTCACTTGGCAGGTGAACGTGCCGCCGGGTGTGGCCACGTACACGCCGCCCTGCGCTCCGGGCATTTCGCAGGTGGTCGACCAGGTGCCGGGCACCTTCTCGGTGATGTAGTTGGTCACCGCAGTCTGTGCCTTGTCCTGGAAGAGGAAGGCCTGCTGCGACTCGAAGTTCACGTTGCCGTCGGCATCCTTCTGCGTGACGACGATGGTCGCATTCTGACCGTTCACGACAGCGGTGCAGTTGAACGTGGCGCCGGCTTCGGCCTTGACGTCGCCGGGGCAGGTGACCGCAGCGGTGGAGTTGGGCACGACCTTCACGATCTCGGCCTCCACGGCCTTCTGCAGCTTCTCGCTGTTGAGGGTGTCGCCGCCGCCGATCGAGAAGCTGAAGCCCGAGTCCTGGCTGGCCGTCGCGCTGGCGACGGCGCTGGCCGCGTTGCTCGCCGCGTCCTGGGCCTGCGAGGCGGCGCTGCTGGCCGCCCCCTGTGCAGCGCTCGCTGCACTCGCGGCCGCCGCGGTGGCGCTGTCAACCGTGCTGCTGGTGGTGCCGCCGCAGCCGGTGAGCGCGGTGATGGTGAGCCCCGCTCCCAGCATCGCGAGAGCGGCTGTCTTGGTGGCTGAGGTCTTCCTGCTTGCTGTCACTGTGTCCTCCGGGCTGGTCAAGGTCTGGTGAGGGGAACGTTAGCGCCCGAGGATCGGAAAGTGCCGACAGCGCGCATTGGGAATATGGAACGATCGCGGCGTGACGAGCATCCTGTACCGGATTGCGCGCTGGTGCGCCTCGCACGCGCTGCTCGTGGTCGTCGCTTGGCTCGTGCTCGCCGCCGCCCTCGCGGGTGTCAATCGGGTTCTCCCGGCCAGCCCGCCAGAGATGTTCGTGCTCAACGGAACGGACTCGGCCGAAGCTCAGGTGTTGCTGGCGCAGGCCTTCCCCGGCTCTGGCACAGACGCCACGCCCCTGATCATCCATGCTCCGATCACCGATTTGTCGACTCCAGAGGGGTCCGCAGTCCTTCAGCGCGCCGGGGCCGAGGTGGAGTCCCTCCCGGAGGTGATCTCTGTCACCGGCCCGGCCGACGACGTGGAGTTGTTGTCCACCGATCACCACACAGCGATGCTCAGCGTCATCCTGACCGAGGCCGGCTCGTCGTCGATCGAGTTCGGCGAGGAGTTGATATCTGTAACCGAAGACGCTGTGGGTCCGGGGATCGAGGTGGCGCTGGGGGGCCTCCTTGGACAGAAGGTGTCGACGCCCGAGACCCACTCCTCCGAGGTGCTCGGGCTCATCGCTGCGCTGCTTGTGCTCTTCGTGTCGCTCCGGCGTATCACTGCCACCGTGATCCCGCTCGTCAGCGCCATGGTCGCGGTGGCCATCGGGCTGTTCATCATCGACCTCCTCGGTCGGGTTGTCTTCATCCCGGATGTGGCGCCGACCCTGGGAACCATGCTCGGACTAGGCGTCGGCATCGACTACGCGCTGTTCCTCATCACTAAGCACCGCACGTTGCTGCGTGAGGGCTACGGAGTCGCCGACTCCGTCGGTCGCACCGCTGGGACCGCCGGAGCGGGCATGGTGTTCGCCGGCAGCACGCTCGTCGCGGCGCTGTGCGGGCTTGCGCTGACGGGGCTGAGCTTCCTTGCGTGGCTCGGATTCGCTGCCGCCATCGTCGTCGTCGTCGCCGTCGTGAGCTCGATCACCTTCGTGCCGGCGCTGCTCGGTCTCTCTCGTCGTAGCGTCCTGCCGCGCAGGGCCAACACCTTGACGGCTGCTCAGATCGACGAGGAGCTCGACGCGTCCTTCTGGGCCCGCATCGCGGGCGCTGTGACGGGCCATCCCTGGCTGTTCGCCATCAGCGCCTCAGTGGTCCTGGCACTGCTGGCAGCTCCGGCCGCAACGCTGCAGCTCGGCCACACCGATGCCGGCATCTATCCCGAGGGCACAACGGCTCGCGAGGCCTATGACTTGACCACCGCGGCCTTCGGCCCCGGCGCAACTGCACCGTTGGCGGTCGTGGCGAGCCTCTATACGCCAGCCACGTCGCCGGAGTCCGAGGACGAAGCCGACGGGCGGGGGAGCGCCGATCCGGCCGATTCGGGCAACGAGCCCGCTGCAGCGGAGGCCGACGCTGCAGCCGATGCGGGCGCGGGGGATCCCCGGCGGCAGGATCCGCGGCTGCTGACGCTGCAGGCGGCCCTGCTGGCCGCCCCGGGAGTCGTGTCCGCGGATGCCCCCGTGGTGAGCACCGATGGCGGCGTGGCCGTCATCAGGGTCATTCCGGAGTGGAGCGGCGCCGATCCCCGCACCGGCGAGCTCGTGACCGAGTTGCGCGAGCAGGTGCTGCCGGAGGCTGTGGCGGGGGAGGGCATCGCTCCGCACGTGGGCGGCGTGACAGCGGCTACCACCGACCTCAGCGCACTCATCGCAGCCAAGACGCCGTGGTTCATCCTGGGCGTCGTCCTGATGGCATTCGTGCTGCTCATGATGGCCTACAGGTCGTTGCTCATCCCGTTCAAAGCAGCGCTGATGAACCTGATCTCCATCGCCGCTGCCTACGGCGTGGTCGTCATGGTGTTCCAGTGGGGCTGGGGCGTGGAGCTCATCGGCCTCGAGGGCCCGGTGGCCATCGAGTCCTACGTGCCCCTGATGATGTTCGCCGTCCTCTTCGGCCTGTCCATGGATTACGAAGTCTTCCTCCTGACGGCGTTCCGGGAGCACTGGGAACGATCCGGCGACATGCTGCTCTCGGTTCGGCGAGGGTTGTCAGAGACCGGCCGTGTGGTGACCTCCGCGGCATTGATCATGTGTGTGGTGTTCGGCAGTTTCGTGCTCTCGGACAATGCCATCGTCAAGATGTTCGGCGTTGGGCTCGCCAGCGCGGTATTTATCGATGCGACGGTCGTGCGATGCATGCTCGTTCCGGCGATCATGGTGCTGGCGCAGAAGGGCACCTGGTGGCTGCCAGCATGGCTCGATCGGCTGCTGCCGCAGCTCCAGGTCGAAGGCGACCCCAAGGCGCTCGAGCAGGAGACGCACATCGCGGCTTCGGGCGGGCGGCCGCGTCCGCCGAACCTGACCCGCATCCTGCTGACGATGCTCGGAGTCGCCGTTGCCTGGGTGATCTCCTTGGTGTTCGCCGCCGACTCGGGCTTCACAGCGTTGCCCACGGCGGGCGGGATGTTGCCGGCGGCAGCGGTGTCGGCTGCGGCCGCAGGCCTCGCCCTGGCGGTACCTCTCAGGGCGCGGACCAGCGTGGAACTGCCGCCCGGTCTGCGCAGCCTTGGCTTCGCCGTGGGCGCCGTCGCTCTGCTGTTGTTGGCACAAGCGGTCGGGGGTCTGGGGAACCCTGCGCGGACGTCGGGCTGGCTCGCGGGCTGGGCAATCGTGCTCGCCGGTTTGGCCCTGGTCGCCATGGCAAGGCTGCCGATCATCGTGCCGACTGCGCTGGGGGCCATGGCGATGGCGATCACCCAGGCCGTCGGACCCTACGCCGACGCCGGCACGCTCCTCCTCACCTGCCTCGGGCCGGCCGCAGTCGTGTGGCTGGTCGCACTCATCGGCCGGCTGATCTTCCGGGGTGGCGCGGGCGCCGGGCCCTCGGAGTCGGGCGTGCCCGACTCCGAGGCGTCGGTAATGCAGGCCACTGCGACGGTTTCGGATGGTTCCGACAGGTGAGCAGGATCCAACGGGCCGCCCATCTGGGTGCACTCTGCGTTATGGCGGTGGCCCTGCTCGTGGGGATGGGCAGCACCGCTGCCGCACTCAACCGGGCTCCCGCGGACGGGCTGACCAGCACGGCGCCATCGCCGTCGCCGAGCCCGGTCGTGGGCGATCAAGCCGGCGGAGCTTCCGCTCAGCCGGTGCCCGGCAGTACGGCGTCCGCGGCCGCCAGCGGCACCGGCGGGACTCAGACATCGTCGGCAGCAAGCGGGACTCAGACATCCCCGGGATCCACCGGTGCATCGGCCTTGACTGGCGCGTCGAGTAGCCCATCCGCGTCGGCGAGCCCGACGCCGAGCTCGTCGGTGCCGCCGCAACCGACGGGGTACGGCCTGAGTGACAACGAGTTGATCGTGGCGCAACTCGACGCCAGCGGCCTGCCGACGACAGCGACGCTGTACGACCAGCTCACCGCCGTCGGCGTCCCCTCGCGCACGTACCTGAACCCGACCGGGACGAAGGACCTGAGCTACGTCGGCCAGCGGGGGGCGCCGGCAGTCGAGAACGGCGCGGCCAGCGTGACCGTCGGCGGGGAGCAATCGACCGTGACGACTAAGTCCGCCTTCGGCAAGCCCCTCCCCATCGGACTTCACGTCGGCTACAGCCTCGCAGGTGAACCCGTGGCACCCAGCGAGGTCGGTCAGGCCGACGATGCGATGGTGGTCACCTACACGGTCACCAATACGACGGCAAAGGACCAGAAGGTCGAATTCAAGAGCGCTGACGGGTCGACCCACACCGACACGGTGCCCGTCTTCGCGCCGTATGTGGGCACTCTGCGGGTGGAGGTGCCCCGCGACACCCGCATTGAGGATGCGCCGGGCGGGGTGGTCGTCGCCACGCCGGAGGGCACCATGGCCGTCACCTGGCAACTCGTGCTGTACCCGCCCCTCGGGGACTACGAGCAGCAGTTGACCTTGCGGCTGTCCGGCGACGAGGGCATGAGCATCCCGGCCGCTCGGCTCGAGGTCGTCCCGGTGACGGACTCGGAGGATCCTGCGAGTTCCTTCAGCGCGGACATGCTGGCCAAGAGCACGGAGGGCAGCGCCAATCTGGCCGACGGCCTGGGACAACTCAACAGCAGCACCGTCGAACTTGCTGCCGGTGCCGCAGAACTCGCATCGGGAATGGCTGAGCTTGAGGCCGGAACCTATGAGCTGGCCGCTGGGCTGGACGAGGCGTACGCCGGCTCGGCGCAGTTATCCCAGGCGATCGGCGCGCTGTCCAAGGGAGCGAGCACGGTGGCGGCCGGCCTGACCCAGGTTGCCGAGTCCGCTGAACTGCGCGCGGCGCAAGGACAGTTGGCGGGGGCGTCGGAGGCGCTCAACCGCCTCTCGTCGCTCTTCGGATCGGCTCCCGGAGGTGCCGGAGCCGCGCCGGACGCGCCCGGCGTCACGCTCTACCAGCTGACCCTGGCTGCCCAGCAGGGAAGCGCGGTTGTGGCGCAGCAGACGGCCGAGCTCTCGCAGCAGTTGGCCACCCTGGCCGGTGTGGAGCTGCCCTCCGTGACCGACCAGCTCCGGCAACTCAGGGCGGGCGCGGATGTCACTGCGTCGGATGTCGCCGCAGCGTTCAGCGCCCTGTGCAACGCCTCGCCGCTTCCCCCAGGCTGTGAGCGGCTGCAGTCCGCAGTGACCGGTGTTGCGGCGGTCCAGCAGCGGGCGAGCCAGGCTGAGGCGGCACTGCAAGGTGCGTTGACGCGTTCTGCAGAAGCGGCCAGTCAGGCCTCGGCCGCCGCAGAGCGGGCAAGCGCTGCCGCCGCCGCGCTCGCCGAGCTCGAACTCAAGTTGGCCGCAGTCGCGACCGCCCTGAGCCAAGGGGGTCCGTCCGCCCCTGGTGTCGCCGCCAATCTTGCCGGTGTCGGACGCGCCATTACGGCTGCCACGACTGCCCTCACCGGGCTGGCCACGGGTGCGACGGCCTTCGCCGAGGGTTTCGGCCAACTCGCGGCGGGGTCCGACGAACTCACGGCGGGATTGGCGGATGCCGCCGAGGGCTCGGACCAGCTCGCGGCTGGGGCGACGCAGCTTACGGATGGATCGGAGCAGTTGGCGGCGGGCGCCGGAGATCTGCAGTCGCAGGGGACGTCCAAGATCTACAGCGAGGTGGTGGCATCGTCGGAGGATCCCGCCTTCGCCTCGGCGTACCTCACGGCGACCTACGGACGCACGACGGAGGCTATGCCGTACGGGGCGCCCGAGGGCGCCGTGGGTCGTGCGGCCTACGTGTACGACCTGGCGACGCCGGCAACTGCGCAGCCCGTGAATTGGGCGGTCATAGCCGCGGCGGCGCTCGCGG
>JBIRBF010000245.1:0-2495 GCA_044326505.1 Candidatus Nanopelagicales bacterium | reverse complement strand
TCGCCGCGCAACGCTTCACCACCCCCTACCGGCCCGGCGACCACTACGACGTGCCCGGCCCCGACGGCATCGCCCACTGATGGGCCGCGCCCTCTGGCTGGCCGACACCCTCAGAGCAGCCGGACTCGTCGTCCACGAAGTCGACGGCTGGCAGACCCGCGGGTCATCCACCTTCGACCCCCGCTGGCAGGTGTTCCACCACACGGCATCCCACGCCGGCAGTGACCACCCGTCGCTCAACATCTGCACCAACGGCCGCAGCGACCTTGCCGGGCCGTTGTGCAACGTCCTCGTCGCACGCAACGGCGACTGCTGGGTGGTCGCCTCCGGTCGCGCCAACCACGCCGGGACCGGGCGCTACCCCGACGGCACCACCGGCAACAGCCTGTCCATCGGCTGGGAGTGCGAGAACAACGGGACCGGCGAACCGTGGCCCGACGCACAGCTCGAGGCCATCGCCGTCGGACAGGCCGCCGTCGCCCGCCACCTCGGCCAGCCCGCCACGTCGATCATCTACCACCGCACCTTCGCACCCGGCCGCAAGATCGACCCCGCCGGCCCCGGCATCCCCCAAGACGTGACCGTGTGGCAGGCCCGTGTGGCCGCCACCATGACAGGAGAACCCGACATGCCCCTGAACGACGCCGACCTGTTCACCATCGGAGTGATCGTCAAACAGTGCCTCGCGGACACGGGCCTCGCGACCCTGTCGGAGAAGGAGAAGCGCCGGGCCGCCAAGCTGAGAGCCCGCCTCCAGCGCATCGAAGCCGAACTGGACCAAGCGGACGCATGAGCCTCGTGGCCGTCCTCGTCGTCGTGTGCCTCGTGCTCGGCGCCGTCTGGCTCATCCGGCACCTGTGAGCGCTGCCCGGCGAAGGCTCGACTGGTGGGGGCTGCGCGCCACCCCCGTCGTGTTCGCCGCAATCATGGGCGCCGGCCTATGGGCCGCACCGATCGACCTGTTCGGGTTCTGGCCCGGATGGGTCAACATCGCACTCTTCGGCCTCGCCGTCGTGGCGATGCTCGGCACCGCCATCCACCCCGACGAACGCGGCCGGGCGATGGCAGTCCTCTGCGCCCTGCTCGCCACCCTGTCACGCGGCGCCACCGTCCTCTTCGTCGACCAGCCGCTCCTGCCGCGCCGCGCCGAGATCGTCGGCGGGACCGTCTGGCTCGGTGTCGCCTACCTCGTCGTCATCGTGTGGATGCTCACCGTCCCGTTGCTCGGCGAGTGGGAACAACGGAGGCGTGAGCGATGAGCCCTCAGGACCTGGCCGACGTCATAAAGGCGATGGGAGCGATGGGAGCGGTGGGCGCTGCACTCGCCCTGTTCGTCCGCCTATACCTGCGCGTGTCGGACAACGCGAACGAGTTCCAGACCCACGTGACCGACGGTTACCGCGAGGAGGTCGACCGGCTCCGCGACCGCCTCACCGCGGTGGAAGCAGAGGTCGACGGACTGCACCGGTCGGTGCGCCAGTGCCGTGACCGCGAGGGCAGGCTCGTGGAGGCCATCGAGGCCCTCGGCGGGACCATCCCACCGTGACCGCACCCGGCCCGAAGTGCCGAACCTGCGGGCGGCCGATCGTCGGGTGCGCCGTCACCAAGCACGGCGGCGGGTGGGTGCACCTGCGGACCAACGCCGAGCGGTGCCCCGCCCCGCACCGGGCGTTCGCAGCGCCGCCGTCGCTCGAGGACTTGAACGCTAAGACGCTCCGAGACGCCGCACGGGCCCGCCGACGTGCCGGGGTCAAGCCCCGCTAGTCACCACGTCGGCCAGGCGCTTGTAGTACTCCATGAACGTGGCGTAGACGTGGCCGGTGTTCGGCCCGTGCCGGACCAGTTCGAGCGCCGCCTGTTCGATGGCCCGCAGCCTCTGGACCTCGGCGGTCTGGTCTTCGTGCGTGGTCATGTCGCTCCCTTGCGTCGTCGGTACAGCGTCCGTTGGTACTCGGCGTGCGCGGCCTTGCACGCCTGGCACGGCTGCTCCTGTGCCCGCTCGTGGCGCCTGTAGGCGGCCATCGTGCCGTGTGGCTTGGGCTTGCGTGGTGCTCCGCCCCGCTTGCGGTCCCGGTAGGCCCGGGACCGCTCGGCCGGGGTGGTCATCGCTCGCACCCGCCGACCGGGCACGGCTGGCCCTCGGGCCGCTCGACGCACCCGGCCTTGTGGTGGCCGTCGTGGCACCGGCACTCGGGGCACCGCCCCGCCGGCGAGGTCACTGGACCCCGCCGACGGTGAAGCCGACCTCGTGCCCGGCAACCGGGCCGGTGCCGAGCACCCGGCCGAAGCCGAGGAGGTTGTACTCCCCGGCACCGTCGGTGCCCCGCTCGGCGGGCCAGGTCACCTTGACGGTGAACACCGAGCCGCCGTTGGCCTCGATGGCCGACGACTGGCCGACAGTGTCGGCGATGTCCACGACGACGATGTCGCCGACCTGGGTGTTGCAGATGGTGGAGGTCATGGTGACCTTCCTTTCTCCCCCGGCGGGGGTGTGG
>JBIRBF010000059.1:0-14148 GCA_044326505.1 Candidatus Nanopelagicales bacterium | reverse complement strand
CTGTGGCGATGTTGTCGGGCGCTACTTGCCAGGCGTCGGGTTGGAGGGCGGTGCCTCGTCGAGCCCTGTCGCCGTCTCGGGCTGGTTGAGGTGCAGGTCCAGGCCGTGGCCCTCGCCCACGGGACCGCCGCCGACCAGGTGGGGCACCGGGTCGGTGTCGAACTCGTCGAGTTCCTGGTCCGTCGGGATCTCGGCGGCGATGTCGTCGGCGTGCACGCTGTTGCGCATCGCCCAGATCACCCAGCTGCCGAAGGCGAGGAGAAGCGCCCCGACGGCGATCCAGGCCAGGATGGTGGGGAGCTGGGTCAGCCAGTACACCAGGAACGCCACGGTTCCGGCCGCCGGGATCGTCACGATCCAGGCGATGACCATCTCGCCCACGACCTTCCAGTTGGCGCCCTTACCCGAGGCCACACCGGCACCCACCACGGAGCTGGCAGCTGCGTGGGTCGTTGAGATGGGGGCGTTGAAGCCGAACAGCCAGCCGTAGGTGGCGCCGAAGATCGACACCGAGGCGCCGACGTTGGCCGCCGCACCGGAGTTGGCGTGCAGGGTGGTGATCTTCAGACCCATGGTCTCGATGATCTTCCAGCCGCCCCAGAGCGTTCCGATGGCGATCGAGGTGTAGGCCGCGATCTCGACCCACAGCGGGATGCCGAGGGTCTTGCCGTCCATCTCGATGTAGCCGGCGCCGAGCAGCAGCGCGCCGATGACGCCCATCGTCTTCTGCGCGTCGTTGGCGCCGTGGCCGAACGAGAGCGCGGCGGCGGACACCAACTGGGCGCCCTTGAAGACGGGGTGGTCGTCGTGCATCTTGAACAGTTTTTGTATGCCCCAGACCAGGTACATGATCAGGAAGGCGACGATGAAGGCGACGAGCGGCGATACCACGATGAACAGGGCGGTCTTCTTCACGCTGTCCCAGGCGATGACGTCCAAGCCGCCAGCCGCCAGGCCCGCGCCGACCAGACCGCCGATGATGGCGTGGCTGGAGGACGAGGGCATGCCGACGAACCACGTGATGTAGTTCCACGCGATTGCGGCGAAGAGAGCCGCGAATATGACCGCCACTGTGGCGGCAGATTTGTCGACGGTCTTGCTGACGGTGTTGGCCACGGCCGTACCCACGATGAAGAGGGCCGCGAAATTGAAGAAGGCCGAGAACGCCGGCGCCCACTTGACGGGCAGCGCCCGAGTGGCGACGACGGTACCGACCGAGTTGGCGGCGTCATGGAAGCCGTTGGTGAAGTCGAAGAGGAGCGCCAGGGCCACGAGGCCGATGACGGCAATGAGAGCGAGGTCCACTGCATGCCCTTTTGTTGTCGGAATGTTTGGCCCAGTTGAACGGCTGGGTGGTCTGGATTGACCTGTTGTACGTCTACGCTCTGGATCGTGGCACGAAACGCGACTGCGCACAGGCGGGTTCAGCCAAGTAGGCCAGCGGTGGTTGATATTTATCGGGGCTTCATGAATGCAAGGTGAACGAAATGTAAATGCGCCGGATACGCGGGTTGATTCTTTGGCAACCTCTGCGAAAACCGGGTGATCAGGCGCCCAGAACGGTCCCGTCCAGCGGCTTTTGGCCGGCGGCGAATCGGCGCATGTTCTCCACGGTGACCTGCGCGATCTCGTTCAGCGCCTCCTCCGTGAGGAACGCCTGGTGCGCGGTGATGACGACGTTCGGGAAGGTCAGCAGCCGGGCGAGCGTGTCGTCTTGCAGGATGTGGCCGGAGTGGTCTTCGAAGAACACGCCCTCCTCCTCCTCATAGACGTCGAGGGCGACGCCGGCGACGCGGCCCTTCTTCAGCGCCTTGATGAGCGCCTTCGTGTCCACGAGCGCGCCGCGGCTGACGTTGATGATGTAGACCCCGCGCTTGACTGTGCGCAGGAACTGCGGACCGACCAGGTGCAGCGTCTCCGATGTCAGCGGCGTGTGCAGCGAGATGATGTCGGACTGCTCGGCGAGGTCCTGCAGGCTCAAATAGGTGAACTTGTGCCGCTTCGCCCACTTCTCGTCCGGGTAGGGGTCGTGCAGCAGCACTCTCGTCCCGAAGCCGGAGAGGATCTCGGCGGTCACCTTGCCGATCTTCCCGGTGCCGATGATGCCGATCGTCTTGCCGTGAATGTCGAACCCGACCAGGCCGTGCAGCGAGAAGTTCAACTCGTGGACCCGGTTGTGAGCCTTGGCGACCTTGCGGTTGAGCGCCATGAGGAGGGCGACGGCGTGTTCGGCGACCGCGTAGGGGGAGTAGGCCGGGACGCGGACGACTCGGATACCGTTCTCCTCTGCGGCCGCCAGATCCACGTTGTTGAATCCAGCACAGCGCAGCGAGATCAGCTTGACTCCGGAGTCGGCCAGAGCCTCGATAACGTCGCGTGTCATGTGGTCGTTCACGAACACGCACACACCATCGACGTCGCGCACCAACGGCACGGTCTCCTCGTCCAGGCGGAACTCGTGGAAGACCAGACTCACTCCGGACGCCTCGGCCGCTGGGCCGAGGGTCTCGCGGTCGTAGGGCTTGGCATCGAATACGGCGAATCGCGTCATGTGCCGATCCTGACTCGCCCGTAGGCCCGATTGCCCGTCGAACGCCGATCCCGGCGCCACCCGCCGCCAGCGCAGATGCATGCTGCTGCGTAACGTGGTCGCTACCGAACATGAACACACACACGCTTGCCGTGGTCCGTTGATCCGCAACCGAAGGGTCATCGAATGGCCCCGCCGGGGCTCGGCCACCCACACCTCGGAGGATTCGCATGACGTCGCGCACCACCCTCGCCTCGCTCGCTCTCACCGGTGTCGCAGCACTGTCCCTCGCGGCATGCGGGTCGGGTGCCACATCGTCCGCCACTGCTGCGGCAAGCTCGGCGGAGGCCGTGGCATCTTCTGCCGCCGGCGCAGCTTCGAGCGCGGCCGGCACCGCCTCCGAGGCTGTGGAGTCCGCGAAGCCCAGCGGATCCGCCACGGGTAGCAGCGGTACATACACGATGCAGGATGTCGAGCAGCACGCCACTGCCGCCGACTGCTGGGCCGTCGTGAACAAGAACGTCTACAACCTGACCGCATGGGAGAACGAGCACCCCGGCGGTGCGCAGCGCATCATCGACCTATGCGGCACAGATGCCACGGATGCCTTCACCAGGCAGCACAGCGGACAGTCCGAGCCGCAGCAGGAGCTCGCCGAGTTCAAGATCGGCACGCTGTCCTAGACCCCGCCGCATTGCGCCGCTGTGCGCCTTTGACGAGCTCATCCGCCGATCGGTAGGGCACCGGAACTGCAGCGGGCGCTCGACGGCGCCGATAACGTATGTGGCGCAGGCGGCGCACGGAAGGGTGGCACTCGTGGCGGGCAGCGGGCACGACCTCATCCGACGCCTGGGATTGGCGGCGTCGGCGGCGATCCTCGGACTGGGGCTCGGCGCGTTGGGATCGGCCGCGCCGGCGACCGCCGCCGCGCTGCCCGGGGTGCCACCAAAGGTGCCCGGCGGATCGACGGTGCGCGTGCTCACCGACATTGTCCCCGGCCAGGCCGTCCTGGGCGAGTTCATCGTCACTGCCCCAGAGGGCGACGGTCATGCTGTGCTGTTCGACTGCGACAGCCCCAAACAAGCGATGTCCACGCTGAACTTCCGCACCGGGCAGACCGTCGGCAACCTGGCGATGGCGCGCGCGGGCTCCAGCGGCGGCGTGTGTGCGTACACCACGTCGACGGCTCACGTGATCTTCGACCTCACCGCCTCGGGTGGCAACGCCGTCGACGCCACCGCGCCCGCACGCGTGCTGGACACCAGGCTGGCGGCCAATGGCGCGGCGCCCATCGCCGCCGCGGGCGTCGCAGTCGTGCGTACGGGACGGCCCAATGCAACCGTCGTGGGCAACCTGACAGTGGTGCGCGCGTCGACCGGTGGCTTCGCCACGACTTACCCGTGCAGCGTCGCTCGGCCCCACGCCAGCGCGGTCAATTTCGTGGCCGGTGAGGTGATCGCCAACTTCACGGCCGTCCGCACGAACGCTGCAGGGGAGTTCTGCGTCTACACCTCGTCGGTGGCGCACCTGCTCTTCGACCTGGCGGGGACGGCCCCGGGGATCGTCGTGGGGGCTCCCGAGCGGCGGCTGGACACCCGGGCCGGGGCAGGGACGCCATTGGCCGGCGGCGCCGTCCAGCGGCTCGACGTCGGAGTCTCGGGCGCCAAGGCGCTACTCAACCTGACAGTGACGGGTGCGGCCGGTGCCGGGCACTTGACCGCCTACCCGTGCGACCAGTCGCGGCCCAACGCATCGGCGCTGCAGTTCACCGGTGGCCGCAGCCAGGCGAACTTCGCGGTCCTGGTCGCTGATGCCGCCGCCGGCATCTGCATCTACACGACCACAGCGACGCACCTGATCGTGGACCTCACCGCCCTCACGGCAGATGTTGCGGCGGTCCTGCCGACGCGCAAGCTGGAGTCGTCCAAGGACTGGACCGGCCCCAGCCAACTCGTCACCGTGACCGTCGCATCGAACTCCGCTACGTCTGCGGTGCTGTCGGCATGGCAGCGTCAGCCGGACGGGCGCTTCGCCCTGGTGCGCGGTCCGATGGCCGGCTTCGTGGGCGAGCAGGGCTCGGGGGTGGCGGACGCCTACTCGGCCCGCACTCCGCTGGGGCCGTGGACGCTGTCGCAGGCCTTCGGCAACCTGGCCAACCCGGGCACGCGATTGCCGTACTTCAAGGCAGATGCCTGGGACTGGTGGAACGGCGATCAGAACAGCCCCACCTACAACACCCACGTCCGAAGCCCCTACTCACCGGGGGTCGGCAGCGAGAACCTGTATTGGATCGGACAGCCGTACAACTACGCGGTGGCGCTGGACTACAACCTCGAGCGGAATCGCGAGGCTGGATCGGCCTTCTTCTTCCACGTCAGCAATGGCGAGCCCACGGGGGGGTGCATCTCGGTGGGGCAGGCCGACCTGAAGTGGATTCTGCAGTGGTTGGACCCCTCCCAGCGGCCGGCGATCAATACCGGCGTGGGACCTTGGGGTTCGCTGATCGCCCAGCGGGCGAACTTCTAGGCTCAGTGCCCGGAGCTGCCCATGCCGGGCAGGCCCGACATGCTGCGTGCGGCCAGCTGCTGTAGTGAGGCCGGCAGCTTGGACAGGTTGCTGATGCTGCCCAGCCGGCCGCCGGCCGGCTTGCTGACCTTCGTGGACTTGGTTGGCGCCGAAGAAGCGGTGAGGGACTCGACCACCACATAGGCCACCATGCCCGGCGACACATCCTCTCGGTCCTCGTCGACGACTGCGCTCATGGCGTCCTGGTAGGACTGGCCGTAGAGCTCGGCGTGCTCGTCGGTGAGGCTGTCGCGGACCGCGTCAGCATCTGCCTGCATGCGCTCTGCTGCGGTCGCGTGGATGCTCTCCGGGGCCACCATGCCGACGTTGATGCCCCAGGGTGCGAGCTCGCGCCGGAGTTGGCTGCTCAGCACCGCCAGGGCTGCGGTGGACGACTGCATGGCGCCGGCGAACGGCACGCTGGCCCGACGGCCGATGGGTCCCACGAAGACGATCCGCCCGGGCCCCTGGCGCAGCAGCGGCAGCAGCGACTGCGTGAGCGCCAGCGGCATCGCCACGTCGCCCCGGTAGAGCTCCAGCAGCTCGTCGGCCGATGTGGTCTCCAGCGGCTTGGCCACCACGGTGTCGGCGATGCTCACCAGGCCGTCGAGGCCGGCCTCGCCGACATGCTCGGCGACGACGCTGGCGGCGGCCGTGAAACCCTCCGGGCTCCAGTCGTCGATCTCGATCGCGGTGAGGTCCACGTGGTCCATGTCGGCGACCGGGCCGCCGGCTCCGAAGGCCGCGAAGACGTGGAAGCCCGAGCTCAGCGCGGCGAGGATGGTGGCCTCGCCGACCTCGGTGGCGGTGTCGGTGATGACGACGTGCGGGCGGGTGCAATCCATGGTCTCTCCGTCGGTTGAGCAGGCGTGCGAGCAGTGGGCCGGGCGGCGGCGGGCGCCGACGACTGCCACGATTCCACACCGGGCGCCGGTGGGGCAATCGACCCCCGTGTGCGAGCCCCGTCGTGCCATCTGGCGTTGCGGCGAGGACGCGACGGGCGCAAGGTGCGCCTAGGCTGGGGCTGTGTGCACCAGAACATTCTGGGGAGACAACGCAGCTGCGGCTGTGGTCAGCAGGACTCTGGATTCCAGCTTCGTCGGGAGTCCGGCGATGTGGTTCCTGCCGGCCGGGCTGCAGCGGCGCGGCCACCCGCTCGACGACGGGCTGAGCTGGACGTCGGTGCATCCGTCGATCGCGCTCGCCGAGTTCGGCGGGGTCTACCTGGATGGCATGAACGCCGCAGGGCTCGCCGCCCACACGCTCATGTTCACCAGCGCCGAATATGAGCCCGAGGACGACCGCCCCGGGCTCACGACTGCGCTGTGGTCGCAGTACGTCCTCGACACCTGCGCGAGCGTTGCCGAGGCGGTCGAGGCGCTGGGCGCGGTGCGGGTGCAGCCCACCGACTTCGGCGACGACGGCCTGTCCGGGCGCATCGGGCCCGCCCTGCCCGACCGCCTCGGCGCCCATCTGGCCGTTGAAGACGCCACCGGCGACTCCGCCATCTTCGAGCCGGTCGGAGGCAGAATGCTCGTCACCCACGGCCGCCACTACTCGGTGATGGCCAACAGCCCGAGCATGCCCGAGCAGCTGGCGAACCTGGCCCGCTACCGGCCTTTCGGCGGCGAGCTCGTAGTGCCAGGCGACATCACTTCCGAGGACAGGTTCGTCCGGGCCAGCTACTTCCGGCACTACCTGCCGAGCCCGGCCGACGCTCGGGAGGCGCTCGCCGGGGTCGTCCACGTCGCCTCGGCGGTGAGCAAGCCACCCGGGGTGCCCTATCCGACCGGTGACGTCTACCCCACGCGATGGATCTCCGCCGCGGACCTGACGCACCTGGACTTCTACTTCTGGTCGAGGACCTCGCCGGCCCTGGCGTGGGCCTCGCTCCACGATCTCCTGGGTGAGGACTCGCCGATGAGCGTCGAGCTCTTCGCGCCTGGCCTCGTCGGCGACCTCGTCGGGGCCATGCGCCCGGCTGAGCCGCCGGCGCTGGCATAGCCCAGAGGGACGCGAGCACTTATGGGAGGGGGCCACGCCCACGGCAGCGCCGGCATGCGCAACCGGCCCACCCTCGTGTTCGCCCTGTGCCTCGGGCTGTCTGTGGTGGCTGTTCAGCTGGTCGGGGCGTTCCTGGCCAACTCGCTTGCGCTGCTGGCCGACGCCGCCCACATGTTCACCGACGTCGCGGGTATCGCGCTGGCCATCGTGGCGATCTCAATCGCGGCTCGGAGCACTCGTCCGAGCCGCACCTTCGGGCTGTATCGCATCGAGATCCTCGCCACCGTCGCCAACGGCTTCCTACTGCTCGGCATGTCCATCTACATCCTGACCGAGGCGGTGCAGCGATGGAACCACCCGGAGCCGGTCAAGCCGGCGGTGATGATCGGGGCGGCGCTGTACGGCGTCGCGGCCAACGTCACCTCGATGGTGATCTTGCGCCGCGGGTCGAAGGAGAGTCTGGCGGTCAAGGGCGCCTACCTGGAGGTGCTCTCCGATGCGCTCGGGTCGTTCGGCGTGGTGATCGCGGGCCTGGTGGTCCTCGCCACGGGCTTCGATCGGGCCGACGTGGTGGTGTCGGTTGTCATTGCGCTGTTCATGGTGCCTCGCACGTTGCTGCTGCTCCGCGACGCCTTCGGGGTGCTGATGGAGAACGCTCCGCGCGGCCTGGACCCAGGGCTCGTGCGAGCCGAGCTCGCCGGCGTACCCGGCGTCGAGTCGGTGCACGACCTGCACATCTGGGCCATTACCAGCGGCATGCCTTCGCTGTCCGCGCATGTGGTGGTGACGCCTGCCTGCTTCGACGCGGAACGGCAGCCGCACGTGCTCGCCGAACTGCAGCGCACGCTCTACGAGAGCTTCGACATCGAGCACTCGACCCTGCAGATCGAGCTGCCTGAGCACCGTGAGGGTGAATCGTCCCAGCATCCGTGATCGAGGCCGCGTCCGCTCGACCGGCGGAGACGTAGGCTGGAAGCGGGAGGCGGACATGCGGCGACTCCGGGAGCACTCGGGCTGGGTGGTGCTGATCCCTGCGATCGTCTTGCTGCTGGCCGGCATCGTCGCCGGCGCCGCGGGGCATGCGGAGGTGCGCGACGGCTGCTGGTACGCGGCCGGGGTGCTGGGCGTGCTGGCCTCGGCGACGGCCGTCATCCGCGGCTTGATCGCGCGTACCGCCGGAGTAGACATCTTGGCGTTGCTCGCAGTACTTGGTGCCCTGCTGACCGATGAACTCCTGGCGGCCGCACTGATCACGGTCATGCTCGGCACCGGCACGGTCCTGGACCAGTGGGCCGAGGCCTCGGCCCGCCGTGAGCTCAGTCTCCTGCTCGCGCGCTCGCCGCGCAACGCCCACCGCGTGGCGCCCGGCGGCATGGAACTGGTGGACGTCGACGACGTCGTGGTGGGCGACACCCTGGTGATCGGCAGCGGGGAGATCGTGCCGGTGGACGTGCGGCTGCTTGACGGAGGGACCTTCGACGAGTCGGCGCTGACGGGGGAGTCGCAGCCGGTCGAGCGGCCGGCCAGCGACTCGGTGCGCAGCGGGGTGGTGAACGCCAGCGCACCGGTGCAGGCGATCGCCACCGAGATCGCCGCCAACAGCACCTATGCCGACGTCGTCCGCATGGTGCAGGCCGCGCAGGCCCAGTCGTCGCCCTACGTCCGGTTCGCGGATCGCATCGCCTGGTGGTTCATCCCGCTTTCGCTGGCGATCGCGGGCGGCGCTTGGTTGTTGAGTGGCGATCCGGCGCGGGCGGTCGCCGTGCTCGTCGTGGCCACGCCGTGTCCGCTGTTGCTCGCCGTGCCCGTCGCGGTGGTGAGCGGGGTCTCGCAGGCGGCCAAGCGGGGCGTCGTGATCAAGGGTGGCCAAGTCCTGGAGCAGCTCGCTGCCGGTCGGGTGCTGCTGTTCGACAAGACCGGCACGCTGACCGAGGGCAGGCCCTCGCTGCGCAGTATCCACGTCGCGGCGGGTGTCGATCCCGACGAGCTGCTCGCCGCGGCAGCGAGTCTGGACCAGACCTCGCCGCATGTCCTGGCGACGGCAATCGTCCGGGCCGCCCGTGATCGCAACCTGCAGCTGTCCCTGCCCACCGACGCAGAGGAAGTCCATGGTCATGGCATCCGGGGCCGCGTCGCTGGTCGGCGTGTCGAGGTGGGCAAGGCGGCGTGGATCCTCCGCGACGAACGACCCGTCTGGGCGAAGCGGGCCCGGCACGAAGCCGACCTGGAGGGATGCGTGAGCATCCTGGTGGCCCTCGACGGTCAGCCCGCCGGTGCCCTGCTGCTCATGGATACCTTGCGAGCGGAGTCGCCGCGGATGCTCCGGCGTTTGCGGGCCGCAGGATTCGATCGGATGGTGCTGGTCACCGGTGACCGGGCCGACCTGGCCGACACCGTCGGGCGCCTGGCCGGGGTGGACGCAGTGCGCGCCGAGCAGACGCCGGCGGACAAGGTTGAGGCGGTGCTGCAGGAGCGCAAGCGCGGACCGGTGGTGATGGTCGGCGACGGCATCAACGATGCGCCGGCGCTGGCGGCCGCCGACGTCGGGGTGGCGATGGCGGGTCGGGGCGCGACCGCGTCATCGGAGGCCGCAGGCGTGGTGCTGACCGTCGATCGAATCGACCGGATCGCCGACGCCGTGCTCATCGCCCGGCGCGCGCGGCGGATCGCCGCCCAGAGTGCGTGGATCGGGATGATCTTGTCGGCCGTCGCCATGGCTGCGGCCGCCCTGGGCTTCCTGCCCGCCGCCGTGGGCGCGCTGCTGCAGGAGGTCATCGACCTGCTGGCGATCGGCAACGCCTTGCGGGTGCAGATCTTCCGACCCGACACGGGGGCGAGGATGCCGGCTGATCGGATGGAGCTGCTCACGCGCACGGCGGCGGAGCACGAGGCGGTGCGGCCCATCACCGACCGCATCCGTGCGACCGCGGACGGCCTCGAGGAGGTCGATGGCGCGGATCCGCTGGCGACGGTGCGCGAGCTCATGGTGGTCCTCGAGGGGGAGCTGCTTCCACACGAGCTGCAGGAGGAGCGCGAACTGCTGCCAGCCATGGCCGACACGCTCGGCGGGATGGATCCGGTGGGTGTGCTGAGCCGCACGCATGCCGAGATCGAGCACCTGGTGCGTCGCCTGCGGCGCATCGTCGACGATCCCGACCTCGACTCAGCCGATGCGGTGCTCGAGGCCCGCCGCACTCTATACGTGCTCTACGGGGTGCTGCAGCTGCACAACGCCCAGGAGGACGAAGGGTTGTTCAGCCTGATCGAGTAGCTGCCCGCGACAGCGCGTCGGCCGCGCGGATGCCGTCCGCGATCATCTGGGCGGTGACCTCGAATGGTTCGTTGTGGGCGGTCTCGCCCTCCACCACCGCGCCGGCTGCGATGAGCGCCAGGGTGTCATCGTCGAGGTCGGGCAGGCCGATCTCGGCGAGCGTGGTGGGCAGGCCGACCGTGGCGCAGAACGCACGGACCTCTTCGAACTCCGCCGCTGGCCTTCCCTCCACGACCAGCTGCACCAGCAGCCCGAACGCCACCTTCTCGCCGTGCAGGAAGGCATGCGTGCCAGGCGCCGCGGTCAGTCCGTTGTGAACGGAGTGGGCGACGGCCAAGCCGCCGGACTCGAATCCGAGCCCGGAGAGCAGGGTGTTGGCCTCCACCACGCGCTCGAGCGCCGGCGTCACGACGCCCGCGGCAACTGCCGTCGCGGCGGCGGGACCGTCGGCGTAGAGGGTCCGGCAGCACAACTCCGCCAGTGCCGCGCCGGTGAGCGTGGTGAGGCCTCCGACCTGGTTGGGTCGGTGCGCCTCGATCACGGTCCGGGCCTCGTACCAGGTCGCGAGGGCGTCGCCCATGCCCGAGACCAGGAACCGGGTGGGGGCCGCGGCCACCAGCGCCGTGTCCACCAGAACGAGTTCGGGGTTGCGGGGGTAGAACTGCAGCCGGTCGAACGACCCGTCGTCGTGGTAGACCACGGACAAGGCGCTGCATGGGGCATCGCTGGAGGCCAGCGTCGGGCAGTTCACCATCGCGGCACCGACCTCGGCGGCGACCGCCCGCGAAGTATCCAGGGTCTTGCCTCCGCCCACCCCGATCACGGTGCTGGCCTGGGCCTGCCGGGCGGCGGCGATGCCCGCTTCGATTGCACTCTGAGAGCACTCGCCGGCGAACTCGTGCACGGCGAAGTCGATTCCGGCGTCGCCGAGGGTCGTCCGCCAGGCGCCGCCCAGCTGATCGATGCAGCGCTGGCTGGCCACGATCAGAGCTGGCCCGGTGAGTCCCAGATGCACCAGTTGGGCGCCCAGGTCCGCAGTGGCGTCGCGACCCTGGACGTAGCGGGACGGGGAGCAGAAGATGGCGAGCATCTTTGGAGGCTAGCCCGTAGTCGGTTCGGCTGGCGAGGGTACGTTCGGGGGATGAGCCCCGCACCTCCGCCGACGTCGCGCCGGCCGTGGCTCACTCGGAACGTCAAGGTGCTATCGGCGGTCTCGCTGGCGCAGGACGCAGCCAGCGAGATGCTCTACCCAGTACTGCCGATCTTGCTCACGACCGTGCTGGGGGCGCCGGCCGCGCTCGTGGGCATTATCGAGGGAATCGCCGAGGGTGCCGCGGCGCTGCTGAAGTACGTGTCCGGCCGAGTGTCCGACGACGTGGGCCGCAAACCAGCCGTGGCCACCGGCTATGGCCTTGCGGCGGTCGGCAAGGTCGTCATCGCGGCGGCCTGGATGTGGCCGCTGGTGCTCGTTGGCCGGGTGGTGGACAGGATCGGCAAGGGGATCCGCGGGGCGCCGCGGGACGCGTTGCTCGCGGAGGGTGTGCCGAACAACGAGATGGGCCGCGTGTACGGCTTCCACCGGGCCGCCGACACGCTCGGGGCGGTGATCGGCCCGCTCATCGGCCTTGGCGTGCTCGCCCTCACGGGTGGCGACATCCGCGCAGCGCTGTGGATCGCGGTGGTGCCCGCGGTGATCAGCGTGGCGCTCGTGGCGCTGGTGGTGGAACCCGGCCGCAAGCAGCGCCGACGGGCTCGGAAGTCGGTTGGCGGGTCCGGGAGCGAGGACCACGAAGCAAAGCCCGACGAGGCCGGCGAGAGTCGGCGACTGCCCGGGAAAGTGCGGGTGGTAGCACTGCTGCTCGCCCTCATCGCTCTGGTCAATTTCCCCGACGCGCTGCTCCTCCTGCGGCTGCACGAGGTGGGTCTGTCCACCGGAGCGGTCGTGGCTGTGTATGCGCTCTTCAACGCTGCCAACGCCATGATCGCCTATCCGGCGGGGGCCTTGTCCGATCGGTGGCCGAGGGCGCGGGTGTACGCGCTCGGGCTGCTCTGCTTCGCCGTTGGCTATCTGGGCCTGGGGCTGGTGGAGGGGGGTTGGCTGGTAATCCCGCTGCTGATCGTCTACGGCGGGTTCGCCGGCATCACTGACGGCGTCGGCAAAGCCTGGATATCGTCGCTGGCGCCGCCCCAGCTGCGCGGCCATGCACAGGGTCTGCTGCAGGGGCTGACCGGAGCTGCTGTCTTGGTGGCCGGTGTGTGGGCCGGACTCATGTGGGAATCCGGCGCCGGCTCCGGCCGGCTCCCGCTCATGGTGGCCGGGGCGGTCTCCCTGATCGGGGCGGTGGCACTCTTCAGTGTCGGCCGCCGGCTGGAGTAGCGCAGCGGTTGTCACCTTCGTCAGGCGACCTGCACCGATCGCTTGGCCAATCCGAACTGGTACCCGTCGATGGCGGTGGAGACCTCACCCGCGCCGGCCCCGAGGGTGACGAACAGCGGAGTGAAGTGCTCCACCGTCGGGTGCGCATACCCCAGCCCGGGCGCCCGCGACCGGTAAGCAGCAAGCTCGTCCACGTCCCCGGCGGCGAGGGCCTGCGCCGCCCAGGAATCGAATTCCGAGGACCAGGCCGGCACCGCATTGCGCAGCCACATGTCCGAGGTCATGTAGGGCAGGCCGTGGGTCATGAAGCCCGAACCGATGACCAGCACCCCTTCGCGGCGCAGCGCCCCCAGCGAGCGTCCGAGCGCGAGGAGCTGACGTGTGTCGTGCGTGGGCATGCTCAGCTGCAGCACCGGGATGTCCGCGTCCGGGTACATCACCTTGAGCGGGACCCACGCGCCGTGGTCGAGGCCGCGGCGGTTGTGCTGGTGCAGTTGGACGCCGTGCGGCAGCGCCGCCGCCACCCGGTCGGCCAGTTCACTGGCGTCCGGAGTCGGGTACGTCATTCGGTAGTACCTGTCGGCGAAGCCGCCGAAGTCGTACACCAGCGGGGTGCTCGCGGCAGTGGCCGACAAGCTCAGCGGGGCGGCCTCCCAATGGGCGCTTACGATCAGGATGGCGCGGGGCTGGGGCAGCCGTTGCGCCCAGTCGAACAGTTGGCCGATCCACTCGGGGTCGTCGAAAAGCGGCGGTGCGCCGTGGCTGAGGTAGAGCGCGGGCAATGGCTCGTCGCCCGGCTGCCACAGAGTGCGCTGCTGCGCCTCGGGAGCGCGGGTGCGGACGAAGTCGTCGAAAGCCGCGCCAGGGACGTCGGGATACAGGATCGAGCTCACCTCGGCACCTTCCATGGAGTTTCGACGGCTGCCCGCCACAGTGGTTGAACAGTAAACCACTTCACGGGTCTCGGGTATTCCCGTGCCCGCCCCGGCCTACTTCGGCTGCTGTCCGTAGAGCAGCGCAGACGACCACTCGATCCAGGCCGCGAACCCGGGGTCCCACACCTTGAAGTCATGGCCACCCGGCACGAGCGACTCCTCCACAGTCATCCCCGCGCCACGTGCGGCCGCCGCGAACTGCTGCTGGGAGTCGATCAACCCAGGCGCGGAGTTGTCGCTGGTGCCGATCCGCAGCCATACCCGCACCGAGTGGCTGGCCGGCTGCGTCTGCACGATGACAATGGAGTCGTAGTCCGCCTCGGCGGCCTTGGTGTCATCGACGCCGAAGAGCTTCGCCATGCCACCCTGGCTGGCGGGGTAGTCCGGCGCGTAGGACCCCGAAAGGTTGCCGGAGATCGAGAACTTGGACGGATTGCGCAGCGCGGTGACCTGTGCGCAGTAGCCG
>JBIRBF010000239.1:0-2803 GCA_044326505.1 Candidatus Nanopelagicales bacterium | reverse complement strand
GATCCCGGCCACGGTGCCGGGAGCCCTCAGCCGGCGCCAGCGGTTCGACGACGTGGCGGTTGCGGCAGTGGCGCATTTGGCCAGCCACGCGCCTGAGGTCGATCGGGTGGATGTCCTCGTCGAGGACGTTCCACCCATCGCGCGCGGAGCCGAATCGGTGCCCCTTGGCCGCGTCGTCCGCCGCTACCCGCGTAACCTCCTGGTGCTGCACCGCAGGCCGATCGTCTCGGCCGCAGCCGATGACGATCAAGCCGCCGCCCTGGTGCGCGATGTGCTCGCCGAACTGCTCGCGGACCTCTTGCTCCGGGCCCCCGAGGATGTCGATCCGCACTACCCCCGCGAACCCCGCCTCGGTTAGGACTCGCCCTCGCCCCGGCGCGCCGGTAGTCTCGACCCGCCAACCCAGGACTATGTTTTGGACGTGAGTTTCCAGCGATCCTGCTCCAAGCCATCGTGCAGTCAGCACGCCGTCGCCACGTTGACCTATGTCTACGACGACGGCACGGCCGTGCTGGGTCCGCTGGCGACGCTGGCCGATCCCCATTGCTACGACCTATGCGCGCAGCACGCCGAGCGGCTGACCGTGCCTCGCGGCTGGGAGGTCGTCCGGTTGGACTTCGATCCCAACCAGTTTGCGCCGTCGGTGGACGACCTCGAGTCGCTGGCCGACGCGGTGCGCGAGGCCGCCCGGCCGAAACCGGGCGCGAACCGGCCGGAGGTGTCCGAGCTCCCCGCCGGAGCGGTCGAAGTGGGCCGGCGCGGACACCTGCGGGTGCTGCGGGCAGCCGAGTAGGCGGTCGGCACTCGTGACAAGCGGCGCACCTCATACCTTCACCGCGGAGCAACTGGCTCCGGTTATCAAGGCCTACGACGTCCGAGGCGTCTACCCCGAGCAGTTCGACGCCGAACTCGCCCGTGCCGTCGGTGCTGCCTGCGCCGAAGTGCTGGGGTTGCGGGTGGCCGACGGCGGCACCGGCGCGATGATCATTGGCCGCGACATGCGCCCCTCCGGCCCGGAGCTATCCGACGCCTTCGCCCGGGGCCTGATGGACCGCGGCGTCGATGTCATCGACATCGGTCTGTGCTCCACCGACGGCCTGTACTACGCGAGCGGCAGTCTGGGCCACGCTGGCGCGATGTTCACCGCCAGCCATAACCCGGCCGAGTACAACGGCATCAAGCTGTGCCGGCCCGGTGCAGTGCCGGTGGGTCGAGACACGGGCCTGGCCCAGATCACCGAGCTGGTGATCGCGGGCGCCCCCGGGCCCGCTGTGGGCCTTGACCAGGGTTCTCGCAGTGAGGTCGAGCTGCTGGAAGCCTACGGCGACTTCCTCCGGTCCCTGGTGGACCTCGACGGCATCCGCCCGCTCAAGGTGGTCGCCGACGCGGGTAACGGGATGGCGGGTCTGACGGCGCCGTCCGTGCTGGCGCCGCTGCCGCTGGATGTCACCGAGCTCTACTACGAACTCGACGGCACCTTCCCCAATCACGAGGCCAACCCGATCGACCCGGAGAACCTGCGGGATCTGCAGGCGGCGGTCATCGCCACCGGCGCCGATCTGGGGCTGGCGTTCGACGGCGACGCCGATCGCTGTTTCGCGGTGGATGAGCGCGGCGAGCTCATCTCGCCGAGCGACGTGACGGCCCTGATCGCGGCGGCCGAGTTGCAGCGTCACCCGGGCGCGCCCATCATCCACAACCTGATCACGTCGGCGGCAGTTCCCGAGGTGATCCGCGAGAACGGCGGCACTCCGGTCGTCACCCGGGTGGGGCACTCGTTCATCAAGGCGCGCATGGCCGAGACCGGGGCGGTGTTCGGCGGTGAGCACTCCGGGCACTTCTACTTCCGCGACTTCTGGCGGGCCGACTCCGGGATGCTGGCCGCGCTCTACCTCATCTCGGCGCTCGGGCATGCGCCAGCGGGCACGCCGGTGTCGGCGCTGCTCGCGCCTTACCAGCGCTACAGCGCCTCAGGCGAGGTCAACTCCCGCGTTGCCGACGCCGCCGCCGCAACTGCTCGGGTCCGCGCCGCCTTCGAGCCGGAGGCCACCCAGGTGTTGGAACTCGATGGGCTCACTCTCGGCGGCGACGGATGGTGGTTCAACGTCCGGCCTAGCAACACCGAGCCGCTGCTGCGCCTCAACGTCGAGGCCCGCGACCCCGAAGCGATGGCCGAGTTGCGCGACCGCGTGCTCGCCGTCATCCGGGCCGACGACGCCACGGCATAGGCTTCGTCCATGACTTCACTCGACCCGCAGTTGCTGTCGATCCTCGCGTGCCCCTGCGAACACCATGCGCCCGTGGAGCAGGTCGGCCAGGTTGTGAAGTGCGCTCGTTGCGCCACGACGTTCCCGATCTCCGACGGCATCCCGGTGATGCTGCTGGACGAGGCCACCCCCGGACCGCGGGGCATCGGCGAGGCGGTCGAGCCCGCCGGCGACGCCTGACGGGCGTGGAGGTAGACGAGGCCGTCCTGGCCGATCCCAGTCGGCTCGTCGCCGCCGGTGGTTCCATGCTCGCCGGTACGGCGGCTGCGGGCGCCTCGCTGCGAGTTGGGCTGCTCGAGACGGACCCCGACGGTGTGCTCGCCGCCGCCGCGGGTGGTCGTCCCAGGTCCCTCGTGGTTGTCGGTGCCGGGGGATCGTCGGCGGCTGGCGATCTGGTCGCGGCATGCGCCGGGCGGGGCTCGTCGGTACCAGTGGTGACGGTCGGGGGTCCCGGGCTGCCGGGTTGGGTCGGTCCGCTGGACCTCGTGGTGGCGGTGTCAGCCTCTGGCTCTTCGCCGGAAACCCTTGCGGCCGTC
>JBIRBF010000071.1:0-12774 GCA_044326505.1 Candidatus Nanopelagicales bacterium | reverse complement strand
GGCCAGCCGCGCGCCCGCGGCGTGCAGCCCCTCCGCGAGCCCGGCCAGATCCGCCGCCGCCACCGCGGCGGCGGCCAGCTGGCCGCCGATGACGCCGACGGCCTCGTCGATCGCGGCCAGCGCGTCAAACACCGGGCCCACCCCCGGGGCGTCGGCGATGCCCGCCCCCGGCGTCCACGCCGGCTCCCCGCGCGACGATGGGTCCATGGAAGTCCACCCCCTCCCCCGACGATCGAGAGACCCGGACGGGCGCCCCCCGATGGACTGGCAACGAACACATGTTCGAATACTTCAAACTTAGCAGACCCACCCGACAAGTCAAGCCCCTTCGGCCCTCCACTTGGGCCCACATCTTCGGCCAACCCCGCGAGGCCACAGCGACCCCAACTCCATCTGGTGCATTTGGGTGAGGCACCCAGTCCACCCAGCGAGCGTGGGAGCGCGAGCCAGGCCGCACCTCCCAGCGCCACGCCCGTCAGATTCCCCCAAGATCCCGGCGCAGCAATTGGAAAGTGATCACTACATGCCACAATGCTGATGGCAAGACTGTACGAGGGAGCACCATGTCCGAGCGCCGCCAAAGCAGCGTCAGCACCACACCTGGTGAGGAGTTTCCGCCCATGCCGACGACGCCGGTGGCCGAAGACGCTGATCTTCGAAGCGCACCAGCGCGCTGCATTGTTGGCATCGGCTCCAGCGCCGGCGGTCTTGAGGCCCTCCAGGAAGTTGTTCGCAATATCTCCCCCGAACTGGCCGTCAGCATTCTGGTGGCCCAACACCTGGCGCCGCAGCACAAGAGCCTCATGGCAGAGCTCCTGAGCCGCGAGACAAAGCTCGACGTCGTGGTCGCCGAGGACGGCCAAGAGCCGCGGATGAGTACCGTCCACGTCTGCCCTCCAGGCGCCGATCTGGTGGTCCGGGACGGCGTCATCCGGCTGCTCCCGCCGGCCAAGGCCACCGGCCCCAAGCCGTCTGTAGATGCGATGCTGTCGTCGCTCGCCGCGGAATTCGGAGTGCGCTCCGTCGGTGTGATCCTGTCCGGTACCGGCTCCGACGGCTCGTACGGCATGCGGGAAATCCACGCCGCCGGCGGTCTGACCATCGCCCAGGACCCGAGTACCGCCAAGTACGCGTCCATGCCGCGCGCCGCGATCGAGGGCGGCATCGTCGATCGAAGCGTCTCGCCCGACGAAGTCGGCGAGATCCTCACGCGACTCCTCGCCGGCGAGCTCGACCACGCAGGTGACGACACCCACGTGCCCGACTCGCTGGTCAAGCGGATCCTGTCGGCCATGCACTCCCAGACCGGAGTGGACTACTCCGCCTACAAGGAATCGACGGTCCGCCGGCAGATCGCCCGCCGCATGGCCGTGCTCCAGATCAACGAACAGGGCGATTACCTGACCTACCTGCTTGCGGAACGGTCCGAGGCGCGCATTCTGGGCCAGAACATGCTCGTCTCGGTGACGCAGTTCTACCGCGATCCCGAGGTGTGGGACACGCTCAGCCAGGTACTGAAGACCAGGTTCGCGGAGTCCGAGCACTCCGAGCCGCTGCGGGTCTGGGTGCCTGGCTGCGCGACCGGCGAGGAGGCCTACACCATCGTGATGGTGCTGGCCCGCGCCTTGGGTTTCCCGTCGAGCCTGTCGGAGCGGATCAAAGTCTTCGCCACCGACCTCGACGATGCTGCGCTGGAGTTCGCCCGGCGTGCCTCCTACCCCGCAGCAGCGGCCGAGAAGCTGCCTGAGGACCTGCGCGAGGCCTTCACCGAGATTTCCGGCCCGTCCATGCTGGTGCTGCCGGCGGTCAAGGAGTGCGTGGTCTTCGCCCGGCACAATCTCGCGGTCGATCCGCCCTTCCTGCGGATGGACCTGGTCTCGTGCCGCAACGTGTTGATCTACTTCGAGACGGAGTTGCAGGACACCGTTTTGCGGACCCTCCACTACGCGCTCAAGCCCAGCGGCCTGGCGGTGCTGGGCACCTCCGAGGGCGTGGGCTACCTGTCAGACGCGTTCCTCCCGGTCAGCTCCAAGTGGCGTATCTACCGCCGCAGCGCCCAGATGCTCGACCCTCCCCGGTCACGCAACATGCCCAAGTCCCCCAACCTGCTGCCGGCGCGACCGCTGCGCCATCCCGAGCAGAGCAACGAGCACCAGATCCTGCGCGAGTCGATCCTGCGCGTGCTGGCACCGCCGTCGATCGTGGTCAACGAGAACGGCCACCTGGTGCAGGCGCTCGGCGACGTGGGCCGCTTCTGCCAGTTCCCGCAGGGTGAGCTGGACATGTCAGTGATCGCCCTGGTGCGCGCCCCGCTGTTGCCGGAGGTGCGCCGCCTGCTCGCCCACGCTCGCGTGTCGGGCGCTGCCACGCACGGAACGCCCATCGACATGGGCGACGGGCTGCCACCGGTGCAGGTGGCAGTGCGACCCGCATCGAGCAGCGTGGGCGCCTTCCAGGTCGTGAGCTTCACCGCCGACACCGAGGCGATTCCGGCTGCGGCGATCGAGCCCGAGTCGCTCGACGCGCGGCGCCTGCAGGTGGAGTTGGAGTCGACCCGCGAGACGCTGCAGGCCACCATCGAGGAGCTCGAGACCGCCAACGAGGAACTCCAGGCGATGAACGAGGAGATGATGGCCTCCACGGAGGAGCTCCAGGCCTCCAACGAGGAACTGGAGACCATCAACGAGGAACTGCAGGCGTCAAACGAGGAACTGGGCACCCTGAACGAGGAACTCCAGGTCCGCAGCCGCGAGCTCGGCGACGCGAATACGGACCTGCGCAACATCCAGGCAGCAATCAGCCAGGCCCTCGTCCTGGTAGACGGACACAAGCGGATCACCCGGTACTCGCCGCTCGCCGTGCGGCTGTTCGCACTGGTCGAGGACGATATGGGCGCGCCGATCGATCGGGTGGCCACCACTACCCCGGTGCCGGGTCTGGCGCGGGCCTTGGACGCGGTGCTGAGCGGCGAGCCCAGCAAAACCCTGGATGCCCTGGGCGCCGAGATCGACTACCAGGTGGTGGTGTCGGCCTGGCGCGACGAGCGGGGGCAGATCGGCGGCGCGGTCCTGAGCATTAACGACACCACGACGCTGCGCGCCAGCCGCATGGAGGCGGCCCGGGTCGAGGAGGAGCTCGGCCTGGTCACAGGCAACATCGGAGTGGCTGCATGGACCAGGAGGATCTCCGACGGGGTTCTGTTGGGCATCAGCGATGAGGCTGTGCGGCTCCTGGGTCAGTCCGGCGAGCGTCTGGCCGCCGACCCGGAGGCCTGGCTGGCCCACGTCCTGCCCGAGGACCAGCCCGCTGCCGCGCGCAGCGGCCTGCCCGATCGCGAGCCGCGGCTGCAGTACCGCACCAAGGTCGACGGGCGGGTGCGGACGATCCTGGACATCGACCTCGGCCAACTCGGATCCTCCCCCCATGAACGGTTCGGGACGCTGCAGGACATCACCGAGGCCGCCGAAGCCCTCCGTGCGCTGTCCGGCGAAGTGGCACTCACCGATGCGGCATTCCAGCTCCCGGGACGGTTGCTGCTGGAGACCGGCGAGGCCGGTCAGATTCTGCGCGCCTCCCCCGGCAGTGAGAGTTACCTGGGCCTCAGCGAGGACCTCGTACTGCGCCGACCGCTCACCGAGCTCTGCATCCCGGCCGATCAGGACTTGCTCAGCGCCTGGCTGACCCATCTGCCGGCGGGGACGGCGCCGCCGTTGGAGGTTCGCTGCATGGGCCGCGACGGGCGGCTTCGCCGCTTGAGCCTGGAAGGCACCAGCGTGCCGGGCGCCCAGCCGCCGCGGTTGCTGCTGGCCGCCACGGACATCACCGACTCGCACGCCGAGTACGATCGCCTGCGCCGCCACAGCCGCACCGACGCGCTCACGGGGCTGGCCAGCCGCAACGAGCTGATCAGTGCCCTTGGCACGCAGATGCACCGGGCCCGTCGGGACGGCACCTCGTTGGCCCTGCTCTGGCTGGACCTGGACGGATTCAAGGACATCAACGACCGCTACGGGCATCCAGCCGGGGACTCGGCGCTGGCCGAGGTCGCCGAACGCGTCCGATCGAGCATGCACGGCGATGTGGTGATCGCGCGCATGGGCGGCGACGAGTTCGCCCTGATGGTCAGCGACAGTGTGCAGCTCCAGCAGCTCGACTTCCTCGCCGACCGCCTGCTGCACGCGCTGCGCAGCCCGCTGGACGTCGGGACGGCCACCTGCCATGTCACCGGCTCGGTCGGCATCGCCATGTTCCCCGAGGACTCCCCGACTGCCGACGGACTACTGCAGGCCGCCGACACGGCCATGTACGCCGCCAAGCGCCAGGGTGGGGACCAGTTCCGCTTCCACATCGCCGGCATGCACGCAGAGACTGAGCAGCGGGCCCAGCTGCGCCAGGAGCTCGCCGACTCCATCCGGGCGCACGCGTTCACCCTGCACTACCAGCCGATCTACAACCTGGCCGAGGGCAAGGTCTGCGCCGCCGAAGCGCTGCTGCGGCGCGTCCTCGACGACGGCACAATCCAATCCGCGGGCGCCTTCATCTCGGTGGCCGAGTACAGCGGCCAGATCCGGGCGATGGGGCGGCAGATGATCACCGCCCTGGTGCGCGATGCCGCCGAATCGCTGCCACCGGAACTGCCCATCTCCATCAACCTCTCGCCGGCGGAGCTCAACGATCCGAGCCTGATCACCTACATCCGTCAGTCGGGCATGATCGATCTGCTGCCCCGATTGATGCTCGAGGTGACCGAGAACATCCTGCTGGAGCCGCGCAGCACCGGCATGCAGACCCTGTCGCTGCTGCGGTCGATGGGCGCCGAAGTGGCGCTCGACGACTACGGCACCGGATTCTCCAACATGCAGACGCTGGAACACCTGCAACCGCAGCTGCTCAAAGTCGACGGATCCTTCACCACGCTGGCGGCGCACGGCGACGAGCGCGGGCGGGCCTTCATCGCCGCGGCCCGGACGCTGGCCCGGTCCCTTGGATCGACCGTGCTGTCCGAGGGCGTCGAGACCGCGGACCATCTGGCCATCGTGCAGGAATTGGGGATTCCGCTCGGGCAGGGCTATCACCTGGGTCTGGTCAAGCCTCCCGAGGAATTGGCGGCGCTTGTAGGCGAACTGGGCCAGGGCGAACTGCCGCACACAGGCAGCTCCTGATGCAGCACGTTCCCGCGCACGTTCCGCCGCAGTACTACAGCGACTACGTCTGGGCACTGCGCCACGGGGACGTCACTAAGGTGCGCGACATCGTCTTGGCCCTGTCGGCGCAGGGCTTCACCGCCGACCAGGTGATCCGCGACCTCATCGCGCCCGGTCAGCGCGAGATCGGCCAGGCGTGGGGGGTCGCCCAACTGAGCGTCGCCCAGGAGCACCAGGCCACAGTCATCGCTGAGGAGGCGCTCGCGCTGCTGCTCGACCCGCAGCAGACCCACCCCGTCCAGGACCAGGGGGAGGTTGTGCTGTGCGCGGCCCAGGACGAGTGGCATTCAATCGCGGGACGAATGGTGGCCGTCGTGTGGCGCCACCTCGGCTGGCGGGTGCGTTTGGTGGTGCCGTCGGTGCCCGCCGGCGACGTAGCGGAGTTAATCGGCGACTCGGATCTGACCCTCGCCGGCGTGACCTGCGCGATGCCCGCGAACATCTACGGCGCGTGGCGGATGATCTCGGCGCTGCGCGAGCACGGCTGCTGGGTGGTGGTGGGAGGTCGAGGCTTCGGAACCGGGGTGCGGGCCGAGCATTGCGCGCGCCGGCTGGGCGCGGACTCCTACGCCGCAGACGCCGCAACGGCGCACAGGACTCTGGTCTACCTGCGCGGGCTGGGCGTTCCAGGCCAGCGCCCCGGACTCGACCTCGGGGAACGCGGAGCGGAGGCCACCGCCCTCATGCGAGTGCGCTCGGGGATCGTGTCGGATGCGGTCGACGTAGCCCAGGGCCTACACCCGGAATTGTTGGCGGACGGCGCAGCCGTGAGGCGCGCGCGCGATGACCTGTCTCTGCTGTTGCGAACGGCCGTTGCGGCGATGCTCGTCGACGACCCGCACATCATGCGTCAGCACTGGATCTGGTACCGCGAGCTGCTGGCGAGTTCAGGTGCCGACCCCGGGCTGGGCGAAGGCTGGGTCGATGCGCTGCTGCGGCGACTTCCGACGGACGCGCCGCATACCCGACGGGTGCTCGCCGACGTTCAGCCCCGGTGAGCGCCGGTCTTCGCCTGCGCGATCGCCTCGGCGACCTCCGCATGCAAGGCCTTCTCGACGGCTTGGACATCCGAAGCGGCCGGCGCCAGACCTGGAAAGATGTGCCAGGCGAGGAGTTCCGCGAGGTGCCACCCCATCTTCGGGGTGATCGCGAACCCGGGCGCATCCACGCCGGCCGGGAGGGCCACGCCTAGTTTGGTCAGCTCTGCCACGACGGCCGGCGTGGCGGCCTGCCCGAGGTTGCTGAGGGTGCGTGTCGTCTTCGACCAGTCCACCTGGTATTGCGGGACGGGGTGGGCCTGGATCGACGCCCACTCGCTCGGCTCTCGCGGCGTGGAGCGCGAGAAGACGTAATCGAAGGGCGCCGCCGCCTCATCGCGCTGGGTGAACGCCTCGCCCAGACCCCACTTCGCCCGCAGCGTGGCGACCATCGAGGTGTGGCGGTGCTCCTTGTTATAGACCGAGCCTGATTCGACCCAGGGCGAGACGACGATGGCCGGAACCCGATACCCCGAGCGGTCGAAGGTGAAGCCCAGTTGGCCCGGAACGGCGGCGGCGTCCGGGGGCGGAACCGCACCGGGGGCCACGTGGTCGTAGGTGCCGCCGGGCTCGTCCCAACCGATGAACAGGGTGGTGTTGAAGACGTTCGCGCCAGTCTCGCTGTCCATGGACCGGTAGGCGTCGAAGAGACGCTGCAGGAACGCCTCGCCGGCCAACAGCGAGGACGGCGGATCGAGCGGGACGTCGACGTCGCCGGGGATGAACGAGCGCCCCATCGCCGGGTGGTAGTCGCCGTGCCCAGCCAGCAGGTTCGGCTCGATCAGCGCGAAGTCCGGCAGCGTGCCGTTCTTGGCATCCTCTTCGAACTGGCTGAACGGCACGAAGCTCGTCGCCAACTTGTCCTTCAGCCGCGGCATGTGGATCAGCGCGGTAAACGACACCGGGCACGGCTCCATGACGTAGACCTTCCAGGTCTTACCGTGGGCCTCGAGCCGGTCGAAGATCGTCTCGGCGTCGTTCTTGTACACGAAGTTTGTCATGGGAGAGTTGACGGTCAGCCCGGACGAGGTCGCCGCAGTCCAGAACGAGCGGTTCATGAAGGTCTGCGAGGGCACCTCACAGAACCAGTGGTCGAAGACCCCGAAGTCCCGTGCGATTCCGCTGAGCACGGGGAGCTGCTCGGGCGTGTAGCCGGTCATGATCTGGGCGTACTCGTCGTAGGTGGGCTGGCGGCCGACCTCGCCGGTGAAGGTGCTGATGTAGTCGGTGACGAAACCATCCATCGTCGGCACGGCGCCCGGTGCAGGCACGTTCCACGGTGCGGACACGTCCTTGCCGATCTTGCCGATATTCGCCTGGTCGATCGTGTTGAACAGCTGGGTGTTGGTGTGGAAATACTCCTCCCCCGAGTCGGGGTTGGGCGCGTCGAGGTCGTCGGTCGGGTGGTACGCGACGCGGCCGCTGCCGTCCGATGGCTGATGCTCAGCCCAACTGGGGACCGGATTCGACAGCTCCTTGCCCACAACCCCCTCGAACTGCTTACCGTCCGCCGGCCCGTAGAGGTGGCCAAGGAGGTTGTCCAGGGAGCGGTTCTCGAAGAGCACGAGAACGACGTGGTCCATGGCGTTGTCGCGGGAGTGCTCAGTCATGGGGGTCCCTTCAGACTGCCGCTCGGCGATGCCGGGTCGGCGCTCAGTGCAGCCACCGCGACGTTACTGCGAAACCAGGTTCCCGGCGCGCCAGGACCTTGAGCACCTGCCGGAGTATCCGTCGCTGACCGCCGCGGCGGAGGCGGTCGCCCGCAGGCAGGGGGTCGGAAAAGGGGACGGCCCGGCGCTGGGTCGTGCAGGCCCAGATCGACGGCGGGCAGCGGGCCACGCGGTCGAGTCGGTCTGCCAGGTGCTGCGCGAGCAGGTCTGTCAGGTCGCCGCGCGGTCCTACCGGTCGTGGACACGCGCGAATCGGCCCGTGGTCGAGCGCACCGTCGACGAAAACCGAAACCCGAACGGCCCAGCCTGACCCTCAGGGTGCGGGTCGCGAAGCCTGCCCGCTCGAGGCAGTCGCCTGCCCGGCGCTTCCCCTCGCTGGGACTCGGAACCCTGGAACGACGGCTCGAAGCAGCCTGAACGGGTGTTCCTGGCCCGGAAAAACCACGTCGGCCGGGAACCTGGGTTCCGGGCCGACTTGTGTGCGCAGGTTTTGTCGACCTGCGATTGCGTAGCGGGGGCAGGATTTGAACCTGCGACCTCTGGGTTATGAGCCCAGCGAGCTACCGAGCTGCTCCACCCCGCGTTGGTGACCCAACCTTACCATGTGCGCGCGGCACCCAGGAAGGTGCCCGCAGCACGCTCGCCGCGACCGTGAGCAGAGGGAGTCCCCGCATGAGCTCAGCATCGGAAGGCTCGTCCGCTCAGCCTCCAGTCGTGATCATCCCCGGCTGGCGCGACTCCGGGCCCACCCACTGGCAGTCGATCTGGCTGCGCGACAACCCCCACTTCGTCAAGCTCGAGCAGAGCGACTGGGAGCACCCTGGAGTCGAAGAGTGGTGCAGGGCACTGGATCGAGCGATCGCAGACTGCCCGACTCCGCCGGTGCTCGTGGCCCACAGCCTCGGCTGCGCACTCGTCGCCCATTGGTCAGTTACCAGGGGGGCCGAGTCGGCCGGCACGATGGTCCATGCGGCCATGCTGGTCGGTCCCGCAGACGCCGACTCCCCCGACCACACGCCTGAGCAGCTGCGCCCCTTCGCGCCGATTCCCCTCAATCCCCTCGGGTTCCACAGCATCGTCGTCACCAGCCGCAGCGACCCCTACGTGACCTTCGCGCGCGCCATCGAGATGGCCCGCTCCTGGGGCAGCGAGCTCGTCGACGCGGGCGACCTGGGCCACATCAACGTCGATTCGGGGCACGGCCCGTGGCCGCTGGGCGAGTCACTGCTCGGCCGGCTCCTCGAGCTTCCGTGAGAGCCGACGGCGATCAAGCCGCCGGCGGTGCGGGCGCGGCCGTGGCCGTTGCCTCGGGAGTCGGCTCGGCTGGCGTGGGCGCCGCAGTCGCAGACGGGCTTGGAGTCGCTGGCGCACCAGCAGCGGCGGTCGCGATCCCTTGCGCCTTCTTGATCGCCTCTGACAGCCGCTTCTGAGCCTCGCCGTAGGCCGTGAAATCGCCGCTCTTCAAGGCCTCGACACCGTCGCTGTAGGCCTTGTCGGCATCGGCCAGCGCCTGTTCGAGCTCGTTGAGCGGAACGGCAGGCGTGGTCGGTTCGCCCGGCGTGGTCGGGGTCGTGGGCGACCCGATCGTGCCCGCGCTCGGCCCGAACACGGCCGCAAGGGACTGCGACAGCGTGTCGGAGAACCCGACCTTGGTGCCGAAGGACACCAGCACCTTGCGCATCAGCGGATACCCGCCCTCGCTCGCCCGCACATAGACCGGCTCGACGTAGAGCATGCCGCCGCCGACTGGCAACGAAAGCAGGTTGCCGAGCTCGACCTCCGAGCCCCCGCGACGCAGCAGCGATAGCTGCGAGGCGACTTCCGGATCGGATTCGAAGGTATTCTGCACCTGCACCGGCCCGGGGATCGTCGTGTTGCGAGGTAGCTGCAGCACCCGGAATTTGCCATACCCGTCCCCCGGTGCCGAGTCCACTGCCATGAACGCCGCCAGGGTCTGCCGCTTGGCCGGCGAATACGCCGTCGTCAGCGAGAACGCGGGCGCCGTCTGGCCGGGCATCTTGAGGGTCAGGTAGTAGGGCGGCTGGTACTGGTTGGACTGCCGATCGGTGGGGTCGTTCGGAACGATCCAGAAGTCCTGGCCGTTGTAGAACGCCGCCGGGTCGGTGACGTGGTAGCGCGAGTAGACCTGCCGCTGAACCTTGAACAGGTCCTCCGGGTAGCGCACGTGCGACACCAGTTCGGGGTTCATGTCGGCCTTGGGCTTCACCACCCCCGGGAACGCCCGCTGCCAGGTCTGCAGGATGGGATCGGCCTCGTCCCAGGCGTACAGATCGACGGTGCCGTCATAGGCATCAACCACGGCCTTGACCGAGTTGCGCATGTAGTTGACGCGGTCCTGCGGCAGGGCGAACACGTTGGTCGAGGTGGTGGTGATCGAGTCCGACGTGGCGTCGTTGAGGTCCACTCGGGTGGAGTAGGGGTACTGGTCGGTCTTGGTGTAGGCGTCGAGGATCCAGACGATTCGACCGTTCACCACCGCCGAGTAGGGGTCGCCATCAGGGGTCAGCCACGGCGCCACCTTGGCCAGCCGCTCCCGCGGGGTCCGGTCCCACATGATCCGGGAGTCGGAGTTGACCAGGTCGGACAGCATGATGTTGGGCTCCCCGAACCGCACGGCGAAAGCGAGCCGGTTGAACGGCGAGCCCACGGGGGCGCCGCCTTTGCCGTCGTAGGTGTTGTTGCGCTGACCGGTCGGGTCGGAGTCATCCGGGTAGTCGATCTCGCGCGGCGTCGAGCCGTCCGGACCACCGACGATCGAGTAGTCCGGCGAGCTCTCGCCGAAGTACACCCGGGGCTGCTCGACATTCAGCTTGCCCTCCGGCGGAATGTCGTACTCGAAGAACTCCGGCGTCCCGTTGGTGTTGACGCGGTCGTCATAGGCGGCCACGAACCCGTAGCCGTGGGTGTACACGACGTGGTCGTTGGCCCAGTTGCGCTGCGAGTCCGGGATACCGGCCTGATCGAGCTCGCGCACGCTCACCACCGCGCCCCGCTGCGCGCCGTCGATGGTGTAGCGGTCGATATCGAGGTTGTCGGGGAAGGAATAGAAGCCGCGGATCTGCTGCAGAGCGCGATAGGTGGGCGACACGATCGAGGGGTCGAGCAGTCGGATGTTGTTGATCGTTCCGGCGTCCGCCATGATCGCGGCCGCATCGGGATCGGCGGTTGCCGCGTAGTCCTGGGTATCGACGTCGTCCAGGTCGTACGCCTCGCGTGTGGCCTCGATGTTGCGCTGGATGTACGGCCCCTCCCGCACGAGCTCGCTCGGCTTGACCTGGAACTGCTGCACGACCGCTGGGTAGATCCCCCCGATCACGAGCGCCGACAGCACCATCAGCGCCAAGCCGGCCAGGGCGACTTTCCAGATGGCCTTGAAGGCGTTGACGAAGAACAGCAGCGCGACAATCAGCGCGACGAAGGCGAGGATCGTCTTGGCCGGCAGCATGGCGTTGGTGTCGCGGAACTTCAGGCCGCTGAAGCCCTGCACGAGCTCGTCGTCCTTGACCGCGAGTCCGTAGCGGTCGAGCCAGTAGGACACGGCCTTCAGCAGCATCATCGCGCCGACGATGAGGCTCAGCTGCACCCTGGCGCCGCGCGACACCCGCTCCCCCGGCGACTGGATCTGCAAACCGCCGTAGAGGTAGTTCACCACCGCATTGACGACGAGGGCGAAGAAGAGCGCGGTGAACAGGAAGCCGATCGCGAAACGGATGGCTGGGTAGTCGAAGACCCAGAAACCGACATCGACGCCGAAGTGGGCGTCGGTCGAGCCGAAACTGCCGCCATTGCGCCACAGCATCCACAGCTGCCACTGGCCAGCCGCCGACACGCCAGCGAGCAGCCCGATCACGATGGACACCACGAAGAGCGCGGGTTTGCGCACCGACTCCAGCGAGGCCCGATACCGCTCGAGCCCCTCCTGCTCGGGACTGTCGGTGGTGAAGAACGGCCGGAACTTGTAGGCCATCCACATGGATCCGCCCACGACGAGGGCCATCGCGAGTCCGAACGCGACGAACAGGCCTACCTTCACCGTCAGCTCAGTCGTGAAGACACTGGTCTTGTCCACCGAGCGGAACCACAGCCAGTCGGTGTAGAAACCCGTGAAGATCACGAAAACCACGGCGAGGATGCCGAGGACGAGCAAGGTTGGGATCAGAACCCTGCCCCGACGGGGGGCCTCGTCGTCGTCATCCGGACCGACTGCAGCAGGTGGGGTGGCGAATGTCACCACCCCACCCTACGAGAGGCTCGGCCCATGCAACCGCAGGTGTGGCAAACAGCCCTTCAGGCCGTGCTCGAAGAACTCGAAGCCGAGACCGCCCGTGCGGGCTGGGACCAACCAGCCCGGCTGTTCGGTCTGGTCAGCAGCGACCTGCTGCTCGCCGACGAGCCCGCGCTCGCGGCCGAACTCGGACTGTCGCCGGGAACGCTGACGGCGATCGAGCAGGACGGGTACGACGTCGAGCGGCCGTTGGACCAGATGCTGCCGCTCATCGAGTGGCCCGAAGCCGTGGTCGGGGCGGCTGTGGTCGTCGAACGCCTGGTGCTCCCCGGCGACGCCGAGCCGGCAGGCCCGCCCGGGCAGGACCCGCGGGCCGTCGACGTCCGGTTGGTGGTTGGCGCGACCCGGGGCGGGGACGAGCACTGCGTGGTTCGGGTGAAGGGCCATGACGAGCTCATCCGGCAGTCGGCCGGCGAGCACCTCGTACCGGGGCTGGGCCAGGCACTCGCCCGCAGCCTCGCTCCCTAGAGCCGCCCGCGAGCACCAGCCGGGTCGCGGACCGAGAACCGGCTCGCGGCCCTAGCCCGTGGCTGTGACCCCTTCGGCCGCCGGGGCGC
>JBIRBF010000223.1:0-3536 GCA_044326505.1 Candidatus Nanopelagicales bacterium | reverse complement strand
TGGACCAGTCCACGATCAGCCGCAAACTCCGCGCGCTCGAGTCGCAGGGCTATCTGCGGCGCATCCCGGACCCGTCCGACGGCAGGGCGTGGTCGGTGAGCGTCACCGATGATGGCTCGCAGTTGCTGCGGGACAAGCTCGACAGCCTGGGCTCGGCCATGGCCCAAGCGGCGTCCGATTGGTCCGAAGCCGACCGGTCGGCACTGGTCGTGCTGCTCCGCCGGCTGGCCGACGACGCCGGCGCAGTCACGGCTCACCGCAGGACCTCAGCACTGCAGCACCTTCCCGACACCTCACCAGCCTGAAGGAGGGCGCATGAGCGCCGAACAAGATCCGGCCGTGGCCCCGGCGAGCGCTGCGCCCGGCGAGGACGACGCGGTGAGCACCTACGTCACCCAACCCAAGCAGCTGAAGATCATCCTCGGCGCCCTGATGATGACGATGCTGCTGGCCGCCCTCGACCAGACCATCGTCTCGACCGCGCTGCCCACAATCACGAGCGACCTCGGTGGGCTGAACGAGCTGTCCTGGGTGGTCACGGCCTACCTGCTGACCTCTACCGCCTCGACGCCCCTCTGGGGCAAGCTGAGCGACCAGTACGGGCGCAAGCTCATGCTGCAGAGCGCGGTGGCCATCTTCGTCGTCGGTTCCGCGCTCGCGGGTATGAGCCAGAACATGGCGCAGCTGATCAGCTTCCGCGCACTTCAGGGGATCGGCGGGGGCGGTCTGATGGTGCTCATCCTGGCAGTGATCGGCGACATCATCCCGCCGCGCGAGCGCGGCCGCTACATGGGCCTCTTCGGCGCGGTTTTCGGCGTCGCGTCCGTGATCGGACCGCTGCTCGGCGGCTTGTTCACCCAGCATCTGTCCTGGCGGTGGATCTTCTACATCAACCTGCCGCTGGGCATCGCCGCGTTCATCGTGCTCGGAGCCGTGCTGCACATCCCGGCGACGCACCGCCGGCGCTCGATCGACTGGCTGGGTGCCGGACTGCTCGTCACGTCCGTGACGGTGCTGTTGCTGGTGACCGTTTGGGGCGGGCATCAGTACGCCTGGACCTCGCCGACGATCCTCGGGCTGGTGGCCGCCGGAATCCTCGGGCTCGTGCTGTTCGTCTGGCAGGAGCGCCGGGCACCGGAGCCGATCATCGACCTGGGCCTGTTCCGCTCCCGCGTGTTCAGCCTCACTGCTGGGATCGGCTTCGTCGTGGGCTTCGCCATGTTCGGTTCGATCGTGTATCTGTCGATCTACCTGCAGGTGATCAACGGGGCCACTCCGACCCAGGCAGGGCTTATGCTGCTGCCGCTCATGGGCGGTCTGCTGCTCACGTCGGTGGGCTCGGGTCAGATCATTTCCAGGACCGGCAAGTACCGCATGTTTCCCATCATCGGCACCGCCATCGCGGCCGTGGGGCTGTATCTGCTCAGCCTGCTCGGCGTGAACACTCCGTACTGGCAGTTCTCACTCGCCGCCTTCGTGCTCGGCGTCGGTCTCGGCTGCGTGATGCAGGTGCTCGTTTTGATTGTCCAGAACGATGTGGAGCCCCAGCACATGGGTGCGGCCACGAGTGCCTCGACGTTCTTCCGGATGATCGGCGCCTCCTTCGGAACTGCGGCCTTCGGCGCGATCTGGACCTCGCGGCTGGCCGTGGAGCTGGCTAACGCCCTGCCGAACGCGGAGCTGCCGGGCGGCAGCGCTGACTTCACTTCGTCGCTGACCAAGATCCATTCTCTTCCGCAACCCGTCCACGACGCGGTTCTCGGAGCTTTTGCGAGGGCACTGGACTACACCTTCCTAGTCGCCGTGCCCATCATGGTCGTCGCACTCGTGCTCAGCCTATTCATCCCCGAGAAACCTCTGCGCACCCATCAGGGACCGGCCCAGGACCTCGCCGACGATGCTGGCGTGCCGTTGCCGATGGCCGAGTAGCCACCGGCGGTGGAGCCCAAGAGCGTCGGGGCCAAGGGCAGTCAGGCGGTCACCCACCCGCTCGGGTGGCAGGATGGCCAGATGACCAGATCTGTGTACTACGACGCGTTCGGCGGACCCGATTCCCTGATTGTCGGCGACGTCGAGCCGATGCCAATGGGACCCGATTGCGTGCGCCTCGAGGTCGCCGGAGCCGGTATCAACCCGGTCGACTACAAGGTCGGGTACGGCTACTTGGCAGGTGCGATCGAGACGTTCTTCCCGCTCGTCACCGGCTGGGACGTGGCGGGCACCGTCACGGCTGTGGGGCCGGCGGTGGTCGACTTCGCGGTCGGGGACCGCGTCTTCGGCTACGCCCGCATGGACGTGGTGAAGCACGGCACTGCCGCGGAGGAGGTCGTTCTGCCCGAGCGCCTGCTGGCCGGTGCACCTGCGGCCGTCGATCTGGTGACGGCGGCCGCCGTGCCGCTCACCGGGCTGACGGCCCTGCAGCTCGTACGCCGTTTGGACGTGGTTGCCGGCGAGACCGTCCTTGTGCACAACGCCGCCGGCGGAGTCGGGCAGTTCGCGGTTCAGCTGGCCAGGATCGCCGGCGCTCGCGTCATCGGGACTGCCTCCGCGCGCAACCACGACCACCTGCGCTCCTTGGGCGTCGAACCGGTCGTGTATGGCGACACCCTGCCCGAGCAGGTGCGCGGCCTCGCCCCGAAGGGCGCCGACGTGGTGGTCGATCTGATCGGTGGCGGTGCGCTGGAACAGTCAGACCCGCTGCTGGCTGACGGCGGGCGGGTGGGATCGATTGCAGACGGAGCCGGTGCGCTCTCACGGGGAGGGGACTACGTGTTCGTGCATCCCTCGTCGGCCGACCTGGCCGAGCTCGCCCGGCTCATCGACGCTGGTCTGGTGCTCGTCGACGTGGCCGGGACCTACCCATTCGCCCAGGCCGCAAGCGCCTACGCCGAGTTGGAGGGCGGACACGTCCGCGGCAAGATCGTGCTCGTGCCCTAACGCGGGTCGGCGAGGCCGAGGACGAAGGGCGCCAGGTTGAGCATCAGGTCGCGCGTCGCCCCGCTATTGGGTAAGCATGGGCCATGGCCACTCGAGAGTACGTCGCCGATGGGATCACGGTTCTGTGGGACGACGAGAAGTGCATCCACTCCGGGCACTGCGTCCGGTCCCTGCCCGGTGTCTTCAAACCCGACCAGCGACCTTGGATCGACGCGTCGGCAGCGAGCCCCGAGGCGGTGCAGCGGACCATCGACGGCTGCCCAAGCGGCGCCCTGGGGTACGTCATGCCCGAGGACGAACTAGCCGACCCCGGCGAGGCTGCGGCTGAACAGGACGTCGTGGCCGAGGCCATGGGCATTGTCGAGCAGTCCACCGCAGATGCCGTGACCATCACCGCCGAGGCAGACGGCCCGCTGGCGGTGACGGGGCCCGTGCGCGTCGTGGCCGCCGATGGTTCGGTGCTCGAGGAGGCCGACCGGGTGTTTCTGTGCCGATGCGGTCACAGCGGCAACAAGCCCTTCTGCGACGGCAGCCATCGCCGCGCTGGCTTCACCGACGGTGAGGCGGGGGGGCCCCACGGAATTAAAAAACCCGGCCCC
>JBIRBF010000252.1:0-2254 GCA_044326505.1 Candidatus Nanopelagicales bacterium | reverse complement strand
GCTATCGACTTTGCGCGAATCGCCGGCCTTGACAGGAGCGCCTTTCCTTGCGTCAACCGTCATCTGGGCGACGAGCTTGCGCACGGCGTCCACGTCGGTGACGAACTGCTTGGCCTCGGGAGCCGGGTTGCGGGTGAGCGCCGCGCGGATCTTGGTCGCCACCTCCATGAAGGCAGCCGACACCTTCTGGAACAGGTCCGGGGAGCGCAGCATCACCTCGCGCCAGAACTTGGGGTCCAGCCACATCGCGCCGTTGACATCGGCCACGACCTCTTCGCGGCCGCGCCCCTGCATCTGCTGGCCGGGCAGCGCGCCGGCCTCCTCTTCGGCCTGACGGTTGGCTACGACCTCGGGCCGGAGATAGGCGCTGACCGCCTGCTCGAAGTCCCCGACTACCGATCCGCCCAGTCGCTTGAGAGCGTGGTAGACCTCGTGGCCGGCGACGAAGAGGATGGGCTTGCTGGAGTCGGCGGCGACGAAGGCTGCGTGGGGCTGGTTGTCGACGTACAGTCCGTCGGAGGCGAGACCGTTGACTGGGACCAGATTGATGCCGAGGGACCGGGCGGCGACCCGGGCGACCCCGACTGCTCGGCCAGTATCAGCAGGCATCGCATCGGCGAGCGTGACTCCTGCAAAGGGGGCGGCACCCCCCACCTGAAGACCCTGAAGCTGGGTGACCGCTTGCCCTGCATGGCGCAACTCTCCGATCGTCGGTTCGAGCGAGGTCGGGCGCAGCACCCACCCGTTGGCGATCGGCGCGGCCTCCCAGCCCTTCAGCTGGTTCTTGTCGCGGAACAGGTTCGCCTGGCTCTTGTTGGCGAAGGGTTGCTCCGGAGCAGACAGAACATCCCCAGTGTACGACCCATCGAGCAGCGCGGGTCGGTTCGAGGTAGGCTCGACCTCGGGCAGTTCGGTCCGGGTGGCCGGCTGGCTCACGCCGGGGATCGGCGCCTCCTTGAGCAGAGCGGCCTGCGGGGGCGATATCGGATTTCCGATATCGGTCTGCTGCACGGTTCCGGTCAGGGAGCGGCCAGGGGCGGGAGCCTGAGGAGCCGGCGGCGCCGCGGTCGTGGTCAGTGCCGGGCCGCCCTGCACGGTCTGCCGACCGACGATGTCCGTTACCCCGCCATCCGGGGTAGTGACGCTGGGCTCGACGCCGCGCGGCTCGACGTTCGGCGCGCTCGGAAGGGGCGCCTGGCTTGCCAGATCAACGCCGGTTGCGTCGGCGGCTGGTGCCCGGGGGTTGGACATGGGTGCGGGCCGCGCAGCCTCCTGGCCGGGCGCGACTCCGGCATCACCCGCTTCCTGGGCGGGGGCAAGGCTTTCCGCTACGGGGGGCTGCGCGGCTTGGTCCGCATTCTGGCCCGGCATCTTGGGCAGGGTCGCCGAGACGGTGGGCTTGTCCTCGACCTGGGTGGGGGCCGGGCCTTTGGGCACGACCACATCGGGCAGGCCGGCGGCGCGCGTCGCCTCGGATCCGAACGAGGCTGCCTTTTCCAGTTCGCCCTGGATGGGGGCTCGCTCTTGCGCCGGCTCGCGGCCGGTGAGCTTGTTGACGAGCGCGCCGCCGCCGGTCGTGAGGCCGGACTGAACGGCAGTTGCGACCAGGGTCTGGTAGGCCGCCTCGGGCCGCTCGATCAGGTACTGCTTCCAGGTCTTCTCGGGGTGCAGGGTGGCCTGGTCGATCGCGTCTTGCACGATCGTCGCCACCTGTTCGCCGGGAATCTCGCGCGCCAGGTTGCTCACCAGCATCTTGCCGAACGCCACCTTGCCGCCCATGTCCGCGATGAGCTTGCCCATCGGGATCTTTTCGGTGACGTACTCGGTGGCGGCCTGGCCGAACGCGGCGGCCAGCGCTTTCATCGGCGCCACGCCCTCGGCCCGGTACTCGGCGTACTTCGCCGCACCCATCGGGGCGACCATGCCGGCCAGCGCGACCTCGGGGTTGCCGGTCGCAACGCCGGCCACGAGCGGGGGCAGGTTCTGCGCCAGGCTGACCACGCCCGAATAGGCGGCCTTGCCGGTGCGGCTCTGGATGTCCGGGGTGGACATCTCGGTCTCCAGCTGACGCTGGCGCAGCGCCCGCACCTCGCGCGCCATCGCCTCCTTGCTGCCGCCGATGTCGGCCGCGCCGATCGCCAGGCCAGAGCGGGCGTCCTGAAGGCCGGTCAGGGCTGCCCTGCCGGCGCCGGCCAGCACAGAGCCGACTCCGGTCTCAGGCTGGGTGAGCTTGGTGACCTCGCCCGTGATGGTG
>JBIRBF010000073.1:0-12638 GCA_044326505.1 Candidatus Nanopelagicales bacterium | reverse complement strand
GTCTGGATCCGCGGCCCCGCACGGCGCCACACCTGTCGCAGCGGGCTGAGTTCGGTCAGCCACCGCTGATCGACGAGCCGCTGGACCTCCGGCGAGCGGGTGCGGGCGGCGAAGACGAGGGCCGGGCGCTCCGCCCGCGGCGGACCCCCGGGAACGCCGAGCGAGCGCAGGCCCGCGACGTCTCGCACGTGCCAGTACGGCGCCTGCGGGTCGGTCATGAGGCCATCGGACTCCTGCCAGACCCAGATCAGGCCGAGATCGGGCACTGGCGCGAAAGCGGCCGTGCGCGTACCGACGACGAAGTCGGCCTGGCCGGCCACAGAGCGCAGATACGCCGAGTAGCGCGCCTGCGGCCCGGCGCCCGCGGCAAGTGCCACGACCTTCGGACTGCCCGGCAACTGTCCCAGTGCGGCCACGGCAGAACGCAGCTCGCGGTCGTCCGGCACCACCACCAGGGTCCGCCGGCCAGCGGCGAGCGTGTGAGCAGCCGCAGCCACCAGCGGCGCCGTCCAGTCCCAGGAAGTGGGCAGCGCTAAGGCCCCGCGGACAGGCCCATCGGAGCGCGGTGCGCTGGCGAGGCCGGCCAGGAACTCCCGCCACACGCTGCTCGAGTGGGGCGGGGACAGGCCCGCGGCCACGGCAGCGTCGAGGGGTGCCACGGGCAGCAGCATCGGCGGTGGCAGGCGAGGGCCGTCGCCCAGTACCGACCGCTCCGCGCGGGCATGGCGCGGCGGCACGGCGGCAGCCAGTACGTCGCCCCAGGTGCCGCACATGCGGCGGGCGACGGCAGCGGTCAATCCCAGCAGCTCGCCGGTGGCCACCGGCGGTCCCTTCACGTCGGTGATGGGCTGCAGATCGAAGTCGCTGTGGCTCTTGGCCTCGACCACGAAACCCGTCGCTAGCCGCCCGTGGAACCGCACCCGCACGCGGCACCCAACTGATACGCATGCTCGCAGGTCCTCCGGCACCGCGTAGTCGAAGGGCCGGTCCAGGTGCGGGACGGGCGAGGGCAGGAGCACCCCCACGACAGCTGGACCCGCCGGGGAAGCCCCCGACGGGTCCAGCTGTAGGCCGGCGGCAGGCGCCGGCGCGTGGTTCAGGGTCAGCCCTTGACGGCCGCCGAGAGAGCGTCGGCGCGGGTCGTGGCCTCCCAGGTGAAGTCCGGGAGCTCACGGCCGAAGTGACCATAGGCGGCGGTCTGCGCGTAGACCGGGCGGAGCAGGTCGAGGTCCATGACGATGGCCGCCGGGCGCAGGTCGAAGACGCTCTTGACGGCTTCGGCGATCTGCTCGTCAGGCACCACGCCGGTGCCGAAGGTCTGCACGAACAGGCCCACGGGGTGTGCCACGCCGATGGCGTAGGCCACCTGGACCTCGCAACGCTTGGCCAGGCCCGCCGCGACGACGTTCTTGGCGACCCAGCGCATGGCGTAGGCAGCAGAACGGTCCACCTTGGACGGGTCCTTTCCGCTGAAGGCCCCGCCACCGTGGCGGGCCATACCGCCGTAGGTGTCGACGATGATCTTGCGGCCGGTCAGGCCGGCGTCGCCCTGCGGACCGCCGATGACGAACTTCCCGGTCGGGTTGCACAGGAAGCGGTAGCCGTCGGTCTGGAGCTCCAGGCCCAGCTCGGCCAGGACGGGCGCGATGACGTGCGCCTCGAGGTCGGGGCGCAGGTGGTTGTCCAGGTCGATGTCGTCCTTGTGCTGCGAGCTGATGACGATCGTGTCGAGTCGGACGGGACGGTCGTCATCGTCGTACTCGATGGTGACCTGGGTCTTGCCGTCCGGGCGCAGGTAGCCCACGGTGCCGTTCTTGCGCACCTCGGTGAGGCGCTCGGCGAGGCGGTGGGCCAGGTGGATCGGCAGCGGCATGAGCTCAGCAGTGTCGTCGCTGGCGTAGCCGAACATGAGGCCCTGGTCCCCCGCGCCCTGGCGGTCGAACTCGTCGCTGGAGTGGTCCACGCGCTCCTCGAGTGCGTCGTCCACGCCCTGGGCGATGTCCGGCGACTGCTTGCCGATGGCCACCTGAACGCCACAGCTCGCGCCGTCGAAGCCCTTGTCCGAGGAGTCGTAGCCGATGTCCAGGATCTTGCTGCGCACGAGGTCGGGGATGTCCACGTAGGTGTCCGTGGTGACCTCGCCGGCGACGACGACGAGCCCGGTGGTGAGCAGCGTCTCGCACGCGACGCGGGACTTCGGGTCGTCCTTGAGCATTGCGTCGAGGACTGTGTCGCTGATCTGGTCAGCGATCTTGTCCGGGTGGCCCTCGGTGACGGACTCGGAGGTGAAGAGGCGGCCTGCCATGGATTTCCTCAGATCGAACTAGACATTTGGGCGGCGAGCGCGGCTACGGTGCGACATCGCTGACGGGTCGGTCAGAACTGCAGTTGTCGGCGGCCGATGCTGGCTCGCGCGATATTCTACGCCCATCCCCCGACGGCTCCTGCAACGTCCCACACCGCGTCGGCGAGTCGGCGCTTGCTCGTCAGCGCGACCTCGAACTCGGAGTCGTCGGTGATGATCACCGCCGCGTTCCTATCGACCTCAAACGCCACTCCGTCGCCGACTTCGTTCGCCACCAGAAGGTCGCAGCCCTTGACCAGGAACTTCTGCCGCGCATGGTCCATGGCGCTGGAGCTGGAATCCCCAGTCTCGGCGGCGAAGCCGACCAGCAGGGGTCGGCGCTGATCCGCCCGATCGGCGACCAGGCCAGCCAGGATGTCGTCGTTGCGTTCGAGCTCGAGGGTGAGGCCGGTGAGACCCTCGACCTTCTTGACCTTGTCGGGCGAGTAGCTGGCCGGCCGGAAGTCGGCTACCGCCGCAGCCATCACCACAGCATCGGCGTCGGCGGCCCGCGCGCGTACTTCGCGCTGCAGGTCTGCGGCGCTGACCACCGGCACGACCTGCACCCCGGCCGGATCCGGGAGTGCACAGTTGGCGGCGACGAGCACGACCTCGGCGCCCCGCACCCGGGCGGCCGCCGCGATCGCATAACCCTGCTTGCCCGAGGAGCGATTGCCGAGGAAGCGGACCGGGTCGAGCATCTCGCGGGTGCCGCCAGCGCTGACGATCACCCGGCGCCCCACCAGGTCGCGCGCCGGGATGCCGCCCACGAGCACGGCCTCGGCCGCGTCGGCGAGCTCAGCGGCCTCGGGCAGTCGACCGGCGCCCGTGTCCGCGCCCGTCAGCCGGCCCAAGGCGGGGTCGATGACCATCGCGCCGCGCTGGCGCAGCACGTCCACGTTGGCCCGCGTGGCGGGGTGCTCCCACATCTCGGTGTGCATGGCCGGCGCGAAGACGACCGGGCAGGAGGCGGTGAGCAGGACGTTTCCGAGTAGATCGTCGGCGATGCCGTGCGCCGCGCGGGCCAATAGGTCTGCTGTTGCCGGCGCGACCATAACCAGGTCAGCGGTCTGGCCCAACCGGACGTGCCTGACCTCGTGCACGTCCGAGAAGACACCGGTCGCAACCGGATTGCCGCTCAACGCGGCCCAGGTCGTGGCGCCGACGAACTGCAGCGCCGCCTCCGTGGGCACGACCGTGATGTCATGGCCCGCCTCTGCCAGCCGGCGAACCAACTCGCACGCCTTGTACGCGGCGATTCCCCCTGAGATCCCGAGCACTACCCGGGACATGGATCAGGCTCCGTCGAAGGAGTGATCGTCGCCGAAGTCGCCGCCGAAGTCGGCCGCGACGGCCCCGCCCGGCACCTCTGGCTCGCCACTGGGCTCGCCGAACTCGATGATGTCGCCCACGATCTCGCGCAGCGCAATCGACAGCGGCTTCTCCTGGTTCTGGGCATCGACCAGCGGGCCGACGTTCTGCAGCAGGCCGGCCTCGAGGTCGGAGTAGTAGGCGTTGATCTGGCGGGCGCGCTTGGCGGCCACGATGACCAGGGCGTACTTCGAGCCGGTCTTGGCCAGGAGGTCGTCAATGGGCGGATCGGTGATGCCCTGCGGTGAAACGACGATGCCAGACATGCTGTCCTTCCGAACGTGGTGGTCGAGGAGCGCAGCTCAACCCGACCGTGGATGGCACAACTCTAGCAACGCCCTGGCGGTCTCGCCGACATCGGTGTTGATCAGGCGCGCGTCGAACTCGCCGCGCGCGGCCATCTCGCGCTCCGCCACCCGGAGTCGGCGATCCACCTCGGCAGCGTCCTCCGTGCCCCTGGACCGCAGCCGCGCGGCGAGTTCGAACATCGACGGCGGCTCCAGGAACACCGTCAGCGACTCAGGCATCGCGGCCTTCACCTGCCGGGCGCCCTCCACTTCGATCTCGAGCACGACCGTCCGACCGTCGGCAAGCGCGCGCAGCACATCGGTCCGCGGAGTGCCGTACAGGTGGCCAGCGAACTCGGCGTACTCCAGCATCTGGCGAGCTTCGATGCGCTCCTTGAACTCGCGCCGGCTGACGAAGTGGTACTGCACTCCGTCGGCCTCACCCTTGCGCGGCTCGCGCGTGGTCATGGACACGCTGAGCAACAGGTCCGGCCGAAGCCGCCTTGCTTCGGCAACGACCGTGCCCTTACCCACCCCGCTGGGCCCGCTGACCACGACCAGTGCGCCCAGGGCCGTTCACATCCCTTCGAAGTGCTCCACGAGACGATCCCGCTGATGCTCCCCCAGACCGCGCAGACGGCGGCTTGGGGCGATCCCCAAGGATTCCATCATGGCCTGCGCCCGCACGGGACCGACGCGGGGGACAGATTGCAGCAAGTCGAACACGCGCATCTTGCCGACCGCCTCGTCACCACCCGCAACCAGGTCCAGGACGTCGCCGATGCCGAGCTGACCGGCTTCGAACTGCCCCTTCACCTCGGCGCGCCGGCGCCGGGCCTGGACGGCGGCGGCAGCAGCCGCGGATCGCTGCTCGGCTGTCAGTTGCGGTGGTCCCCCGGCGGCATTGCGGCGGGTCCCCGTCTTCGCCTTCGTCATGCTCACGCACCGACAGTAATTGAGAACGGAGGACTAACCAAAACGCTGGGGCAAACTGCCGCAGAGAATTACAGAGCGTGAGTAGATGGCCGCGTCAGGTTTCTTGCGGACTCAAGTAATTCCCGCCGCGATCGCCGCTGCGGCAGCACCGGGATCGGCCGCAGCAGTGATGGGCCGCCCAATCACCAGCAGGTCGGCTCCGGCCGCCAGCGCCGCCTGCGGCGTGGCCACCCGCTTCTGGTCCCCCACGCTGGCCTCGGCCGGTCGCACCCCGGGGGTGATGAGCACCACATCGCTACCGACCTCGGCCCGTACGTCAGCAACTTCGAGCGGCGAGCACACCAAGGCGCGTGCGCCTGCGGCCACCGCCATCGCCGCCAGCCGCCGGACGGCGTCGCGGGGGGTGCCGGCGATGCCGGTCGCGGCAAGCGCTGCAGCATCCATCGAGGTGAGAATGGTGACGGCCGCGATGCGCGTGTCCGGCAGTTCCTGCGCAGCGGCGGACACCATGTCGGGACCGCCGAGTGCATGGACGGTGAGGATCGCCGGCGCCAGGTGCGCCACCGATTGCGCTGCTCCGGCGACGGTGTTGGGGATGTCGTGCAGTTTGAGGTCGAGGAAGAGCGCAGGGGCGTCGTCGACACGTTCCACCGCGGCGGCGAGCACAGCCTCGACCCCGGCCGCCCCGTCGCGCAGGTAGCTCTGGAGGCCCACCTTCAGCGCCGCCACACTGGGTGCCACAGCCGCCGCCCAGTGCACGGCCTGTGCCAAGTCCTGAGCGTCCAGCGCGACGGCGATCGGCGCGCGACCGTGGGGACCGACCTCGATCGGGCCAGAGGTTGTCTTCGTCATGGTCGTCCTCTCGATGGCGGGGCCAGTGGGTGCGCGGGCGAAGCGCCGCTAGGAGGGTTCGGGTGCCAGTGCCAGCCGATGGGGCAGCCCGCGGTGGGCGTATCCGACTGCGTCGCGCAGGCTGGTGAACCCTCGCTCGGCGAGCAGCGCACCCAGCTCGGTCTGCACCCGCACCGGCGCGGAGGGATCGTTGAAGACCGCCGTCCCGACGCTCACTGCCGAGGCGCCGGCGAGCACGAACTGCAGCGCATCAAGGCCACTACGGATGCCACCCATGCCCAGGATGGGCACCTCCGGCAGCGCGGCATGGACCTGCCACACCGCGCGGACGGCGATCGGCCGGATGGCGGGCCCAGACAGGCCGCCGGTGATCCCCGCCAGAGCCGGTCGCATGGTGTCGGTGTCGATCACCATGCCCAGCGTCGTGTTGATCATGGCCAGACCGTCGGCGCCCGAGGCCACCACGGCCGTCGCGATCGCCACCAGGTCCGTGACATCAGGCGAGAGCTTGGCCAGCACCGGCACGGACGAGTTGGTGTTGCGCCGGACGGCGGAGACCGCGGCACCGGCCGCATGCGGGTCGCAGGCGAACACAAGGCCGCGGGATTCCACGTTGGGGCACGAGATGTTGACCTCGATGGCGTCGATCCCTGGCTGGCGGCGCAGCTTGCTGGCGAGCGAGGCGTACTCCTCCACCGTTCCGCCGGCGATCGACACGATCACCCGCGCTCCGCGATCGCGCAGCCACGCCAGGTCGTTGTCGATGAAGTGATCGATCCCCGGACCCTGCAGTCCGATCGAGTTGAGCATGCCCGAGGGCGTCTCGGCCATCCGCGGGGTGGGGCGCCCGGAACGCGGTCTGGCCATGATGCTCTTGGTGACGATGCCGCCAATGGTGGTGATGTCGAAGTACGCATCTAGCTCGCGCCCGGCCGCCGCGCAACCGGAGGCGGTGAACACCGGCGCGTCGAACTCCGCGACGCCCAGCGACGTCGACAGGTCCGGGCCTTGATCGTCGAAGCCGGAAGTGGTGGCAGCGGACATCAGTGCCCTCCCGGGATGGGCGCGCCAAGCGTGTCAGCGGGCACGGTACCGACCTCGGACCACCGCACCCGATCGCCGAAGAACACCGGTCCGTCCACACACGAGCGGACCATGCGTATCACGCCGTCCTCGCCGATGACCGGGAGCACGCACGTCATGCAGACCCCGACGCCGCAGGCCATGGACTCCTCCACGGCGCACTGGCTGTGGGCGTTGAACTGGGTTGCCAGCTCCGACACCGCCTGCAACATGCCCATCGGGCCGCAGGCGTAGACCACTGCCGAACGCTGCTGGACCAGGATGTCTCGCAGGGGGTCGGTGACAAGGCCGCGCCGCCCGGCAGACCCGTCCACCGTGGTCACCACCACCGCGTCGGCCGCCCGGCGTGCCTCGAGCGCGCCGAACAGACGGGTCTCGGTGGCAGCGCCGAGGACCATGTCCACACGGCACCCGCGCTCGCGCAGCAGTCGGCCGAGTTCGAACATCGGCGCGGCGCCGTACCCGCCGGCGACGAGCACGCAAGGAACCGGTGCATTGGGCACCGAGAACGGCGTACCCAGCGGCGCCACGATATTCAGCGGATCGCCGCGCTGGGCCCGGCTGAGCCACGTGGTGCCCTTGCCGTGGATGGCGAAGATGACCTCGATGGTGCCTGCCCGGGCATCGGCGCGGTAGATCGAGAAGGCGCGCCGAAGCAGCATCGACGTATCGGGGCCACCGACCGCCACGGCCACGAAGTGGCCCGGTCGGACCAGAGCGGCGGCCGTCGGTGCGGCCAGCGTCAGGTGGTAGTAGTCGCCCACCCGGTCGAGATCGAGCACCTCCGAATCGATTTGCTGCGGCAGCACCCGCGTCACTGCGCTTCTCCCGCCCTGGCCGCCTCGAGCTCGCGCGCATACTCCTGCAGCGAACGGACCCCGAACGGCCCGGCGAGCACGGCCTCGATGCCCTGGACCGCGGCGCCGAAAGCCTGCATCGTCGTGATGCAGGGCACCCCCATGGTCACGGCCGCGGTGCGGATCTCGTACCCATCGATGCGCGCGCCCACACCGAACGGGGTGTTGACGATCAGCGCGATCTCGCCGCTGCGGATGGCGGCGATGGTGTCGCCGGCCGGGCTCGGCCCCTCGTAGTGCTTGCGGATCCCCGTGACCGGGATGCCGTGGCGGCGCAGCACGTCGGCGGTGCCCGCCGTGGCGACCACCTCGAACCCCAGGTCCACGAGCCGCTTGACCGGGAAGATCATCGAGCGCTTGTCCCGGTTCGCCACCGACACCAGCACTTTGCCCGAGGTGGGAAGCCCGCCGGCGTACGCCGCCACCTGAGACTTCGCGAACGCGGCGCCGAAGTCCGCATCGATGCCCATGACCTCGCCGGTCGATCGCATCTCCGGGCCGAGCACGGTGTCCACTCCATGGAACCGGCCGAACGGCAGCACGGCCTCCTTGACCGCGATCGGCCCGCCGATGGGCAGGTCGCCGCCGTCGCCGGCTGGTAGCAGCCCCTCGGCGCGCAGCTCCGCGATGGACTCGCCCACCGCGATCCGAGCCGCAGCCTTGGCCAACGGCACCGCGGTGGCCTTCGACACAAAGGGCACTGTGCGCGACGCCCGCGGGTTCGCCTCGAGCACGTAGAGCGTGTCCCCACTCAACGCGTACTGCACGTTGAGCAGGCCCCGCACCCCCACCCCGGCGGCGATGGCTCGGGTGGACTCGCGGATGTGGGCGACCTCGGCCTGCCCGAGCGTCACCGGCGGCAAGGAGCAGGCGGAGTCGCCAGAGTGGATTCCGGCCTCCTCGATGTGCTCCATCACGGCGCCCAGGTACAAGTCCTCGCCGTCGTAGAGCGCATCGACGTCGATCTCGATGGTGTCGTCGAGGAAGCGGTCGACGAGCACCGGGTGCTCGGGGTTGACGTCAGTCGCGCGCTGCAGGTAGGCGCCCAGCATCGACTCGTCGTAGACGATCTCCATGCCACGGCCGCCGAGGACGTAGGACGGCCGCACGAGCACCGGGTAGCCGATTTCGTCGGCGATCGCCTTCGCCTCGGTGAACGAGAACGCAGTGCCGTGCTTGGGGGCCGGCAGACCCGCCGCGGCGAGCACCCGACCGAAGGCACCGCGCTCCTCGGCCAGGTCGATGGCCTCCGGCGACGTGCCCAGCAGCGGCACGCCATTGGCCTTCAGCTGCGCGGCCAGGCGCAGCGGGGTCTGCCCGCCCAGTTGGCAGACGACGCCGAGCACCGGTCCGGCCTGCTGTTCGGCATGGACGATCTCGAGGACGTCCTCGACCGTCAGCGGCTCGAAATAGAGCCGGTCCGAGGTGTCGTAGTCGGTGGACACGGTCTCCGGGTTGCAGTTGACCATGACGGTCTCGAACCCGGCCTGCGACAGGGTGAGGGCCGCGTGGACGCAGGAGTAGTCGAACTCGATCCCCTGGCCGATGCGATTCGGTCCCGATCCGAGGATGAGTACCGCGGGCTTCTCTCTGGCGCTCACCTCGGTCTCGGTGTCGTAGGTCGAGTAGTGATAGGGGGTGCGCGCGGCGAACTCGGCCGCGCACGTGTCGACCGTCTTGTACACCGGGCGGATGCCCAGAGCCTGCCGCACGCCGCGCACCACGGCCTCGGGCAGACCGCGGATCGCGCCGATCTGGGCGTCGGAGAACCCGTGCCGTTTGGCCAGCCGCAGCAGGTCGGGCTCGAGCTCCGGCGCCTGGCCCAACAGCTCGGCAACATCGTTGAGCAGCGCGATCTGGGCGACGAACCATGGATCGATGGCGGTCGCTGCATGGACGGCCTCCGGTGTGGCACCCGCCCAGAGTGCCTGCTGCACCTCGCGCAGCCGTCCGTCGTGCGGCCGGCGGGCCGACTGCAGCAGCGCCTCGGCATCCAGGTCGTCCGGCGCCACCGACCAGTCGAAGACCGCGCTGGAGCTCTCAAGGCTGCGCAGCGCCTTCTGCAGGGCCTCGGTGAAGTTGCGGCCGAGCGCCATGGCCTCGCCGACGCTCTTCATCGTCGTGGTGAGCGTGTCGTCGGCGCCCGGGAACTTCTCGAAGGCGAACCGCGGGACCTTGACCACGACGTAGTCCAGGGTCGGCTCGAACGAGGCCGGCGTCTCGCCGGTGATGTCATTGGTGATCTCGTCGAGGGTGTAGCCGATGGCGAGCCGGGCGGCGATCTTGGCGATCGGGAAGCCGGTGGCCTTGCTCGCCAGCGCCGACGAGCGCGACACCCGTGGGTTCATCTCGATGACGATGATCCGGCCGTCCATGGGGTTCACGGCAAACTGGATGTTGCAGCCGCCGGTGTCCACGCCCACCGCGCGAATGATCGCGATACCGATGTCCCGCAACCGCTGGAACTCGCGGTCGGTCAGGGTGAGCGCCGGTGCCACCGTGATGGAGTCGCCGGTGTGCACACCCATGGGGTCCAGGTTCTCGATGGAGCAGACGACCACCACGTTGTCGGCGTGGTCGCGCATGAGCTCGAGCTCGTACTCCTTCCACCCCAGGATCGACTCCTCGAGCAGCACCTCGGTGGTGGGGCTGGCGCTCAGGCCCGCCCCCGCGATGCGGTCCAGATCCTCGGGCGAGTAGGCCATCCCGGAGCCAGCGCCACCCATCGTGAAGCTGGGCCGGACGACCATCGGGTAGCCGAGCTCCACGCCTGCCGCGTGGCACTCCTCGAGGGTGTGGCACACGACCGAGCGGGCGCTCTCAGCGCCGACCTCCTCGACGATCTTCTTGAAAAGCTCGCGGTTCTCGCCGCGCTCGATCGCCTCCACGTCGGCGCCGATGAGCTCGACGCCGTACTCGTCGAGTACGCCGGCGGCGTGCAGGGCCATGGCGGCGTTCAGCGCCGTCTGACCGCCCAAGGTGGCCAGCAGCGCGTCGGGGCGCTCCTTAGCGATGACGGCCGTCACGACCTCCGGGGTGATCGGCTCGACGTAGGTGGCGTCGGCGAACTCCGGATCGGTCATGATCGTGGCCGGGTTGGAGTTGACCAGGATCACCCGCATGCCCTCGGCCTTGAGCACCCGGCAGGCCTGCGTGCCGGAGTAGTCGAACTCGCAGGCTTGGCCGATCACGATCGGCCCGGAGCCGATGACGAGGACGCTGCTGATGTCGTCGCGTCTGGGCATGGTCCTACCGTCCTTCCCGCTGGGCGGCCATCAGATCGACGAATCGATCGAACAGACCCGCGGAATCGTGCGGCCCGGCGGCCGCTTCGGGGTGGTACTGCACGCTGAAGGCCGGCGCCTCGAGCAGCCGCAGACCCTCGACCACCCCATCGTTCAGGCAGACGTGGGACACCTCGGCCGGTCCCCACGGGGTGTCGAAGGACCTCCCGATCGGGGCATCGACGGCGAATCCGTGGTTGTGGGCGGTGACCTCGACCTTGCCGGTGAGCAGGTCCTTCACCGGTTGGTTGATGCCGCGGTGGCCGAAGCGCAGTTTGTAGGTGTCCAGCCCGAGCGCCCGGCCGAGCATCTGGTTGCCGAAGCAGATCCCGGACAGCGGGACGCCGGCGTCGAGCACCGCCCGCACCAGCGCCACTGCGTGCTCCGCGGCGGCGGGGTCACCGGGACCGTTGGAGAGGAAGATGCCATCCGGGTTCATGTCCAGGATCTGATCGGCGGGGGTGCGGGCGGGCACGACCCAGGTCTGCACCCCGCGCTCGGCCAGCCGGTGGGGGGTCATGGCCTTGATCCCAAGGTCCACGGCGACGACGGTGAAGCGCCGCGGCCCGATGGCTTCGATCAGGTAGGGCTCATCGGTACTTACCTCGCCGGACAGATCCGCCCCGGCCATCGGCGGGCTGGCCAGCACCTGGTCGAGCAGGTCGGCCAACGTGGCATCAGCCGAATCACCGGTGAAGAGCCCCGCACGCATCGCACCAGCCGAGCGCAGATGACGGGTGATCGCGCGGGTATCGACCTCGCTCACCCCGACGACCCCGGCGCGACGCAGGGCCGCCTCGAGCGTCTGGCCCGCACGCCAGTTGGCTGCCACGGGCGAGAGCTCACGCACCACGAAACCGGCGACCCAGATCCGGCCAGACTCCGGGTCCTCGTCGTTCATGCCGGTGTTGCCGATGTGGGGGGAGGTCATGGTGACGATCTGGCGCCGGTACGACGGGTCGGTGAGGGTCTCCTGGTACCCCGTCATGCCGGTGTTGAAGACCGCCTCGCCGAACGCCGTGCCGTCGGCGCCGAAGCCGCGACCGGCGAAGGTCCGGCCATCCTCCAGAACAAGCACGCCAGCCCGGCTCGGCCGGGGCGGATCGGCCAGCGTGGCCGTCCGGATCGTCGAGCTCGGTGCAGTCGTCATGATTACCTTCCTGAGGTGGCTGTCGCATCGTCGATGAGCGTCGCGAGGGCGCTGAGCGCGGCGCGCTGGTCAGCCGCGCTGGTGGCGCGGAAGCCGGTGTCGAGCCGCGCGTCGCCGAGTCGCCAGCCGATGATGGCCAGGCCGTCGCGCTCCACGACCTCCCCCGCGAGCCCCTTCCCGGTACCCGAGCCGATCAGGTCGGCAACGGGGATGAAGACCGGCTCCGCGCCGACCCGGTCGAGCAGGACACCCGCGGAGGTCACCTCCAGCGCTGCTTCGCCGACCGGTCCGAGGCCATGGGCCACCACGCGGTCCAGCCAGGCCCCGCTGTGCACGGTGCCGATATAGCGCCCCTCGGCTCGGGCCAGCAACGGGCCGCGGTCGGCGGGGACGGGCGGGAGTTCGGCCAGGTCGGCCTGCCGCCGGCCACGGTTGCGCCAGCCGCGCCACATCCCCAGCACCGCCAGCCCCACC
>JBIRBF010000250.1:0-2288 GCA_044326505.1 Candidatus Nanopelagicales bacterium | reverse complement strand
TCATCCACGCCACCACGATACGCCCACCGTCAACCCTCAGGAGCACGCCATGAACCCCGCCAACAACCCGCCCATCACCGCCGCGACCATCACCGCCGCCGTGGTCGGGCTCCTCGCCGCGTTCACCAACCTCAGCCCCGACCAGGTCGCGGCCGTCGGCGCAGCCGTCGGCATCATCGCCGCCATCGCAGCCCAGCGGTTCACCACCCCTTACCGGCCCGGCGACCACTACGACGTGCCCGGCCCCGACGGCATCGCCCACTGATGGGCCGCGCCCTCTGGCTCCCCCACATCCTGTTCGAGGCAGGGCTCGTCGTCCACGAAGTCGACGGCTGGCAGACCCGCGGGTCATCCACCTTCGACCCCCGCTGGCAGGTGTTCCACCACACCGCCAGCTACGCCGGCAGTGACCACCCGTCGCTGAACATCTGCACCAACGGGCGCAGTGACCTCGCCGGGCCGCTGTGCAACGTCCTCGTCGCACGCAACGGCGACTGCTACGTCGTCGCCTCCGGTCGCGCCAACCACGCCGGGACCGGCCGCTACCCCGACGGCACCACCGGCAACAGCCTCAGCATCGGCTGGGAGTGCGAGAACAACGGCACCGGCGAACCGTGGCCCGACGCACAGCTCGAGGCGATCGCCGTCGGCCAGGCCGCAGTCGCCCGCCACCTCGGCCAGCCCGCCTCGTCGGTCATCTACCACCGCACCTTCGCACCCGGCCGCAAGATCGACCCGGCCGGCCCCGGCATCCCCCAAGACGTGACCGTGTGGCAGGCCCGTGTGGCCGCCACCATGACAGGAGACCAAGACATGCCCCTGAACGACGCCGACCTCTTTAGCATCGGGGTCCTCATTAAGAAGTGCTTGTCCGACGCTGGACTCGCCACGCTGTCGGAGAAGGAGAAGCGGCGGGCGCAGAAGCTCCGGGCTCGCCTCCAGCGCATCGAAGCCGAGCTCGACCAGGCGGACGCATGAGCGTCACCGCTTGGACCCTCACCGAAGTCACTGCAACCGGCACCGGCCTCCCCCTCAAGGTCAAGGTCGATGGCGAGACCGGCGGCGCATGGCTGCTCTACGACTCCGGCACCTACGGCCCGGCCTTCGCGTGGATGCCGAACGACGAGGGCGTGCTGAACTTCCTCGTCATCATGGGCGCCGTCACCAACACCGTGACCATCGACCAGACCGCCTTCAACGAGCTCACCAACTCGTCCAAGTGGGGGCACCTCATCGTCACCCACGGCAAGCCGTAGCACCCATGCTGACCGCCTGGAGGGCCAGTGTCGCAGCGTTGCGCGCCCCCCTCGTGGCGGGCGCGTGCATAGGATGCTTTGCCCTCGGGGTGCTCACCGCCCCACCCAGCGACCGGGACACGCCACCCCCGACGAGAGCCGCGGCGATCACCGACGAGTCCGTGAACCGTCTCGCCGCTGCGCTCGAGGCGGTGCAGTCAACCACAACGCCACCAGAGGCGGCCACCACCGTCGACCAGGCCGAAGAGGTGCTGGACTCGGTGCGGGCCGGCGAGGTGACCGTCGTCGTCACACCGGCCACCGTGGCCCCCGTGCAGCCCACGCTACCGGTCACGACGACCGTGGCGACCACGACCCCGACGGCCACGACCACGACCACCGCAGACGATGAGGTGTTGCGGTGGGTGGCGCCGTGAAGCACGACGCACATACCGAGGCGCGCGCCATCGGCCGCACCGCCCAACACACCGCGCTGGCCCTCGCCTGCGTCGCCCTCGCCCTCATCATCCTGGCCGCCGCCGTCGTGTTCTACGCCGTCCGGTCCCGGCCGGAATCGTTCGCCCCGCTCGGGCCGTACCCCACCCAGCAGGTCACCCTGCCGATGGAGAACGGCTACCCCACCCTGCACATGTCTGCCGACCCGATCATCGTCCCTGTGTCCGGCCGCAAGTGCGCCGAGGGAAGTGACTACACGGTCTCAGGGACAGTGTCGTGGCAGTCGATGCAGCCACCCGGCACCATCATCCGCACCGGCACCGGCACCAGGGAAGGACACGACGGGTGCCTCGAGTTCCGCTACATCAACATCGTCCCCCGCTCAGTCGAGACCGCCATGCGGGCCCAGCTCCGCGCCGGGCTACGCCGCCCCTTGTGGCGCATCACCGGTATCGAGACACCCCTTCGGCGCGGCGAGGAAGGCGTGCCGGTCACATGGGTGACGGACACGTTCGCGGTGGAGCCATGATCGAGCACATCGGGGACGTGGCCACGTCCCCTTTCTCGCTGGCGGTCATCGCCGTGGCGTCCGTCGTG
>JBIRBF010000030.1:0-19261 GCA_044326505.1 Candidatus Nanopelagicales bacterium | reverse complement strand
CACCCCCCCCACCACCCCTCCTCGCGCGCCCCCCCCCTTGGGCCCCCCTCCCCCCGCGGCCGGCGCCCCCGCGGCCCCTAGCGGCCCCCCCCCCGCACACACCGGTCCCCCCCGCCCCCCCGGGGGGGGGCCGGGGCCTCCTCGGTTACTCGGGGCTGGCGCCTAGTCGAGGCCCTTGCGCCGCCGACCGACTGCTCGCTGAGCCTCACGGGTGGCCTCCCGTTCGGCGATTGCGTGGCGCTTGTCGTGGCTTCGGCGCCCGCGCGCCAGGGCGATCTCGACCTTCGCGCGGCCATCTTTGAAGTACATCGACAACGGCACGAGCGTGAGCCCGGACTCCCGCGTCTTGCCGATCAGCCGCGAGATCTCAGCACGGTGCAGCAACAGCTTGCGGGCCCGCCTGGGCTCGTGGTTGGTCCACGTCCCTAGGTCGTACTCCGGGATGTGCACGCCGCGCAACCACACTTCGCCATCGTCGACGGTGGCATAGCCGTCGGTCAGGTTCGCCCGACCCGCGCGCAGCGACTTGACCTCCGTGCCCAGCAGGACCATGCCGCACTCGTAGGTGTCCAGGACCTCGTAGTCATGACGCGCCTTGCGGTTCTGCGCGATCAGCTTGCGACCTGTCTCCCGTGGCACGCCCCTCAGCCTAGGGCAGGCGACGTCGCCACACGGGCGCCGTCAGCACGGAACCGGGCCGTAGGACCCGCCGAACCAGCCTTGCGGCATATAGGCCTGGCCGCCCACGTGAATCTCGAAATGCAGGTGCGGGCCGGTGCTGTCGCCGGTGCTACCCACGTAGCCGATCACCTGGCCGGCGGACACGAACTGCCCCGACGACACGGTGATCGAGGACTGGTGGGCGTACAGGCTCGAGGTGCCGTCGCCGTGGTCGACCATGGTGAGGTTGCCGTAGCCGCCGCTGTTCCAGCCGGCCGACGACACGGTGCCGGAGTGCGTGGCCATGATCGGCGTGCCCGTGGGAGCGGCTATGTCCTCGCCCTTGTGGCAGGCCCAGTAGCCATAGGTGGGCGACTGCCGAGGCCCGGGCGGGCTGGTGTTGGTGCCGCCGCTGAGCGGCCAAACCCATGTTCCGGACGCCCCCGCCGAGTCACCGCCGGAATTGCTGTTCCCGGCACCTGCAGAACTGCTACTACCTGCGTTGTTGTTGCTCGGTACTGCCGCATTCTGCGCCTGCTCTGCGGCAGCCTGAGCATCGGCGAGCGCTCGAAGCGCGGCGGCCTGAGCGGCCTGCTGCTCGGCCTGAGCCTGCGCCTGGGCAGCCTCTTGGTCGGCCTGCGCCTTGGCCACCATGGCGTCGGTGACCGCCTTGACGTATGCGGCTTGCGCGTCGCGGGACGCGCGCTCGGCAGCTGCGGCGGCCTCACCCTGTTGGCGCTGCGCCTCAGCCTGGGCTCTGGCCTCTGCCTCACGAGCCGCCTGGTTTGCGGCGGCCTGGGCGGCGCTGGCCTGCGCCTGCGCGGCGGCCTGCTGCTCGGCCGCCTGTTGGGCCACGACGGCCTGCTGGGCTGCGGCTTGCTCCGCCGCCGCCTGCTGGGCGGCCTGTGCTGCCTGGGCGGCCTGAGCGGCCTGTGCGGCCTGAGCGGCCTGAGCCGCCTGCGCCTGCGCTTGAGCCGCCTGCTCGGCGGCCTTCTGCCGAGCCTGCTCGGCCTGGGCCTCGGCCTGCGCCTGCGCTGCAGCAGCCGCAGCTGCCGCGTCCTGCTGGGCCTTCAGCGCCGCGGCGGCTGCAGCCTGCTGCGCGGCCTGCTGCTCCGCGGCCACGCGCGCCTGCTCGGCCAGCTGCCGCTGCCGTTCCTGCTCGCGCGCTACCAACTCCGCCTCGATGCGCTGCTGCTCCTGCGCCAGCTGGTCGTACTCGGCCTTCACCGCCGAGCGCTGGCCCTCGATGACGCTCACGGCCTGCGAGCGCTGGCCGATGAGCGACTGCACCTCGGCCGCCGCGGACTGCGCGTTGCTGGCGGCCTCATTGGCAGCGGCAGCGGTGGAGTCAGCCTCCTGCTGGCGCGCCTGGGCATCGGCTTCCTGCTGGGTTAGCGAGGTAAGCGCCTGGTCCAACTGAGCCTTGGCGGCCAAGTAGTCGACGACCTCGCGGTTCTTGCCACGCGACACCGTCTGGACCGCCTCGAGCTTCTCGGTCAACTCTGCCGGGTCCTGGATGCCGAGCAGCATCTCGATCTCAGCCACATCCACCGCACCCTGCTTGTAGATGCTTCGGGCGAACTCGTCCATCGCGGTCTTCAGCGAGTCCACCTTGGCCTGGTGCTCACCGATCCGGGCTTTGGTCTCCGACACCTGCGACTTCGCGAGCGCCAGCGACTGGGCGGCCGATGTGGCGGCTGCCTGTGCGGCCAGCAGGGTCTGCTGTGCCTGGTTAGCGGCCGACTGCGCCCTGGGAAGGGCGGTCTCGGCCTGCTGCAGGGAGTTCTGGGCCGTGAGGACCTGCTGGGAAAGCGCATCCAAATCCGCGCCCGCTGCGGCGACCTGGCTGGCGATGTCACCGTCCGCAACTGGTGGCGCGACGGCGAGAGCACCACCGGTCGGGCCGGCCGTAAGTGCAACGCTAGACACGGATACTGCGACGATCGACGCGAAAACGCGCGAGCGGCGGGACATGCGACCTCCAGGCTGGGGGATATTGCCCCTGAAGGCCGCTGAGTCTTAGACCTTCAGGTATCTCCGGATAGCGAAGAACGCGGCCAACGATGCCAAACAAATTCCGGTCAGGAGGACGATTGGCAAAACTCTGTGGACATCTGACCAGCCCACGAATGCGGTGAATTGGAATTTGGGAGCCAGAATGTTATCAATGAGGAAAACCTTGATACCCACGATCGCGGCACACGCTATGATCCCGCCGACAGCAGCCGCGATGGCCGCCTCCAACAGGAACGGCAGCCGGATGTAGTAGTTGCTCGCACCCACGAGTTTCATGATCCCGGTCTCGCGGCGACGGCTGAACGCGGATAGGCGCATGGTGTTGGCCACGAGCAGCACCGTCACCACGAGCATCGCTGCGGCGATCCCCAGCGCCAGGGCTTGAAGGCCGTTGAGCAGGGTGAAGAAGTTGTCCAGCAGGCGCTTCTGGTCGCGCACCACTTCGACGCCCGACGCCTTCTCGACCGTAGTGGCCAGCAGTGCGTAGTCCTCCGGGTTGTAGAGCTTGACCCGGAACGACTCCGGGAGCGCTGCCGGCGTCACGTTCTCGAGGATCGGCGAGTCCTTGAACTGCTCCTGGAAGCGCGTGTAGGCGTCGTCGGAGGACTCGTAGTACACCTGCTCCACCAGCGACGACGACTCCAGCGTGGCTTTGAGCTCATCGCGTTGCGCGGTTGAGATCGCCGCTTTGCAGGCGCCCGAGTCGGAGTTTTCGCCACACAGGAAGACCGAGACCTCGACTTTGTCGTACCAGTAGTCCTTCATGGTCTCGACCTGCGAGCGCACCAGCAGCCCGGTGCCGAACAGCGTCAGCGACACCGCCACGGTAAGAATCACCGCAAGGGTCATTGTGACGTTTCGGAATAGCCCGGAGAAGACCTCCTGGCTGATGAATCGAATACGCATCAGCGGTAGCTCCCGTAGACGCCGCGGACATGGTCACGCATGAGTCGGCCCTCGTCGAGCTCGATCACGCGCTTACGCATCTGGTCGACGATGGCGGCGTCGTGGGTCGCCATGATCACGGTCGTGCCCGTGCGGTTGATCCGGTCGAGCAGCCGCATGATCCCCACCGAGGTGGTCGGGTCCAGGTTGCCCGTCGGCTCGTCGGCGATCAGGATCTGCGGTTTGTTCACGAAAGCCCGAGCGATTGCCACGCGCTGCTGCTCTCCCCCTGAGAGCTCGTTCGGCTTCCGCTCGCTCTTGTCCTTGAGGCCGACCAGGTCGAGCGTCTCAGGCACCATCTGCCGGATCTGCGCCCGCGGCCGGCCGATGACCTCGAGGGCGAAGGCGACGTTCTCGTAGACGCTCTTATTGGGCAGCAGCCGGAAGTCCTGGAAGACGGTGCCGATGGTGCGGCGCAGCTTCGGCACGCGCCAGCGGCCCATCGCAGCGACGTCCTTGCCGGCAACGATGACCTGTCCGGTGGTGGGGGTGTCCTCACGCAGGATGAGCCGCATGAAGGTGGACTTGCCGGAACCGGAGGGTCCGACCAAGAACACGAACTCGCCTGACTGGATGGCGCACGAGATGTCCATCAGCGCAGGTGCAGACTGCCGCTTGTAGCGCTTGGTCACATGCTGGAATCGGATGAGCGATCCGCTGATGTCCACACCACGCGGCGTCCGAGGTCGTCCCATTTGAGTCACGATAGGCCCCGACATGGCCCCAGGGTATGTCCCGACACGCCCCTGACGGCGATGCTCATCCCCATGTGGGTGAACGCGCGCGCCCGCTCAGCCCTGCTGGCCGCGCCGCCAGCGAATGCCGGTCTCGATGAAGTCGTCGATCTCGCCGTCGAGCACTGCCGCGACGTTGCCCGTCTCGTACTCCGTGCGCAGGTCCTTGACCATCTGGTAGGGGTGGAGCACGTAGGAGCGCATCTGGTTGCCCCACGAACCCGCAGTATCGCCCTTGAGGGCGTCGATCTTGGCTTGCTCTTCCTTGCGGCGCAGCTCGAGCAGCTTGGCCTGCAGCACCGCCATGGCGCTGGCCTTATTCTGCAGCTGCGAGCGCTCGTTCTGGCACGAGACCACCACGCCCGTCGGCAGGTGCGTCAGCCGCACTGCCGAGTCCGTGGTGTTCACGCCCTGGCCCCCGGGCCCGGACGAGCGGTAGACGTCCACCCGCAGCTCGTCGTCGGGGATCTCCATCGACTCGGTCTGCTCGACCACCGGGATCACCTCGACTTCGGCGAAGGATGTCTGGCGCCGGCCCTGGTTGTCAAACGGCGAGATCCGCACCAGCCGGTGGGTGCCCTGCTCGATCGACAGGGTGCCGTAGGAATAGGGGGCCGACACCTTGAAGGTGGCCGACTTGATACCGGCCTCCTCTGCGTAGGACGTGTCGTACACCTCGACCGGCCAACCCTTGCGCTCGCAGTAGCGGGTGTACATCCGCAGCAGCATCTCGGCCCAGTCGGCGGCATCCACGCCGCCGGCGCCGGACCGGATGCTCACCAACGCGTCGCGCTGGTCGTACTCCCCGCTCAGCAGCGTGCGTATCTCGATGGCGTCCACGCCCTGGCGTAGCGAGACCAGCTCGACCTCCGCCTCGGCCAGCGCATCCGGATCGTCCTCAGCCTCCGCGAGCTCGAACATGACCGGCAGATCGGCCATCCGTCCGGTCAGCGCCTCGACGCGCTTCAACTCCGACTGCAGTCCGGAGAGTTTGGAGGTCACCACCTGCGCCGCCGCCGGGTCGTCCCAGAGGTTGGGAGCCGAGGCCTGCCGCTCCAGCTCGGCGATCTGCTCGCGCATCGCGGGCAGATCGAGCACGGATTCCACTCCGGCGAGGGTGGCGGCGAGCTGGTCGATCTCCTCGGAGCGGTCTGGGTTCACATATGCCAGGGTAGCCGTGGGACCGCCCAGCGGCCTCACCCCCGACCCGCCTAATCGCCCGATCCCTGGTACACGAGCGTGCGGATCACGCGCAGCGCGACCGAGATCGTCGCGAGGCTGGGAGTGCCCGAGTCGGCTATCTCCTGCAGCGTCGCGCGGGCGCGCGCCTGACCCTCGGCGTTGGCATCGACCCACGCCGCGATGCGCTCGGACGGCTCCCCGCCGGCCGGCGTGCCGCGCATGACCCTGGCCGTCAACCCGGCCAGGGCGCCGTACAGGTCGCTTCGCATGGCCGACCGCGCGAGCGCGTTCCAACGGTCCACCCGGTCGATGTCGGTGATGTTCGACAGCAGCCGGTCCACGCCGAAGTACTCGCTCAGCATGAAGTAGATCCGCGCCACGGCCAGCGGCTCCTCGTCATGGCGCTGGGCGATCTGAGCGATGTCGAGCAGGCTGAACACATCGAGCAGCGCCGCCACCCTGGTTGCGAGCTCCGGCGGGGCGCCGGCGGCGACGAACTCGGCAGCCCGGGTGGCCTGCCGCTCGGCCTCGACGCCCACGAGCATGCTGGGCACCAGCGGCGCCAACTCGCGCACGGAGCCGCGGAACCGCTCGATCTCGGCGGCGACGTCGAGCCGACCGCCGCGGGTGGTGAGGAACCACCGCGTGGCGCGATCCAGCAGCCGGCGCACTTCCAGGTTGAGTGCGGCCTGCGTGGCCGTGGGGGCGAGGTTGTCCAGATCCTCGACCGCGCGCCAGTACTCGGCGAGGTCGAACACTTCGCGGGCCACCGAGTAGGCGCGCGCCACCTCGGGGACGGACGCGCCGGTCTCCTCGAAGGCGCGGTACACGAACGTGATGCCGCCGCGGTTGACCAGGGAGTTCGCAACGATCGTGCTGACGATCTGGCGCCGCAGCGGGTGGGCCTCGATGACGTCGGCGTACTCGGCCACCATCGGAGTCGGGAAGTACGTCTGCAACAGCGCCGAGTAGAACGGCTCGGTGTCCAGGTCGGAGTTGTTGAGCTCGGCGGTCAAGTAGTTCTTCGAGTAGGCCATCAGCGTGCAGAACTCGGGCGAGGTCAGCCCCCGGTCCTCGGCGGCCAGCACCTCGAGGTCGGCGTCGCTGGGCAGGTACTCCAGGGCACGGTCCAGTCCGACGTGCTGCTCCAGGTGGTGCATGAGCCGCCGGTGCACCTGCAGCATGGACACGGACTGCGCCCGGGCGTTGCCGAGCAGCACGTTCTGCTCGTAGTTGTCCGCCAGCACCAGGTCGGCGACCTCGTCGGTCATGGACTCCAGCAGCGTGTTGCGCTGCTTCATCGTCAGGTCGCCGTTGTCCACGATGCGGTCCAGTGCGATCTTGATGTTGACCTCGTGGTCGGAGCAGTCTACGCCGGCGGAGTTGTCCACCGCGTCGGTGTTGAGCAGCACCCCGCCGAGCGCAGCCTCAATCCGGCCGAGCTGGGTCAGGCCCAGATTGCCACCCTCGCCCACGACCCGGGCTCGAACCTCGCGGCCGTTGATCCGGATGGCATCGTTGGCCTTGTCGCCGACCTGCAGGTCGGTCTCGTTGCTGCCCTTGACGTAGGTGCCGATGCCGCCGTTCCACAGCAGATCGACGGGTGCGGTGAGGATCGCCCGCAGCAGTTCCGGCGGCGTCATGTGGTCGATACCCGCCGGAATGCCCAGCGCCGCGGCCACTTGCGGGCTGATGCCGATCCGCTTCTCCGAGCGCGAGAACACGCCGCCGCCGGGCGAGATCACACTGGTGTCGTAGTCCGCCCAGCTTGACCTGGGCAACGCGAAGATCCGCTCCCGCTCCGCGTAGGACGTCGCCGGGTCCGGGTCGGGGTCGATGAAGATGTGCCGATGGTCGAACGCCGCGACCAGGCGGATCTGCTCGCTGAGCAGCATCCCGTTGCCGAACACGTCGCCGCTCATATCGCCGACGCCCACCACCGTGAACGGTTCGGTCTGGCAGTCGACGCCAAGCTCCCGGAAGTGCCGCTTGACCGACTCCCACGCGCCACGGGCCGTGATCCCCATCGCCTTGTGGTCGTAGCCGACCGACCCGCCCGAAGCGAAAGCGTCGCCCAACCAGAACCCGTACGACTCGGAGATCGAGTTGGCCAGGTCCGAGAACGTTGCAGTCCCCTTGTCCGCGGCGACCACCAGGTAGGGGTCATCGCCGTCGCGCCGCACGGTGCGCGCCGGCGCCACGATCTCGCCGCCGACGCGGTTGTCGGTGATGTCGAGCAGGCCGGAGATGAACTCGGTGTAGCACGCCCGGCCCTGCTGCTGAACCTCCTCGCGGGTGCCGTCCACCGGCTGCTTGACGACGAAGCCGCCTTTGGAGCCGACCGGAACGATCACCGCGTTCTTGACCTCCTGGGCCTTCACCAGCCCCAGGACCTCGGTACGGAAGTCGTCGCGGCGGTCCGACCAGCGCAAGCCGCCGCGCGCCACTGGCCCGAAGCGCAGATGGACCCCGGACGTGCGCGGGGTGTTCACCCAGATCTCGAACCGCGGACGCGGCTCGGGCATGCCGGGCACGACCCGTGGGTCGAACTTGAACGACAGCCAGGGCTTGGGCCTGCCGTCGGCCTGGACCTGGAATGCGTTGGTGCGCAGGATCGCACCGACGATCTCGATCAGTCCGCGCAGGATCCGGTCGGTGTCCAGATTGAGCACCTTGTCCAACTGGCTGGAGAGTCGCGCGGCGAGTTCGTCGGAGCGCGCCTCTCGATCGACTCCCGCAGGGAGGTCCGGATCGAAGCGGGTGGTGAACCAGTCCACCAGGGTGCGAACCAGGTCAGCGTGGCTGATGAGCGTGGCGGCCACGGAGGCGAAGCTGAAGCGCGACCCGATCTGATGCGAGTACAGCACCCAAGCCTGCACGAACGACGCCTCCCGCCAGGTGAGCCCGGCCCGTGTGACCAGGCCCAGGGTGGCGTCGGGCTCCAGCATTCCGTTGTAGGCCGCGGTGAAGGCTGCCGAGAAGCGCTCGACCAGGGTGTCGAGGTCGGGGAGGTCCTCGTAGTTGCGCACCGTCAGGCCGAAGTCGTACAGATACGCGGTGGGCTCGCCGTCGCGGTGGATCACGTACGGATGCTCGTCGACGACTTCGACGTCGAGCGCCGACAGGATCGGCAGCACCTCGAGTAGCGTCATCGGCTGGCCGACGCGAAAGACTTTGAACCGACGCTGCGACTCCGGGGCGTCCAGCGGCTCGTACAGCGAGACGGCGATCTCGCCGTCTTCAAGGCCCTCCCACGTGCGGATGTCGGCCACCGCGGCACGGGCGGAGTACGCCTCGCGGTAGGCGTCGGGCAGCCCGGGCCCGTAGAGCGGCGCGATGCGGGCGGCCACTTCCTCTCCCACGTCGTTCGCCAGAGCGTCGGCGAAGTCGTCTTCCCAGGACCGGATCGCCGCCCGAATGCGCGCCTCGAGGGCCTCGGTGTCGATCTCCTGGTCGCGATGGACAGGGTCGACCCGGACCGTGTAGTTCAGCCGCGCCAACAGCGACTCGCCGACCGTGGTGGTGTAATCCACGGCGACGCCGTGCAGGGTCTCGGTGAGGATTTGCTGGATCGCGATCCGGTTCGTGGTCGTGTAGCGGTCGCGCGGCAGGTAGACCAGCACCGAGTAGAAGCGCCCGTAGTCGTCCTTGCGTAGGAACACCCGCACCATGCGCCGCTCCTGCATGCCCAGGACCGCGGTCCCGACCCGGAAGAGCTCTTCGGCATCGATCTGGAAAAGGTCGTCCCGCGGGTAGGACTCGATGAAATGCAGGAAGTCCTTGCCGCGGTGCGAGCTCGCATCGACCCCCGCCATGTCCGCGGTCTGCTGTTCGAGGCGACGCAGCACCGGGATCATCGACAGCGGCTGGGCGTAGGCCGACCCCGTGTAGAGGCCAAGGAAACGTCGCTCCCCTACGACCTTGCCCTCGTCGTCGAAGCGCTTGACTCCGACGTAGTCCAAGTAGGTATTGCGGTGCACCGTCGACCTGGTGTTGGCCTTGGTGAGGACGAGCGGGTGCGGCTCGACCGCCTTCTCGCGCACCGCCGGAGCGAGCTTGCGGAACGATGTCGAGTCGTTGGTGGCCTCGCGCATGATGCCAAGTGAGCTGTTGGGCACGGGCCGCAGCGCCTGGTCGTCGTCCACCAGGTCGTACTCCCGGTAGCCCAGGAACGTGAAGTGATCGTCGGCGAGCCAGTCCAGGAAATCCGCATCCTCGGCTGCCTCACCTGGGTCCACCGTGCTGGGCGGATCCTCGCGCAACGCGTTCGCCAGCTCGACGGCGACGTTCTTCATCTGCGGCCAGTCGCGAACTGCTGCGCGCACGTCGCCCAGGGCACCGGCGGCCCGCTGCTCGATGGCGACCAGTTCGGCGGCGTCGGACTCGCGATTGATCTCGACGGTGATCCACGCCTCGGCGATGGCGCCCTCGGGCCAGTCCGCCGGCGGATGGTCCGACAACAGGCCCAGGACACGCTGCAACCGGCCCTGGCCGTCGCGCACGACCACCAACTGCGGATGGATGAGCAAGTACAGATCGTGCCCCGCACGAGTGAGAGACAGACATGCTGAGTCCACCAGGAACGGCATGTCGTCGGCGACAATCTGCACCACCGTGTGGCCGCACGACCAGCCGTGCTCGTTGACCGTCGGGGTGAACACGGCGACCTTGGTCTCCGACGGATCCCGCTGCGCGGCCAGTTTCCGGTGGCTGGTCACCAGGCCCACCAGGTCGGTCGGGTCGTTGCCCACAAGGTCGGCCGGCGCCACGTGGGCGAAGTAGTCCCGCACCAAGTCGGCCAGCCTGCGCCGGTCCTCGGGCGGATGGCCCTGCTCGGCATGGTCGATTCCACGCCGAAGGATGTCGTTGACCACCGGATCATTGGCGAGTGGTGCTTCGCGACTGCTCACTCTGTCAGGCTAGTGCGACGCCCCGCCGGGGCGCTTGCCAACGACGATGGAGCGTGCATGTCCAAGACGATCAAGACCCAGATGACCTACGACGCGCCATGCGAAGAGGTTTTCGCGATGATGATCGACCCCGGCTACGTCGAAGCCAAGCTGACCGGCACCGGGGGGCGCAACCCCCAGGTCGAGGTCTCCGAGGCGGGTTCGGACACGATCGTCCACGCGGTGCGCGACCTGCCGGCCCAGGTGCCGTCGTTCGTCAAGAGCTTCACTGGAGAGTCCATCAACGTCGACGAGACCGACCGCTGGAGCCCCGCCGACGACCTCGGCGCCCGCACCTGCGCGGTGGCACTGGAGTTTGCCGGCACCCCCTCGAGCGTGTCGGGCGGCCTCAACCTGCGCCCCGAAGGCGACGGCTGCGTGATCGACGTGACGTTCGAGATCAAGGTCTCGGTGCCCCTGGTCGGCGGAAAGATCGAGTCGGTGATCGGCGAACAGATCGAGCGCGGCATCAACAAGGAGAACCAGATCGGCCGCGACTGGCTCGCCCAGGGCTGAGGGGGTGTTGGTCCGCTTCCGGGAAGGCGCGTCGGGGGCGGCTGGGCTGCTCTCGAGGGCGCCAAAGTGACCGAGGGTGCGCTGTCCTACGCCTGCGCCGCCCCCGTCGCGCCAACCCTCACGCGGACCGCCCCACCGGCCGAGAGCGGCCGGAAGCCGCTGATAGGGGGCGCGCAGGCGTAAGAAAACGCACCTTCGACCAGGTGCCCGCCCACAGGAGCAGCCAAGCGCCCCCTACCAGCGGCGGAAGGCCGGGCGCGGCCCAACGGGCGCCAGCGCCCCCTCAGCCCATGAAGGGGTAGCCGTACGCGGTCGGCGGGTCGAGCGTCTCCTTGATCGCGCGCGTCGAGGTCCACCGCATCAGGTTCTGCATGGCTCCGGCCTTGTCGTTGGTGCCGGACGCCCGGCCGCCGCCGAACGGTTGCTGGCCGACGACGGCGCCTGTGGGCTTGTCGTTGATGTAGAAGTTGCCGGCCGCGAAGCGCAGGTACTCAGTCGCCTCCGCGATCACGCGGCGGTCGCCGGCGAGGATTGACCCAGTGAGCCCGTAGGGTGCCACCGACTCCATCTGGGCCATCACATCGTCGAAGGCGTCGTCCTCGTAGACGTGCACGGCCAGCACGGGCCCGAAGTACTCCTCCCGGAAGAACTCCCGGCCCGGATCGCTGCCGAGCAGCACCGTCGGGCGGACGAAGTAGCCGACTGAGTCGTCATAGGCACCCCCCGCGACGACCTCCACCGTCGGATCCTTGCGCGCGCGCTCGATCGCCGCGACGTTCTTGTCGAAGGACTTGCGGTCGATCACCGCCGACATGAAGTTGTGCAGATCCGTCACGTCGCCCTGGGCGATGTCGTCGGTCTGGCTCAGGAAGTCGTCGCCGATTCGATGCCACAGGCTGCGAGGCACGTAGGCGCGCGAGGCGGCCGAGCACTTCTGACCCTGGAACTCGAAGGCGCCCCGGATCATCGCCGTGGTCAGCACTCCGGGGTCTGCCGACGGGTGCGCGAGCATGAAGTCCTTGCCGCCGGTCTCGCCGACCAGGCGGGGGTAGGTGCGGTAGGACGCGATCCGCTCGCCCACGGTGCGCCAGAGCATCTGGAACACGGGGGTGGATCCGGTGAAGTGGATCCCTGCCAGATCCGGTTGGGCTAGCACCACGTCGCTGACAGCAATGCCGTCGCCGGTCACCATGTTGATGACGCCGGGCGGCAGCCCCGCCTCCTGCAGCAGCTTCATCAGGTAGTGAGCGGCGAACTGCTGCGTCGGCGCGGGCTTCCACACGACCGTGTTGCCCATAAGCGCCGGCGCGGTCGGCAGGTTGCCGGCGATGGCCGTGAAGTTGAACGGCGTGACCGCATAGACGAAACCCTCAAGCGGCCGATGGTCCAGGCGGTTCCACACCCCGGGCGAGCTGTCGGGCTGCTCGGCCAGGATCCGCCGGCCGAAGCCCACGTTGTAGCGCCAGAAGTCGATCAGCTCGCAGGCCGCGTCGATCTCGGCCTGGTAGACGGTCTTGGACTGCCCCAGCATGGTGGCGCTGTTGAGCGTCGCGCGCCATGGCCCGGCGAGCAGGTCGGCGGCCTTCAGCAGGATCGCAGCGCGATCGTCGTAGGACAGCGCCCGCCACATCGGGGCTGCGGCGCGCGCGGCCGCGACAGCAGCCTCGGCATCGGCACGCGCCGCGTTCGCCGTGACGCCGAGCACCTTGGCATGGGCGTGCGGCTGCACGACCTCGATCGACTCGCCGCCGGCCATCCGGTCCTCGCCGTCGATGACGCACGGCAGCTCGATCGCACCCTGCTCGCCCATGATGCGCAGGCGCCGCTCGATCTCGGCGCGCTCCCGGCTCCCCGGCGCGTAGTTGAGGACGGGCTCGTTGACGGGCGCGGGTGGCGTGGTCACAGCATCCATGGCGCCATCCTGGCACCGAGGCCACGGCCGCTGCCAATCCAGCGACTGGATGGCCTATGCGACACCAGCCGGATCCGGGCTAGACCACGTCGGCCAGATGGTCGGGTCCGACCCGATCCGGATCACGTAGCGCCTCGACCGAGGTCCGCAGGCTGGTCTCGAGCACAGGCAGGCGGCGGGTGACGTCCATGACGTTGCCGCCCATGGCCTCGAGGTCCTCCGGCCCAGGTCCCAGTAGCACCACCGACGCGCCGCGCTCACGCACCTTCTCGGCCTCTGCCAGGCAGCGCCGCGTCACCGACACGCGCCAGCGCCGCTCCAGCCGGGCAATCATGTTGGACGGCCGATCTACCGCGAACGAGACCATGGGGGCCAACACATAGACCTCGTCCAGACCCATGTCCGCCACCAGGTCCACGCTCGTCGCTGAGCAGGCCCCGCCGTCGACGTACTTGTGCCCGTCGATCTCCACCGGTTGGAACCACGACGGGATCGCGCACGACGCCATCACGGCCGAGGCGAGCGGCGATAACGGCGCACCGGCCCTGCCAAACGCCACGCGCCGGCTCTCGTCCAGGTCCATAGCGACGATCCAGAGATTCGGGTGCGGTGACCACTCATCCATCGGCGTAATGGCCTCGACCAGGTGCTGTATTCGCTCCAGCGACCCCTTTCCCTCTGGCATGAAACCAGCGAGCACCGCCGTCGGCGGGAGCTGCCGCAGCCTGCGGGCACTGCTGGTGAATGCCTTTGCCGAGGCCGGGACCAGTCGCGGGATCTTGGGTCGCTTGTCGCCTGTGGCCCGCTCGTAGTCCCAGGAGTACCCGGCCAACGGACCGCTGTTGATGGGGTGCCCGAACTGGTGGTCGCGGAGGTGCTGCGCGCTCACGCCCGCGCCCAGGAGGGCGGCCAGGACCGAGCCTGCCGAGGTGCCCACGATCACGTCGGCCTTGCGCGGATCGAAACCATGCACTTCTTCCAGGGCGCATAGCGCCCCCACCATCCAGGCAGCGCCGAGCATGCCGCCCCCGCCCAGCACGATCCCCCGCTTGGGTCGGCGACGCGCCATGGCGAACCTCCGAGTACGGCGCCGGGATGACACCCAATGGCGCTGGACGACGATCGGTCGCGCGCTCGGGCCACGACCTTTGGCCAAGATACGCCGCAAATCTGTCCGTGTCCCCCGTCCCGGGGATGATTACCCCGGTGGTGCAGCGGCGTCAGCTCTGGTCGCTGGTGCTCCGGCGAGGACGTCGGCGCGTCTTGGACGCCTCTTTGAGCTCGAACAGCGACGACTTGAGGCAGTCCGAGAGCTCGTCCACGTCGGGCACCCCGTCGCGGTCGGCGTTCAGGCCGAAGTACATCCCGCCGTTGTAGGACGTCAAGCCGACGCTCAGCCCGTGGCCACGGGTGAGCGCCACCACCGGGTAGGCCGCGACCATCTCGGCCCCGCCCACGAACAGCGGCGTCTGCGGTCCTGGCACGTTGGTGATGCTGAGGTTGTAGACCCGCTGGCTAATGTCTGCCCCCACCCGGGCCCCCAGCGCGTGCAGGGTCGGGGGGGCGAAGCCGGCGATGGTCGCCAGCGTCTCGGCCCCGACCAGCCTGCTGCTCTCGCGGTGGCGGTGCATCTCGTAGGACAGGCGGCTCAACCGCACGACCGGGTCGGCTTCGCCGATCGGGAGCTGGACCAGGAACGGCTGCACGTCGCCGGGGTGGGTGTTCTCGAACGAGGGCTCCACGCTGACCGGTACCAGCGCGGTGATCTCGGCGCGCGGCGACACTCGCTCGCCGCGGGACTGCAGCCACGTCCGCAGGGCTCCGGTGATCACGGCCAGCACGACGTCGTTGACCGTCCCGCCGTGGGCCGTGCGGATCGCCTTGAAATCAGACAGCTTCAACGAGGCCATCGCGAAGCGGCGCTGCTCGGAGAGCTCGAAGTTCAGCGGTCCGTGCGCCGGGGCACGGGCCACCGACACCGCTGCCGACATCAGACCGAGCATGGACCGACCGATGCCGGTGACCGTCGACGTGACGTCGTGCACCCCGCGCTTCACCGAATCGACGGCCTCGGCCGGGCTACGCAACTGCTCGGCGGCCGCCCCCACCAGCAACTCCACCTGGGACGGCTCTCGGGTGGGGCGCCACACCTGGGTGGTCCCGGCCTCCGCGCTCGGGGCATCGTCCAGGATCACCTGCCCGATGTCCACGCTCATGATCCCATCCACGATCGTGTGGTGGCTCTTGGTCAGGATCGCGAAGCGGCGACCCTTGAGGCCCTCGACCAGGTACATCTCCCACATGGGCCGATTACGGTCCAGCGGTCGGGCCATGATCCGGGCGACGAGCTCGCGCAGCTGGGCATCGGTGCCGGGCCGGGGCAGGGCCGATCTGCGGACGTGGAAGGTGACGTCGAAGCTGCTGTCATCCACCCACACCGGGGCGCCGAGGTTGCCGGGAACCGCCTTGATCTTCTGCCGGTAGCGCGGGGCCAAGGCGATGCGATCCCGGATGAGCTTGACCAACCGGTCGTAGTCGAAACCCGCCTCGGACTCGCGGAAGATCGCCACCCCGCCGACGTGCATGGGGGTTGTGGTGTCCTCGAGGTACAGGAACGAGGCATCCTCGATGCTCAGCCGGTCGACCACGACCTTCTCCTTCCGCCGATCCCGCTCGTCGCGCCGTTCCCGCCGGCTCGGACTGCTGCCGCCGCAGAACCTATCGCCATAGTGGCACGCGCCGATGTCGGGCGAGTTAGCGCAGGTCAACCGCGAAGAGGGTACTGACCTCGGTAGCGGTCACCGAATAGCTCACGTGGTGAATCCCGAGGAAGCCCAACCGTGCAGCGGCTGCGACGTTGTGGGCCAGGTCGTCGACGAAGACGCACTCGCGCGGCGCCGCCTCGACCAGGCGCGCGGTGTAGTGGAAGATCTCGGGCTCCGGCTTGCGCATCCCCACCTCCCCGGAGATGACCACCTGGTCGAACATGCCGTCGAACAGGTCCGAGGGGTAGTCATTGCCCCAGGAGTTGGACAGCAGCGCGGTCTTGATGCCGGCGTCGTGGGCGCGGCGCACCAGCGCCACCATGTCCGGTGCATGTGAGAAGTGTCCGAACAAGCGGCCGAGCAGCCCGTCGGCAGAGACGGAGCGTCCGCTGGCACGAGTGAGCTCCTCGGCCAGTACCTGTTCGAAGTCGGGCACGGCGGCTTCGCCGCGTTCCAGCGCATGCACCGGGTTGAGACGCGCCTCGGCATCGCCGTCGGCCCCGAACCAGTGCCGCATCACGTCCGCGAAGTGCGCGGCCTCGAAGTCCTCACCGCTGGTCCACGCGGCCATAACCGACGAGAGGTCCGCGGTCAGCACGCCGCCCCAGTCGACGAGGAGGGCGGTTGGGCGCACCGGCTCAGAGGTCATGAGGCGAGTCTGGCAGACGACCGGCGGCGGGTCGCTTCTGTGGATGACCGGCCGTCCCCAGCGAAGCGATGGGGGGTCCCCCGCCGGGGCGACGGATTGTCCACAGGGGGCCACGCAACGTATTGAGTTGACCACGTGCCGCGGCTACTCATTGGGTGCCGCAGCGCCACAGGGGGTTGGCCGCGCGGATGCAACTCGGGAGGGGAACCCATGTCGACTACGTCCACGCTGCCTGCTCGCATCCGGCCGATCGACGACTTCGGGCGACAGCCCACGCCCGAATCGGAGCTCGGCGATCCGGCGCACGTCAGCCGCACGATCGCGTTGGCGGTGCTCGAGGTGCTCGTCGGGCGCCGGCCCATCCGGCAACTCAACGGCTGGGTGAGCAACTCGACCCTCGCGCAGCTGCGAGCACAGTGCGCTGCACGCAAGGGACCACCCGCGGCGCGCCCGCCGCGCGTCGGCAGCGTCCACGTCAAACAACCCATCGACGGCATCGTCGAGTCGAGCATCATCGTGTGCGAGGACGGTCGGTACCGGGCCATCGCCGTTCGGCTCGAGGGGCTGGACGGCCGCTGGCAGTGCACCGCGTTCGAGGACCAGTAGTCGGCCCCGGCATCACTCGTCCGGGTCGAGCACGATGTCGACGTTGTCGCGGCCCCACTCCAGCAAGCGTCCGTGCAGGGCGGAGCGCCGGAAGTCCCACGGCGTGTACGCCGCGCGCAGCGCCATCTCGATCGCTGACTGGTCCGGGGTGCCGCCAGCGCCCCTCGGCCCGGCGGCCAGCACAGCCAGGAAAGCTGTCAGGTCGTGCCCGTGTGTGAGCTTCTCCGGCGGCACCCGCTTGAGTAACTCCTCGACTTTGCGGACGAATGCCGGCGGACTGCCGATCCGGCGGCTTCCCGACGCCACATCCCGCAGGAAGGTCCGTCCGTCCAACCGCAGACTCCGCACGTCGGCGTACTTGGCCACGCCGAAGTTGGCGAAACTGATCCACAGGTCGTCGGTTGCGTTGAGCGTTCGCACTGCACCCACGACGGCCAACTGCCGGGCGAACCACGTCCGGATGTCGACGCCCTGCCCGGTCTCGATCGCCGACACGATGTCCGCATCGAACAACTGCAGCAGCACCCGCCGCCCGGCCGGGCTGAAGAAGAGCATCGACTCAAGGTCCCGGTAGTCAGTCGTGAACACCGGGCAAGCCGCGTCAACCGCGCCGCCGGTGGCGCTGAGCTCGTCGGCGTCGACGATCCCGATGACGCGGCGCTTCTTGGTGCTAGCGATCACCTCGGCGACCTCGATCACGGCTGCTTTGCCCCTCGCCGGGACGCAATGGCTGGGGGGACGGCGCAGGATGGCGGCGAACGCATCCCTGTCCTTCGTGCCCTCCACCATGATGCAGACCTCGTCCTTCGTGGTCTTCATCAGCGCGTACGAGATCACCTCGGCCGCCGTCAGACCATCGGCCGGACTCCTCACAGTGAATCCGCACCGGTGACATCGACCAGCAGGTCGTACCGCTCGCCGATGATCAGCGGGCTGTGGGTCGCGAGCAAGAACTGGGAGTCGTTCACTCCGGCGATCTCGACCAGGTCGGCGACAAACTCCTCCTGCCAGCCCACGTGCAGGCTGATCTCCGGTTCGTCGATCAGGAACAGGCGGCGCCCCGAATCGCGGAAGATCATCCGGTACAGCAGCAAGAGTTGATGCTGTTCGCCGCTGGACAGCGCTGTGGGCGCCAGTTCGTAGCCGGCAGCGGTCCGGACGACGAATCCGTCGCGGGCGTTGACCTCGAAATCCTTGTCGGCGAGCTTGCGCCGGGCCAGCCGCAGGAACAGCTCGATCCTGGTCCCCAGCGCCCGCAGCGGCTCGAGCTTAGCCTGCGCGTCGGAGAGCCAGAGGGTGAGCGCCATACGCATCCACTCGGGCGCATCGTCGGGCAGCTCGGGCTCGGCCTGGACGACGTCCTCCACGAGGCCGACCCGCGCCAGCTCCGCGTATTGCCCGTCGAGCGCGGCGAAGGACTCGACCAGCTCCGGACCCGTGAGGGCGAACCGACCGGCGTCGGCGACGAGTCGCGCCGGGAAGGTCTGGTCCAAGCTGCGGGCAACTGCCGCGGCGTCGGCACGGGCGCCGGCGATGCCGTGGGCCAACGCCCGCCGATGCCGGAAGAGCGCCGCGGTCGAACCCCCTGCCCCGACGTACCCGGAACCGGCTTCGCCGCTGAGCTCGAAGGCATCCCGCTCGCGGCGCAGTAGCGGCGCGAGATCATTGCGCAGCCGATCAGCGCCGATGTACTCGACATCGATCGACGGCATCGCCTGAGCCAGCGACGGGTCGTACCCCAGTCGCCCGGTCGAGCCGGTAGGGGCGCGCTCGGCCACGATCGCGAGCACTTCGCGCAACGTGTACTCCGAGGCCGTGCGCTCGTCCCACCATCGGCCGTTCGGCAGCAGCACGAGCTCCGGCAGAAACTCCTCCAGGTACCGGGTGAACGCCCGCTCCTCCGCGGCGGTGAATACCTCGATCGGCCAGGTATGCCCATCGATGGTTACCTCGAGCGACCACGTATCGCCGGGTCGGCGGACCTCCACGACGACGTCCTCAGCATCGTCGGCGGCCAGCGTCACCGTCGCCGACTCGAAGGGGATGCGGGCCAGCGAGGGGAAGTTGAACGTCAGGAGATTGAGGAGCAAGCGCAGGAGCGTGCTCTTGCCGATCCCGTTGGGCCCGTGGATGAAGGCGATCGAGTCCTCGGCCGGGATGACCACCTGCAGATCACGATCGCCGTAGAGCCCCGTGACGGACGCTTCGCGCAGGTAGGTCGCCATGCCGCGATGGTAGGCACAGCACCCGACTCAACCCATCCCGAGCGCCGACTTCACCGCCGCCGCCAGTTCGCCGCCATCAACGCGGCCTGCCGTCTGCGGCTT
>JBIRBF010000256.1:0-2044 GCA_044326505.1 Candidatus Nanopelagicales bacterium | reverse complement strand
CATCCCGCTGGTCGCCGAGCAGCCCACCGCCAAGACGCTGCCATGGTCGGCTTCGTTCGATCCGGTGCTCGGACGCAGCGTGCCGCTCGCGGTACTCGTGGGGCTGCTGACGCTCCTGGGCGCCGCGCTCGGGGCCTTCTGGGAGTGGCGCAGCCGTGAGGCCAAGCCCGGCTTCCCGGTCATGTACGCCCCGCCACAGGGCCTCGGACCGGTCCAGACCGTCTATATGGACACCGAGACGGTGGGCGACCACGCCCTGGTGTCCAGCCTGCTTCGGGCCGCCGACCTCAACCTGGTCAAGCTCTTCAACGATGGCGACCAGTGGACGGTGCAGGGCATCACCTACCCGCAGTACTGGTCGACCGCCGACCCCGTCACGGCTGCGGTTGGATCCTCGCTCGGGCTGCAGAACTACGGCTCATCGATCACCGCAGACAAGAGCACCGCGGTGGGCAAGATGCTGCAGGCGGCGCAGAAGTCGGCCATCACAGCGACCAAGTCCTGGGGCCAGGAGTCCAAGTCGGTCGTGAGCGAGCCGATGGAGAAGCTCGGCAAGACCCTCTGGCTGGTGGCCCTCGTGCTCGCCGCCGTGGGACTCGTAGGCTTCTTCACCCCCACCATGTATGGCCTGCCGTTCGCGGCCTTCGTCATCGCCGGACTGGGGCTGCGGGCCGCAGGGGTGGGCACCAGGCGCACCCAGACCGGCCGCCGGCTGTGGTCGGAGTCCGGCGGCTTCCGGCGCATGCTGTCCACGCCGTCCTCGGAGCAGCGCTTCGACTTCAGCGCCCGACAAGGCACGTTCATCACCTACCTGCCGTACGCCGTGGCCTTCGGCGTCGCCGACAAGTGGGCCGAGAAGTACCGCGCCGAGATGCACGACGACCCGCCGATCCCGGTCTGGTACCCGATCGGCTACGGCTACCACGGGCTGTTCAGCTCCGGCGGCGGGTTCGACAGCTTCTCGGACTCCCTGTCGTCCACCATCGGCGCCTACGAGGCGTCCCAGCGCAGTTCGTCGGGTTCCGGCGGCGGCGGGTTCTCCGGCGGGTTCGGCGGCGGTGGCGGGGGTGGCGGCGGCGGTTCTTGGTAGCGACCCTCGCGCCGAGCGGCGCCCACACTCTAGTGTGACTCACAGACCAGCAGGAGGAAACAAATGACCATCGCCCTCATCATCATCGCGATCATCGTCGTGGTGCTGATCCTCTTCTTCGTCGTCGGCTTCAACAAGCTGCGCAAAGCCGACATCAACGCACAGGAGGCCCTCGGCGGCATCGATGTGCAGCTGACGCGGCGAGCGGACCTGATCCCCAACCTGGTCGAGACCGTCAAGGGCTACGCCACCCACGAGAAGTCGGTGTTCGAGAACGTCACCGCTGCCCGCGCCCGGGTCACCCAGGCCGCTGCCAGTGGAACCGTGGAGGAGAAGGCCGCCGCAGAGGCCGAGCTGGACAAGGCACTGGTCAACGTCATGGCCGTGGCCGAGAACTACCCGGACCTCAAGGCCTCGACGAACTTCCTCGATCTGCAGCGACAACTGGCCGACACCGAGAACCAGCTGGCCTTCGCCCGCCAGTACTACAACGACTCCGTGTCCACGCTGAACAAGCTGGTGGCCACCATGCCGTGGATGTTCTTCGCCGGGATGGCCAACGTCGGGCGGCGGACGTTCTACCAGGCGCCGGCGGGCCAGACCGCGCCGCCGACGGTGTCGTTCTGATCGCTGCCCACGTTCCGACCCACACCCTTCGCTGGCACGTGAGCAGCACCACTCGGACCCCAAGGAGCCTGTGATGGCCCAGCCCAACCCTGCCGTCAGCGAAACCGAACAGCGCGGGGCGGCTGAGGGGTCGCAGGCCGTGGGTCCGCAGCCGCATCCCACCTCGCCGTTCGTCCCCAACGCCGAGCGGCGGGCGGCGACGGTGGAGCAGGGTCGGTTGGATGCGGCGGTGGCCGGTGAGGCGCCGTGGCAGCGGTGGGGGACGTACCTGTCGGAGCGGGCGTGGGGCACGGTGCGGGAGGACTACTCCGCCGACGGCGACGCCTG
>JBIRBF010000110.1:0-9277 GCA_044326505.1 Candidatus Nanopelagicales bacterium | reverse complement strand
GGGCCGGTGCGGCGGCGGGCTGCGCAGCTGGCGGCGCGGTGGGTTGCGGCCTGGCCGGCGGCTGGACGCCGGTCGCGGGCGGGTAGGCCGCCGGAGGCGTCTGTTGAGGAGTCGGTTGGGGAGTCGGCCGCCGCGGCGGCAGTGTTGGCGCGGCGGGCTGGTGGGGGCCGCCTGGGGCTGGGTCGCCGCCGGGCGGGCCGAAGGGCGAGTCGTTCCCGGCCGGCTGGCTGTACATGCTCACGCTTCACGGTATCGCCATCGGCGGGGCCTGAGTGAAGTGTTACGGCTCCCCGAGTTGGGCTGCCGGACTATTGGGTGATCACAGACGCTGTGCCGTGGCGCGAGCACGTCGCCCGCCATCCGGCCGGCAGCACCTGGACCACCATCCGCCGGCCGCAGACTCGGCAGAAGCGCGGCGGTTCGAGCGCCAGTGCGCGCCGGCATGCGGCGTGGTCCTCGCCCGGCGTGCCGCAGTTCTGGCAGTAGGGCCCGTCGGCGGGGTCGAATTCGGCCATGCGGCCATGGTGCCGCACGGCGCCGCCAACGCTGCGGCTACCCTGCCCAATGATGAACGAGTCACCCGCCGACAGCGCTCCTGCCGAGATGCCCGCCGCACGCCTGGTGCGCGTGGTCGGCTCCGCCGACACGGCTGTCGCAGTCGGCTCGGGCACGGTGGCCGTGCTCGGCACTCCGGTGCTGGTGGCCTGGCTGGAGGCCGCCACCCTGCAGGTCGCCCAGCCGCCGGCGGGGATGGTGTCGGTGGGGACGCGCGTGGCGGTGACGCACCTCGCGGCCAGCGAAGTGGGTGCGGAGGTCGAGTGCACCGCGGTGCTGACATCGCACCAGGGCAGTCGGCAGACCTTCGCAGTGAGCGCGAGCCACACCGCCGACGGGCAGCCGATCGCCCAGGGGACCATCACCCGGGCGCTGGTGGACCGGCAGCGGTTTCTCGGGGAGTAGCCATGCCGGCGGGAGGGGTACCCGTCGCGCTGTGGGCAGCTAAAGGCCCGTAGTCGAGCGCGGGTAGGCGGCCTCCGGGTCGGTGAGCACGTTGACCAGGTACGGCACGCCGGAGGCGAAGGCGCGATCTAGCGCCGGCCCGATGTCGGAGGCGCGGGTGACCACCTCGCCGGCGCCGCCGAGGGCGCGCACTACCTCATCGTAGCGCAGACCTGGCTGCAGGTCGGCGGCCACGTCGTAGGAGTGCAGCAGCCGCATGGGGTGCTTCTCGAGGCCCCAGGCGCTGTTGTTGCCCATCACCATGACCGTCGGGATGTTGTGGCGTACCAGCGTGTCCACGTCCATCAGCGAGAACCCAGCGGCCCCATCGCCCAGCAGCAGGACCGACGGTTCGGCGGGCAGGGCCGTGCCCGCCGCTAGTGCGTAGCCCAACCCCGTCCCAAGGCACCCGAACGGGCCGGGATCGAGCCAGTGGCCGGGCCGGGCCGGCTCGATGAAACGGCCTGCGAACGACACGAAGTCGCCGCCGTCGCCGATGACCACGGTGTCGTCGGTGAGCCGAGGCACCAGCTCGCCGTATATGCGCGCAGGGTGGATGGGGTTGGTGTCCGCGGCGAGGAGTTCGGCGTCCGCAGCCGCGGCGGCCTCCGCGGTGGCCCGAAGACCAGTGGCCCAGCCGCCCCGCTCCGTGTCTGATCCGACGAGCTCCCAGGCCCCGAGCAGCTGACCCAGGGTCATGGCCAGGTCGCCCGTCACCCATGCCGCCGGGTTGGCGTGGCTGGATACCTGATCAGGCGCGTCCACCAGATGCACCACAGGGGCGGGCGGGTCGCCGAAGATGCCGTAGCCGAGCCGGAAGTCCAGCGGCGTTCCGGCGACGATCACCAGGTCGGCGCCGCCCAGGGCAGCGCCCCGAGCCCGCGTCACCAGCAGCGGATGCCCCTTGGGCAGGATGCCGCGGGCCAGGCCGTTGGCGATGACCGGCAGTCCCGCCGTCTCGGCCAGGGCGCGGGCGGCCTGTTCGGCGCCGCCCAACCACACGTCGGACCCGAGGATGAGCACCGGCCGCTCAGCACGTGCCAGCAGCGCTGCCACGCGGTCGATGTCGGCCGGATCGGGACCGCTGGGGGCCACGCGGTCGGCGGTAGGCGCGGGGGCGTCGGCCGGGGTGTAGAAGCGATCCATCGGGACGTCGACGAAGGCCGGTCCGCGGTGCGGGGTCAGAGCGGCGGCGAAGGCGGCGGCCGTGCCAGCGCCGATCGTCTGCGGATCGGCGAGAGTCGCGGCGTAGGTCGTCACGGGTGCGACCAGGGGCAGGTGGTCGATCTCCTGCAGCGCGCCGGTGCCGCGGCGAAACTCCGGCGCTCGGCCGCCGACGAGCACCAGCGGCACGCCATTGTAGTAGGCCGACGCGAGCGGGCTGATGGAGTTCGTCACCCCGGGTCCGGCTGTGACAGCCGCGAAGCCGGGGGTGCGGGTGAGCTTGGCCGTGCCCTCGGCGGCGAATACCGCGGTTGCCTCGTGCCTGGTATCGATGATCCGCATCCGACCCTCGCGCAGAGCTCGGGTGTTGTCCCGGTCGGCCTGGTCGTAGCCGTCGGCGCCGCCTACGGCCGCGTCGTAGAGCGGGAAGATGTGGGCGCCGCTGAGCGTGAACAGCGTCTGCACCCCATAGGCCTGCGCTGCGGCGATCATGTGGTGGCCGCCGTGGCCGCTGATGAGCTCGCTCATGGTCCTCCTCGCGTCGGCGCCCGGTATCCGCCGACTACTAGATCAGGCTGATGAAAACTGCCACCAGCAGCACCAGGATCAACGCCACTGCGACCACCGTGATCAGGTTCTTGTTCTCCATCATGGCCGCTGGTTCCTCCGAGGTGTCGTCGAGCGTGGCATGGCTCAGCCTGCCGCATTCGCGCGGCAAGTGCGGTTCGGTCGGCTACAGCGTGTCCGACAACGCCTTGACCGGCATGCTCAGCTCGGCCAGCAGGCCCAGGTCCTCATCCGGGCTGCGCCCGAGGGTGGTGAGGTAGTTGCCCACGATGACGGCGTTGATGCCGCCGAGCAGACCCTCCCGGGTGCCGAGCTCGCCCAGGGTGATCTCGCGGCCGCCGGCGTAGCGCAGGATGGTCCGCGGGAGCGCCAGCCGGAATGCGCCGATGGTGCGCAGGGCATCCGAGGTGCTCATGACGGGCAGTTTCTCGAACGGCGTGCCCGGCCGCGGGTTGAGGAAGTTCAACGGCACCTCGTGCGGATCCAGCGAGGCGAGTTGGGCGGCGAACTCGGCGCGCTGCTCGAGGGTCTCACCGAGGCCGACGATGCCTCCGCAGCAGACCTCCATGCCCGAGTCGCGCACGAGTCGCAGCGTGTCCATGCGCTCGTCCCAGGTGTGGGTCGTGACCACGTTGGGGAAGTAGCTGCGCGCGGTCTCGAGGTTGTGGTTGTAGCGATGGATGCCCATCTCGACCAGGTCGTCGACCTGCGCGGGTGTGAGGATTCCGAGACTGGCGGCGACGTTGATCTGGACCGCGGCCCGGATCGCGGCGACGCCCTCGCGCATCTGCGCCATCAGCCGGTCGTCCGGCCCGCGCACTGCCGCGACGATGCAGAACTCCGTGGCCCCCGTGGCGGCGGTCTGCACGGCCGCCTCGACCAGGCTCGGGATGTCCAGCCAGGCGGCCCGCACGGGAGAGGGGAACAACCCCGACTGGGAGCAGAAGTGGCAGTCCTCGGGGCAGCCGCCGGTCTTGACCGACACGATCCCCTCGACCTCGACGTCCGGTCCGCACCAGCGCATCCGCACCTCGTGGGCCAGGCCCAGCAGGTCGGCGATGCGGTCCTCGGGAAGGGTGAGCACCTGCAGCACGTCGGCCTCGCTGAGCCCCTCGCCGCGCTCGAGCACCTGCTCGCGGGCGCGGACCAGGACGTCGTCGGCGTCCGCGTCGGGACCGGGGTACGTGTCGATCACCTGAGTCATGCGGTCATTGTCCCACTGAACGTCCCGCCGAAGCGCGGGGCCATACCTGCGACGGCGGCGGCGGCGAAGGCCTCCCGGTCCAGCGCCGCCGATCCGGCGGGCAGTACGCCGGCGAGCGGGGCGCCGACGATCGCGGGCAGGTCGGCCAGGTTGGATCGACAGGCCAGGTCCGGATCCGACGGCCATGAGCCGAGGACCACGCCGGCGACATCGAGGCCGGCGGCGTCGAGTGAGGCAAGGGTGAGCGCCGTGTGGTTGAGCGTGCCGAGGGCCGGATCGGCCACGACCGCGAACGGCACCCGCCGCCCAGTCCGGGCACTGACCAGGCGGCAGAGGTCGACGAGTGTCCGACCGGCACCGTCGAAGGGCACCAAGAGGCCTCCGGCGCCTTCGACGAGCACCAGGTCCACATCGCGGCTCAGCGCCGCGATGCGCTCGGCGAGTTCTTCCAGGTCCGGTTCCGGCAGTCCCGACACCCGCGCGGCGGCCGCCGGCGCGAGCGGGTCCGGATAGCGCAGGAGCTCCAGGCACGTGGGGCAGCCGGAGAGTCGGCCGACCTCCTGCACGTCGCCCGGCTCGCCCGGTGAGAGGCCGGTCTGCACGGGTTTGACGGCGGCGACCGTCATTCCCGCCCGCAAGGCGGCGGCGGCCAGTGCGGCGGTGACGATGGTCTTGCCGACCTCCGTGCCGGTGCCAGTGATGATGAGCGGCCCGGTGACGAGGTCGTCGAGGGTCCGGGTGCTGTCCATCACCATGCCCCGGCCGGGGCAGGCATCGCAGCCGCGAGGACCTCCCCGGCGCGGTCCAGATCGGGGTCGGTCAGTCCCGCGTGCGATGTGAGCCGCAGCCGGGCGCGACCGTCGGGCACCGACGGCGGCCGAAAGCAGCCGACGGCGACGCCCAGCTCGGCGCAGGCGCGCTGCGCAGCGACCGCGGCCCCGGGATCGTCCGCGATCACCGACACCACGGCCGCATCGGGCGAGGTGACCCGGCGGCCGGTCAGCTGCCCGAGTTGGCGCAGCACGTGAGCGTTCGCCACTGCGCGCAGCGGCAGGTCGGGCTCGCGGCGCAGAATGCCCAGCGCCGCCAGCGCTGCCGCGGCGCTGGCAGGAGCCAACCCGGTGTCGAAGATCAGCGACCGCGCGGTGTTGATCAGGTGGGTTACCACGATCTGCGACCCCAGAACGGCGCCACCCTGGGCTGCCAGCGATTTCGACAGGGTGAGAGTGAGCACCACGTCGGGCGCCCCGGCAAGTCCGGCGGCCGCGGCGGCGCCGCTTCCACGAGGGCCGAGCACTCCGACGCTGTGGGCCTCGTCGATGAGCAGCGCTGCGCCGTGCTGCCGGCAGGCCGCGTGCAGCGCGGCGAGCGGCGCGACGTCGCCGTCCACGCTGAATACGGCATCGGTGATAACGAGCGCCCGCGGCTGCGATCGGGTGGCCAACACCTCGGCCACCTCGGCCGCGTTGCGATGGCCGAAGACGTGGACGTCCGCGCGGCTGAGGCGACAGGCATCGATGAGCGAGGCGTGATTCTGCTCGTCGGACAGGATGAGCGTGTCAGTGTCGGCCAGTGCGGTGACCGCACCGAGGTTGGCTAGGTAGCCGGAGCTGAAGAGCACGCCAGCGGCTGCGCCGGTCGCCTCGACGAGGGCCAGTTCCAGCTCGGCGTGTAGGTCCAGGGCACCGGTAACCAGCCGCGAGGCTGTGGCACCGGCTCCCCAGCGTTGGGAGGCGTCGGCGGCTGCGGCGACCACTCGCGGGTCGCGAGCCAATGACAGGTAGTCGTTGGAGGCCAGGTCGATCAGGCGCGCATCGGCGCTGCGCGGTCGCAGCTCGCGGTGCAGCCCGCGGTAGCGGCGCTCCGCATCGGCGCTGATCAGGTGTTCCCAGACCCGCTCAGGATCCGTGTGGGGGCTCACCCGACGACCGTTCGGATGGCATCGGACACGGTGCCGGTGAGCAGGTCGAGCTCGTCGTCGCCGATGGCCAGCGGGGGCATGAGCACCACCACGTCCCCGAGCGGGCGCACCCATACCCCGCGCCGGCGGGCCTCCTGGCAGATCGCGAAACCGGTGCGCTCGCCCACCGAGCGCACCTCGATCCCGGTCATGGTGCCGATGCGGCGGATGTCGATGACCCCGTCGTACGAGGCGAGTGGCTCGAGTGCCTCGCCGATCCGCTCGCCGACTTCAGCGGCGCGGGGCACGGTTGCTTCGGCGGCCATGAGGTCGAGGTTGGCGATGGCGGCAGCGGCCGCCAGGGGATTCGCGGTGTACGAGTGACCGTGGAAGAAGGTCCGTGCCGAGGCGGCGGTTCCCAGGAAGGCGCGGTAGAGGTCCTCTGTGGCAAGCACGGCCGACAGCGGCAGGTACCCGGCGGTGACCCCCTTGCCGCAGGTGAGCAGGTCCGGGGCCACGCCGGCGTGCTCACAGGCCCACATCCGTCCGGTGCGACCGACGCCGGTGGCCACCTCGTCGGCGACCATGTATGCGCCGTTGGCGTCGCAGAGGCGCCGCACGCCGCGGACGAACTCCGCGTCGTGGGTGAGCATTCCGCCCGCCGCCTGCACCATCGGCTCGATCACGACGGCGCCCACCCGATCCCCCTCGGCGGCGAAGAGCGCCTCGAGCTCGGCGAGCACTTGCGCCGCTCGGGCCGGCCGGTCCTGGCCTTCGGCCAGCAGGCCCGGGCTCGACACCATCCGAGTCTCGAGCATGATGGCCGAGTAGGTGTGGTGGAACAGTTCGATACCGCCGACGCTCACCGCGCCCAGGGTGTCGCCGTGGTAGCCCTCGGCCACGTGGGCGTAGAGCGGACGCACGGCGCCGTTCTGCGCGTGGGCCTGGTAGGCGATCTTCAGCGCCGCCTCCACGGCGCTGGCGCCGTCCCCGGCGTAGAAGACGCGGGTGAGCCCGGCCGGTGCGGTGGCGAGCAACTTCTCGGCCAGCACGATGCCGGGCTCATGGGTGAGCCCTAGGAAGGTCGTGTGGTCGAGTCGGCCGAGCTGGTCGATGATGGCGGCGTCGATCTCCGGCCGTCGGTGACCGTGCACGTTGACCCACAACGACGATGCGCCGTCGAGGTAGCGGCGGCCGTCGGTGTCCCAGAAGTACATACCTTCGGCGCGGTCCACCACGATGGGCTCGTCGCCTAGCCACAGGCTCTGCTGAGTGAAGGGGTGCCAGACGCTCGCGGCATCCCTGGCGATCAGGTCGTCGGTGCGCGGCGAACGGACTGTCATGGTCAGCAATGGTGCCAGCCGACGGGTCGGCGGCCTTACCCTGGTCGAGTGGCAGATATCGCCGGGCTGGCACGTGAGCACACCGACTTGGACGCGGACGCGGTGCAGCGCCTGCGGGAGCTCGCGCTGGACTGGGGACTCATCGCCGACCTCTCGTTCGCGGATCTGGTGCTCTGGCTGCCGACCTGGAACGGCGGGGGATACGTGGCGGCGGCGCAGCAGCGCCCGGATACGGGTCGGACGTTGTTCCCGGAGGACGTCGTGGGGACCTTCGCGGCCCGGGGACGTCGACCGGGGATGGCGCGCGCGGAGGCGTCGGGGCGACCGCAGGACGTGCGCTCACCGGACGGCTCCCGGGTGCAGCTGTACCCGGTGAGCGCCGACGAGCGCATCATCGCGCTGCTGGGTCGGTACTCAGCCGCCGACGACCGGGGCGCGGCCGGCGGCCTGGAGGCGGCCTACCTGGCCGCCGCGGACGATCTGTGCGCGATGGTGGTCTCCGGCGACTTCCCGTCGGGCGGCCGCCAGCACGACCCGCTGCGGGTCGGCAGCGGCCTAATCCGGTTGGACTCCGCCGGCGTGGTGGAATTCGCGTCGCCTAATGCCACGTCGGCCTTTCGTCGGCTGGGCGTCGCGGTGGACCTGGTGGGGACGGACATGGGGCGCTTGGCGCCCCGGCTGCACGATCGCGCCGACGGCCTCGATCCGGCCGGTGCGGTGGTGGCCTCCGGACGCACGCGCGGACAGCTGGAGTTGGAGCACTCGGGCACGGTGCTGGTGCTGGAATCGCTGCCGCTGGTCCTGCGCGGGCGCCGCACGGGTGCCCTGCTCCTGGTCCGCGACGTCACCGAACTGCGCAGCCGCGAGCGCGCCCTGCTGAGCAGCGAGGCGAGTCTGCGCGAGGTGCACCATCGCATCAAGAACAACCTCCAACTCGTCGCAGCCCTGCTTCGGATGCAGTCGCGCAGATCGGACAGTGCGTCTGCCCGGACTGCCCTGGCCGACGCGGGCAGCCGGGTGTCGGCGATCGCGGTGGTGCACGAAGTCTTGGCCGCCGCCCCAGAGGCTTCGGCCAACTTCGACGACGTCGCCGACCGCATCCTGGCCATGAGCGCCGCTCTCGCCCCGGGTGCCCAGTTGCGGCGCAGCGGGTCGGTGGGCTCAGTGCCGGCCGACCAGGCCACGCCGCTGGCCATGTGCCTGGCCGAGCTGCTCGCCAACGCCCTCGAGCACGCGGGGCCGCGGCCGATCGTGTCGGTGGTGCTGGAACAGGATGCCGAGACTTTTGAGCTGCGGGTCATCGACGACGGACCAGGGTTGCCGGCCGGCTTCGACCCGGAGTCCGACGGCCGGCTCGGCCTACAGATCGTCCGCACGCTGGCGGCCGAGAACGGCGGTCGGGTGCAGTGGCTGAGGGGGGCGGCGCGGGGCACTGTGGCCGAGGTGTCGTTCAGCCGATCGGGGGATGCCGGGCCGGGATGAGTGCCGCCGCCCGTCACTGTGCGACAGGCGCTCCCCGAGAGATAATGCACAAGTCAAGTACCCCCAGCGTATCTGGCGTGTGACATAGCCAACACGGGAATACCGGCTTCCGGCGGTCGTCACCCCTTGTGCGGTCCGCGTGGGTGTGTGACCCTTGATAACAGACGGCGCACAATAGGTCATCGTCCCGCAGGGTCGACACACCGCCCCCGTCGCCGCAACGGCAGCGCAGGCTCGCGAAGAGCCCGCCGCGCAGCCGCGTCCCAGCAACACCGTGAGCCACAGCAGTGAGTCACCCGAGCATGGAGGTCCGCCAGATGGACTGGCGCTTTGAGTCGGCATGTCTGACGCACGACCCGGAATTGTTCTTTCCCATTGGAGACGCTGGTCCAGCCGTGGACCAGATCGAGAAGGCGAAGGCGGTGTGCCGCACCTGCCCCGTCATGCAGGAGTGCTTGGCCTGGGCGCTGGAGACCGGACAGGACTTCGGCGTATGGGGCGGCATGAGCGAGCCCGAGCGGCTGCAGTTGCGCCGTCGTCGTTCCCGCGTGGCGGTGCGCACCAACCGCTGAGCCTCCCTGAACGCACGACGCGGCCGGACCAACCCCGAGTTGGTCC
>JBIRBF010000248.1:0-2320 GCA_044326505.1 Candidatus Nanopelagicales bacterium | reverse complement strand
CCGACGGCGCCGACCACGTAGATGCCGTTCTGCGCGGCGGTGGTCTGGTTGGCCAGCAGCACGCGCTGGCCCTCGGTGTAGGTCAGGCCGTCGTTGGAGGCGACGGTGAAAGCCGCGAGGCTGGCGACGTTGCTGTAGACCACGCCGCGGACGTGGTGGATGCGCTTGGTCAGGTAGATGTTGGCCAGCGCGGCCTCGACCGTGGCGGCGGCGGTGTAGCCACCCGCGTCGGCGATGCCGATGAGGGCGGCGCCCGCGCCGGCCGTGGTGCTTTCCAGGTCGGCCTTGGTCTTGCGCGCGAGGGCATCGCCCCAGATGTTCGTGGTCATGGTGTCCTCGTGGGGGTCAGGTCAGAAGCCGCGGCCCGTGCCGAGGCGGTAGGTGTCTGCGTCCGGGTCGGCGGGCTCGACGTGGACCACGTCGCCGCGGTAGATCGCGAGGCACACGGCGTCGGCCCGGTTGGGGCTGCGCTTCAGCCGCTTGATCGTCTCGTCCTTGGGCTCGACGTGGTAACGGCCCTGCGCGTCGAACGAGTACTCGGGCGCCACCAGCTCGCCGGCCAGCTTGTCGTCGGGCGGCAGGGCGCCGCCTTCCTTGAGCCAGTCCGCGGCAGAGAACCAGAGTTGATCGCGCAGCCGGTGGTAGGTCTCGGACGTGGCCGACTCGGACACGTTGACCTCGACCACCTCGATGTCGGGAAAGGTTTTGAGCTGGTCGGCGCAGGACGCGCCCACGCCGATCACGTCCACCTTCACCCGGACCTTGGCCTGGTGAGCCGGCTTCAGTTCCCGGGCGAGGGCGGCCACCTGGCCGGCGAGCTGGATGCCGTCGAGGCCGGTGAAGGCTTGCAGCGGCAGGATCTTCTTGCCGCGACGCGGGGCGATGGCACTCTCGTCGTCGCCGTAGCGGGCCGGGTCCACACCGAGTTCCAGGTCGCCTGCCTCTTCGGTGGCAACCCATCGGCTCTGCGCGTCCGTCAGCCACGCAAGCGCGACCACGGCGCGGCTCCCCTGGGCCGGGAAGTCACCCTTGACGCGGACGGCGTAGATCGGGGACTCGGTGCCCCACTCGCGGCGCTTCTCGTCCACCCACTCGGCCGTCGCCAGCCCGGGGATGATGACCCGGCCGGCGCGTGCGTTCGGGGTGTCCTCGCTCGAAAGTTTGAACGTGCGCCAGAACTCACGCTTGGCGTGGAAGGCGTCGTAGAACGTCCCGACGGTCTGCGTCGGATTGCTGAACATCACGATGCGAGCGCCGCCGGCCCGGTTGCCTTCGATGGCCTCGAAGATCGGCTCCGGGATACCGCTCGCCTCGTCCAGGATGAACAGGACGTTCTGACCGGAGATGCCGGCCATGCGCTCGGGCTTGTCGGTGCTGAACCCCTGCACCCGGCGACCGTCCGGCAACCGGAACCCGGTACCAGGGTCGATAGCCGGCTCCGGTCCCAGGTTCAGCAGGGCGCTGGACCACAGGCCGCGGAACTCGTGCCAGAGGATCGCCTTGACCTGCCGGCTCGACGAACTCGTGAGCACCACCCAGGCGTTGTCCCGGGTGTGGACCCACCAGTGAGCGAGGATGGCGGCGGCGCGGCTCTTGCCGATCTTGTGGCCGGACCGGACCGCCACGCGGGGCGACTCGTGGACGGCGCGCAGGATGTCGGCTTGCCGGTCCCACGGCTCGGTGCCCAGCGCCTCGCGGGCGAAGGTTACCGGGTCGTCATGCCAGCGCACCCGGGAGGACCGGCGTCGCCGCAGCTCTAGCTCAGCCTGTGCCTGTATCCTCGGCGTCGGTCGAATGACCCGCGGCGAGGGCGGCGAGTTGTTCATCCGTGAGCTTGGAGACATCGACGGTCTGGATCGGCCCGCCGTTGGGCCCGCTGATCTCGGCCCGGCTCACCGTGCCCCACCGCTTCGGGTACTTGCGCTCCAGCCGCCATGCAGCCGCGCGCCAGTCCTCGGCCGCGGCCTTGCTGACGGCGAGCACGTCACGCATCTCGGCCTGCGCCGTGGCCTCGTGGACCGCCTCGACGAACTCGGCGTAGATGGTGCCCGGGTACTTGTTGCCGCGCTTGAGCCAGCGGTACAGCGTCACCTTGTTGATGCCAGCCGCGGCGGCGGCGGTCTCGACGTAGGCGCCGGCCCGGATGGCGTTGACGATCTTCTGCTGCCGCTCAGGCGTCAGCCGGGTCTTGCGGCCCGGTTTCCCCTTGGGCTTGTCGGTGGTCATCGGGCATTCCTGCGGAACACCTTGGCCCCGCCCATGCGACCGCTTGGCTGGTCATAGACGGCCCGCCAGGCGTCGTCGCGCGTCGCGTACTCTG
>JBIRBF010000155.1:0-6486 GCA_044326505.1 Candidatus Nanopelagicales bacterium | reverse complement strand
ATGGAGGCCCAGGGCATCGACTTCCATCATCAAGTTCGAGCCGGGCTGCTGGAGCTGGCCGCCGAGGCTCCCGAGCGATACGTGGTGGTGGACGCGTCGGACGCTCTCGATGCCGTGGTGGCTGCGTCGTTGGCCGCGGTGGCGGCCGTCGGGTCGCGATGAGCGTCTGGGACCGGGTGGTCGGCCAAGAACCGGTAATCGCGGAACTCAGTAGGGCCGTCGCTGGCGCGCCCGAGAGCCGGGCCATGACCCATGCCTGGCTCATCACTGGTCCGCCCGGATCGGGCCGGTCGGTGGCCGCGGAGGCATTCGCTACGGCGCTGGTCTGCCCCGACGGCGGCTGTGGCGTCTGCAACTCCTGCGTCAGCGTCGCGGCCGGCAGGCATAGCGACGTTGCCGTTGTCAGGCCCGCCGGGGTCATCATGGGCGTGGACCAGACTCGCGCGCTCGTGTCGAGGATCTCGGTGATGCCCGCCCGGAGCGACTGGAACGTGGTCGTGATCGAGGATGCCGACCGGCTCAACGAGCACGCCGACAACGCGCTGCTGAAGTCGCTGGAGGAGCCACCCGACCACGGGGTTTGGATCCTCTGCGCGCCCAGCGCGGATGACGTGTTGCCGACCATCCGCTCGCGGTGCCGCGTGGTGCGGCTGCGCACGCCCCCGATCGACGAGGTGGCCCGCTTCCTCGCGCAGTCCCACGGCGCCGACCCCGCATTGGCGGCCTATGCGGCGCGCTCGGCACAGGGCCACATTGGCCGGGCCCGGGCGCTGGCGCTCGATCCCGAGGCTAGGCGGGCGCACCAGAACGTACTGCACCTGCCGCAGCGGCTGGGTTCGGTGGCGGCCTGTATGGCGGCCGCTGGCGACCTGGTGAGCGCAGCACGCTCCCGTGCCGAGGCGATCGCGGAGCCGTTGGACGCCGCAGAGGAAGGGGACCTGCTGCGCGCCTTCGGCGATGGTGCCACCGGGGCGGGCAGCGCCCGCGGCCGGGCGGGCACCGCGCTGAAGGAACTGGAGCGGGAGCAGCGCAACCGGCGCCGGCGCCTGGTGCGCGACGAGCTTGACCGCGTGCTCGTGGATCTGCAGGGGCTCTACCGCGACGTGCTGGCCGTGGCTGTTGGCGCTGAGGTGCCGTTGATCAACGAGGAAGCCAGAGCGGAGGTTGAGCGGCTGGCGGCAGGTAGCGACGGCGCGGGCGTCCTCGAACGCCTCGATGCCATTGCCCGGGCCCGTCGGGCCGTCGCGTCCGATGGGAGCGAGGACCTGGTGCTGGCCGAGTTGGCCCTGGCGCTGCAGCGTCCGCCGACCGAACGGCGTTAGGCCGTGGGCGGAAGGGAGTCGGCGGCCTCTGGGAATCGTGGCAGACGCCGCGTACCGTAGTGCCATGGGCAATCAGCAACAGTGGTCCGAGATGGTGGTGCGGGCCATGAACTGGAGCCGCGACCGGGTGGAGGACGCGCGGCTGGAGCGCCAGCGCCGTAATGATCCGGTGCTGCTGGCTCGGGCGCAGCGGCAGGCGGCTCTGGTCCAGCGGGCCCAGGCCGAGCAGGCCCAAGTGATGGCCAACCAGCGGCACGCCAAGTGGCTGCATCGGCTGCATTCCAGGGCCACCACCGGGCTCTATGTCGCCGCAGGCTCGGCCGGACTGGGCACCGTCGACCTCATCGGGATGGCGGTGACGGACAACGCTGCAGTGGTCCCGCCGGGCGCCGGGCTCTGGTTCGTCGCAGCCGCAGTGTCGGGGCTGATCGGCGCGCGCGCTCGAGCCCGACTGAAGTCCAACCCACAGCCGCTGCAGGTCGCGCTTCCGCCCGTGCCGCCGCCGTTGCTGCCGCCGGGGTCTGTGGGCGCCGAGGAGGCGCAGGAGATCTACAACTGCGAAGCGCGCCTGATCGCGATGATCCCAGCCGTCGACCAGTTGCTGCCGGAGGCGGGACTTTCGCTGCGGCAGACCCTTCACGGGGTGCAGCCGCGGCTGCACGGTGTGGTGGAGCGGCTCGAAGTCCTGGCGAGTATCGACGTCATGCGCGCCCCGCAGGCAGCCGAGGCAGCCGAGACGCTGCGCCGTGTGCTCATCGGCGGCGTGGAGTCCTACGACCACCTCATCAACGCGACCGCCACGCTGCTCGCTGCTCCTGACCCCCGTGGGGGAGCGACACAGAGCCTGGCGATTGCCACCCAGGAACTCGAGGCGTACGCGGCCGGTTTGGCTGCGGCATCGGATGCGTTCGACGGTCAGTGACGAGCGATCCGCAGCGCCGGCGACATCGGGGTGCCGGGAAACTCTCGGCCCGTCCCAGGCGTCTAAGGTGCTGTGGTGGATCGTAGATTGGCAATGCCCCTCGCGCTGACCGCTCTGCTCGCGGGCTGCGCGTTCTCGGTTGGCGGTCCTGCCACGGGGAGTTTCCGCACACCGGCGTCGCGCAACGCCCCGGAGCTGGCGCTGCAGCAGTTCTACGATCAGGCGCTGGCCTGGCAGGAGTGCGGTTCGGGCAACGAGTGCGCCAGGCTCAAGGTCCCGGTCGACTACGCCAGTCCTGGCGCGGGAACGGTGGAGCTTGCGGTCGTGAGAGTGCCGTCCTCCGGCCAAGGTCGAGACGGCGCGCTAGTGGTCAACCCGGGTGGTCCCGGAGGGTCGGGCGTCGAATATGCCGAGGCGGCCGATCTGGTTCTTACCAGCGACCTTCGGCAGGCCTACGACGTCGTCGGCTTCGACCCCCGCGGGGTCGGGGCGAGCGATCCGCTCAAGTGCATGACGGGCCCGCAGCTCGACCAGTTCATGGCCGCCGACGGCTCCCCCGACACGCCGGACGAACTCGCGGCAGTGGACGCCGAGTCGAAGGAGTTGGGCGCCAGGTGTCTTGCGGCCGACGCGACGCTGGCAGCCAACATCGGTTCGGCGAACGTGGTCAAGGACATGGATATCCTGCGAGCGGCCTTGGACCAGCCGAAGCTGAACTACCTGGGCTTCAGCTACGGCACATACCTGGGCGCGCTGTATGCCGACGAATTCGGCACTCGCGTCGGCCGGTTCGTCCTGGACGGCGCTATCGATCCGACCCTGACCAACACCGACCTCAGCCATGGTCAAGCCGTCGCATTCGAGGTTGCTCTGCAGCGCTACCTCGACGACTGCGCGGCGACGTCCTCCTGCCCTCTTGGTACCGACCCTGCCACCGCGAAGCAGAAGTTACTCGACCTCCTTGCCAAGATCGACGCCCAGCCGCTGCCCACCTCGGACCCCAAGCGCCCGCTCACGCAGAGCCTCGCGCTGTCGGGAGTCATCTACCCGCTCTATCAGCCGTCGCTCGGGTGGCCGCTGCTCACCGATGCGCTCGCTGCTGCATTGCGGGGTAATGGCGCACCGCTGCTCGACATCGTGGACTCGTTCCAAGAGCGCTCGGCCGACGGAACCTACGCCAACAATGGACTGGATGCGCTGTACGCCGTCAACTGCGTGGATCGCCCCGATCGGCCGGACCTGCAGCAGACCGAACAGTTGGCGGGCACTTGGGCTCAGGAGGCGCCGGCATTCGGTGCCTACCTGGCATACGGCAACCTGCCCTGCGGGTACTGGCCGCTGCCCGCCACGGGCACCCCGAAGGCGATCGCCGCCGCCGAGGCGCCACCGATCCTCGTGGTCGGCACGCAGTACGACCCCGCGACGCCGTACTCCTGGGCCGAGGCGTTAGCCGAGCAGTTGGCCAGCGGGGTCCTGCTGACGTGGCAGGACGCCGATGGGCACACGGCTTACAACAACGGCTCGTCGTGTATCGACGCCACCATCGACGGCTTCCTGATCGACGGTATCGTGCCGCCGGACGGCAAGGTCTGCAGCTAGCCGGGCGGGGCCGTGGGCGACGAACTCGCGCCGCCGGTGGGCTGTTCAACGGTCACCTGCAGGAACGGCACGTGCTGCGAGGCCCAGGGGAATACGACGAGGAACAGCAGCGTGAGCACGGCGACCACGGCCACGACAGTCTGCGCCGCCTTGGCACCCGTCCCGCCAGGCATGTTCCGCCAGATCCAGCCGTACATCAGCCGCTCACCTTCAGCTGCGGCGCCGGTGTGGGCTTCGCCTGTGCCGCGACGAGTTCGCCCCACCAGATCCAGCGGTGGCTGTTGCCGTACTCGGGGTCGCACGTCGTAAGCGTGACCAGCTTGGTCGGGAAGGAGGGGTCGTTGGGAAAGGGTTTCGGCGCGACTGTCCAGACTTCGTCGGGGAGCACCAGTTGGGTCTTGATCAATCGGTAGGTGTACCAACCCCCGGCGGTCTCCACGTAGACGTTGTCGCCGACTTGCAGCTCATCTACGTGGCGAAGCGGTTCGCCATAGGTGATCCGGTGGGCCGCCACGGCGAAGTTGCCGGTTTCGCCGGGCATGGCCGAGTCCGGGTAGTGGCCGACCCCCTTGGCAAGCTCGTCCAGCGAAACCCCCTGAAGAACTGGTGCGGATTTCATGTTGTTGCCGAGCCGGGGGATAGTCATGAGGGCGAACGCCTGGCCGGTGGAGGCGCTCGGCTCCGGGGAGGGGGCTACTGGCGCCGTGCTGGCCCCGGTCGGAGCCGGAGTCGGAGTGGGAGTCGCCGAGGCCGACCAGGAGTTGCGCAGGTCGTCCGCCTCGGCGGCGGCCGCGCGGTGGGACAGGAACGTGGTCCACCAGATCGTGTATGCCACGAACAGCAGCAGGATCAGGCCGAAAGTGATCAGGACCTCGCCCAGGCCGCGGACTGCTGTGCGCATGGCTAGGACGACAGGAAGGTGGTGCCGTTGTCCGAACTGCGGTAGACCTTCCCGAGCGAGTCGACGACGGCCACGCTACTGTCGCGCTGCGCAATTCCCACGGAGCCATCGGCCGCCGCACCGGAGATGCAGCTGCGCTGCGCCCAGGTTGCCCCTGTGTCCGCGGAGGCCATCAGCGCGATTCCGTTGCACCCGCTTACCTGGGCGGCGGCGTACAGCGTATTGACCGGGCCAGCAACGATGGCCAGGCCACCGAGCAGCCTGGACCGCTCGGTGAAGCCGTCGGCCGTGACTTCCTGGACTTGTCCTGTGCGGCAGAGCACGAACGCATTGCCGGAGGGGGCTTCAGTGAGCGAGATAGCTGGGCATGGAGACTCCTTGACACCCCACTGCGGAGTGATGATCAGTCCTGTGTCGCGCGGAACGAGCGCGAAGATCTCGGCCAGCGGCAGCCCGTTGCCCCAGGAGTCGCCCTCCTTGGCATAGAACTGGATGTCCGCGCACTCGGGGGAGGAGCCGACCACGTAGTCGGTGCCGTTGGAGAGGCTGTCCGCGGCTGCGGCCACCTGCACGGGGAGGGTGACCTCGGAGGTCGTGCCGGTGGCTTGGTTCTGCACGAATCCGCTGGCGCCGCCGAAACCGCACGCGCCGGGCTTCACCGCGAGGAGCGAGTCGTCGCCGTTGAGGACGGTCAGGAGCGCGGGAGCAGTGTCGCCGGCGGTGGAGGAACTGCTCGATGGCGATGCGTTTGCGCTGGCATTCGCATCCGTGGCAATCGACGGCCTGACCACGTCCGCTGCGACTTTGGCGGTGGTGCCGCTGGTGCCGGAACGCAGTGCCATGGCGATGAGGACGAGATCGACGACGATGAGCGCCGCCAGCGCCAGGATTCCGAGCTTTCGTTCACGCACTTTGATTCCCCTCAGATGTCACCGGCCGACCGTTGCTCCGCGTATCCCCCGACAAGCCTACGCATGGAGTGCAGACCGGGTTGCCGGTTATCCCCAATTGCCCCAGACATGTGTGCGGGCCGCCGGCAACCCGGTCGGCGGCCCGCACACAAGTGCAGTGGTTATATGCGGCGCTGCGACCCACGCGGCGACGTGCGACCACGACCGCGCCGACACCGGCGAGCAGGAGGCCGCCGCCAAGCGCAGCGATGAGCAGCGTGTTGTTGCCACCAGTCGTGGCAAGGCCGCCACTGGTGCTGCCGGACGTCGTGCCCGTGGTGGAGCCACCCGTGGTGGAGCCGCCCGTGGTGGAGCCACCACCGGAAGTGCCGCCACCGGAAGTGCCGCCACCACCGGTGCCGCCGCCACCACCGCCGCCAGAACCCTGGACGGTGATCGTGGAAGTTCCGGTGACGATGCCACCGGGCACGTTACCGGGGCCGGTGGCGGTGACGGTGCACACACCGGGCTGTGTGAAGGTCAGTGACACATTAACCACGCCGTTCGGGCCGGCAGTTGCCGTCGCGGACGGGCCGGCGAAGGTGGCGCCGTTGTTGGTGCAGCTGCTGGTGATCTGGACCGTCGAACCCGGGGTGAAGGGGACGACCTGGCCGAAGGTGAAGTCGACCGTACCGCCACCGGGCGGGACGACGGACGTGCTGGAGCCGCCGTTGATGGTGGGGTCCGGCGGGTAGACCGCGAGGGCCGGAGCGGCGAGGCCCATGACCAAGGCCGCCCCCGCCGCCGTCCCGAGTGCAAGTGATCGTCGCATTGCCTGTTCTCGCTTCCTAT
>JBIRBF010000184.1:0-5512 GCA_044326505.1 Candidatus Nanopelagicales bacterium | reverse complement strand
GTACTGCCCGGTTCGAAGTTGATCGCCGAGGCCGGAGACGCGGTCCAATCGCCAGGCATGACACGCAAGTGGCCGGCCGCCGTGGGGCTCGCGACGGTGAGGTTGTAGGCCACGGCCACCGCACCGACCGGCACCACATCCTTGGCTCCGCCCAGCGCGCTCACCTGGTTGGCCACAGGCACCAAGCGCGTCTCTTGCACGGCCAGCGGACCCGCCCCACCGTTGACCTCGCGGCTGTCCCAGACGCGAACAGGAGTGATGGGCACGAACACCGAACCGGTCGGCACCGCCGGGGTCACCGACATGGCGTCGGATGCCGGGCCGGCGCCGCGGGCGTTCACCGCCCGCAGTCGGACCGAGTAGGCGACGCCGTTGTCCAAGTGGTCGATCGTTGCCGGAGACATCGTGATGCCCGGGCTGAAGGCCTGCCAGACGCCCCCGTCCAAGGAGTACTCGTAGCCCGTCAGCGGCATGCCACCGGTGTGCGGCTGGGTAAAGGCCAGCCGAGCCAGACCATCACCGCCGGCGATGCCGGACAACACCGGCGCAGAAGGGATCGAGAGCACGGTCAGGGCGACCACGTTGGAGGCAGGCCCGGCGCCGACGGCGTTCACCGCGCGGAGGGCGACCCGATACGTGGTGCCGTTGGCCAGTCCGGTCAAGCGCAACGGGGACCCGACCGACTCGGGGCTGCGGGCTATCCAGGTGGCCCCACCGTCGAGGGAGTACTGGTATGTGCGGATGGGCAGGCCACCGTCGGCTCCCGCACGGAAGTCGACGGTTCCCGAGCCATCGGCACCCGCGGCTGCTGTGACGGTCGGCGCCCCCGGGGGCCCCTGCGGCGTGACGTTCACCGCATTCGACGCAAGACTCGGGCCCGCCGTGAACAGCAGTCCGTTATAGGCCTTGAGGCGCACCGTGTAGGTGGTGGCGTTGGCCAGTCCGCTGAGCACCAGCGGCGAGGACACCGACTGCGGGTCGCGCACCTTCCACGTCGCCCCGTTGTCGAGCGAGTACAGATATCCCAGCACGGCCGCACCGCCGTCCCACCCGGGCGCCGTGAAGTTGATCGTGGCGGTGCCGATACCCGCGGAACCGCCCACGATGGTCGGGGCATCCGGGGAGAACTGCATCGGCACCCAGTACGCGTTCTTGGCGAAGTCCTGGGTGAAGTAGCGCTTGTACGTGGAGGCCGGGGCCTCGGCGTAGCCGACTCCGACGAAGGTGACGAGCGGATCCATCAGGTCCTGGCAGTGGGCGCTACTCGCGATCCAGGCGTTGACCGATGCCGCCGCATCGGCGTATCCAGCGTTGATGTTCTCGCTGGCGCGCATCCAGCTGAAACCCTGGGCGGTGATCCGATCGCCGTAGGTCTGACCGGCGAGGTTGGTGTGCGAGAAGTAGTTGTTCGCCCCCATGTCCTGGCTGTGCAGGCGGGCCGCCCGAGCGAGGCGGCCGTCCCACCGGAGCTGCGGCGCCGCCGGGTACCAGGTGGTGCCGCAGTAGCGGCCCGTTTGCCGGGCGATGTTCGTCAGCCGAAATATTTCGAGTTCGACGTCTTCGGGGACTGCTTGGGTGCTGATCGAGGACTGCTGTCCGACGGGGGCCACGGGGCCGTCTGCCGCATACGCGGCTGCGCCGAACCCCAGCACAGCGCCGCACACGGCCATCGCCGTGAGGAGCAAGAGCAACAACCGGCGCATTCCGACTCTCCCGATCCCGGATCATCGGGCGCACCGCCCGACTCTTCCTATCGGTATCGGCATCCGGGTGAAGGTACTTGAAATTAGCGACGCCGGGCAGATCACACGAGCAGGTCAGACGACGGTGGCCGCCAGTTGTCCGCAGGCGCCGTCGATCTCCCGGCCGCGCGTGTCCCGCACGGTCACGGCCACGCCCCCCTCGCGCAGGCGCCGCTCGAACTCCGCCGCCACGGAGGGGTCGCTAGCCGTCCACTTCGAGCCCGGGGTGGGGTTGAGCGGGATCAGGTTGACGTGCACCAGGTGCCCAGTCAGCAGCGACGCCAACTGATCGGCGCGGTGCGGCTGGTCGTTGATGTTGCGGATGAGGGCGTACTCGATCGACACTCGACGCCTCGTGCGGTCGGTGTACTCCCAGGCGGCGTCGAGGACCTCGGCCACAGGCCAGCGGTTGTTGACCGGCACCAACGTGTCGCGCAACTCGTCGTCGGGAGCGTGCAGCGAGAGGGCGAGCGTGATCGGCAGGCCCTCGCCGGCGAGTTCGCGCATGCGCGGCGCGAGACCCACGGTGGACACCGTGATGCCGCGAGCCGAGATGCCGAGCCCCTCGGGCGCCGGGCTGGTGAGGCGGCGCACCGCGCCCATCGTGGCGCGGTAGTTGGCCAGCGGCTCGCCCATACCCATGAACACCACGTTGCCCACGCGGCCCTCGCCGCCGGCCACCTCGCCGCGGGCGAGGGCGCGCGCGCCCACCATCACCTGCTCGACGATTTCCGCCGTGCTCAGATTTCGGGTGAGTCCGCCCTGGCCGGTCGCGCAGAAGGGACAGTTCATCCCGCATCCGGCCTGGCTCGAGATGCACATCGTCACGCGCTTCGGGTAGCGCATGAGCACGCTCTCGACCACCGCCCCGTCGAACAACCGCCAGACGTACTTCACGGTCGTGCCAGCGTCACAGGACACCTGCGTCACCGGATCGAGCAACTCCGGGGCGAGCGCCTCTGCGAGCGTTCCGCGGGCTGCCGCCGGGATATCGGTCCACGTGGTCGGGTCGTCGCTGAGCCGACCGAACCACTGCCTGGACACCTGATCCGCGCGATAGCCCGGCAGCCCGAGCTCGGCCACCCGCTCCCGGCGCTCGGAACCCGTCAGGTCGGCGAGGTGCACGGGGGGCTTGCCCCGGCGCCGGGGCTCGAACGTGATCTCGCCGGGTGCCAGCGCGGCGGCCGGAGACCGCTGACCGGCGCCGACGGACTCTTCCTGCTGGTCGTCTGCCATGTCAGGTCACCAGCGGGATCAGCCCGAAGATGCTGAAGAGCAGCCACGAGACGAAGGCGTTGGGGACGAGCGAGTCCAATCTGTCCATCACTCCGCCGTGGCCCGGCAGGATCGTGCCCATGTCCTTGACCCCGAGGTCGCGCTTGATGGCGGATTCGGCGAAGTCGCCAGCCGTGGCGGTCACGGTCATCACGAGGCCCGCAATGATTCCCTGCCACCAGTGCGCGTCGAGCAGCCAGACGAACAGCCAGGCACCGATCACTGATTGCAGTAACGCCGACCCAGCCAGGCCCTCCCACGATTTCTTCGGGCTGACCTGTGGCGCGATCGGGTGCTTTCCGAACAGCACGCCCGCAGCGTAGCCGCCGATGTCGTTGGAGATGGTGAGGCAGACGAACACAATGATCAGCTGCGGGCCAAGGGGGGCCGCCAGCATGAGCATTGTGAAGCCCATCATGAAAGGCAGGTAGGCCGCCGCGAACACCGTTGCCGTGACGTCCTTGACGTAACCCTCGGTGCCGCGTCGGATGCGCCAGATGAGCGCACTGATGACCATGAGGCCGAACACCATCGTCTGGCCAATGAGGCCGAACAGGTACGCCATCGGCGCCATCGCCACGAGCCCGATGTACAGCGGCGTGCGGGCGATCCGGATGCCGGCAGCGCGGAAGGCGCCGATGACCTCGCTGAGGCCGATCCCCACCCCAATGACGGCAATGACCGCAAACAGCCACTTGACCGTGAGCAGGGAAGCCAGAACGACCAGACCGAGTACCAACCCCACGCCGATCGCGACTGGCAGGTTTCGACCGGCCTTGCTCTTCTTCGGCTCAACTACCGAGCCGTCGTCTGCCTCGGCGTCGGCCGAGGGCGGCGTGGGATTGTCGCTCACACTAGACCTCGAGGAGTTCGGCTTCCTTGGCGCGGAGGACCTCGTCCACGGTGGCCACGTGAGTATTCGTGGCCTCGTCGAGGTGCTTCTCCGCGGCCCGCACGGCATCCTCGCCGGCGTCGCCGTCCTTCTTCAATGCCTCGAGCTGGTCCTTGGCGCCGCGGCGGATATTGCGGATGGACACGCGCGCCTGCTCCGCCTTGGTGCGCGCCATCTTGATGTATTCCTTGCGCCGCTCCTCAGTCAGAGCCGGCAGCACGACGCGGATGATCACACCGTCGTCGGCGGGGTTGACGCCCAGGTCGGAGTCGCGGATCGCCTTCTGGATCGCCGCCATCGACGACTTGTCGTACGGCGAGATGATGATCATGCGGGCCTCAGGCACCTGGAACGAGGCAAGTTGGTTCAGCGGGGTCGCCGTGCCGTAGTAGTCCACGGTGATCTTGTTGAACATCGCCGGAGTCGCCCGACCGGTCCGGATGGTGGCGAAGTCCTCGCGGGCCACGGCGATGGCCTTGTCCATCTTGTCCTCGGCCTCGAGCAGGATCTCGTCGATCAGATCGTCGCCGTCGCTCACGGTGCCTCCTTCTGCCGGCCTGACCGGCGCGCATGGGTGGATGGGGCTACGCCCACGAATCTAGGGGGTCGCGGGGGCCGGCGTGCCGACAGCCACGACCTCGGGAACTGAAGTGCTCACCAGCGTGCCGATCCGCTCACCCGCCGCGGCGCGGGCGATGTTCCCATCGACGAGCAGGTTGAAGACGACCAGGGGCAGGTCGTTGTCCTGACACAGGCTGATGGCGGTGGCGTCGGCCACTTTGAGTCCTCGGGCGAGGACCTCCGCCGGTGTGAGCTCCACGAACCGCACCGCGTCGGGGACGACGCGCGGGTCCGCATCGTAGACCCCATCGACGCCCTTGGCCATGAGCACGACCTCGGCGCCGATCTCCAGCGCCCGCTGCGCCGCGCAGGTGTCCGTAGAGAAGTAGGGCGCACCGAGGCCGCCGCCGAAGATGACCACTCGGCCCTTCTCGAGGTGTCGGCTGGCCCGGCGCGGGATGTAGGGCTCAGCCACCTGCCCCATCGTGATCGCCGTCTGGACACGGGTGTCGATGCCCGCCTTGCCCAGGAAGTCCTGCAGCGCCAAGCAGTTCATCACCGTGCCGAGCATGCCCATGTAGTCCGCACGAGCCCGATCCATGCCGCGCTGGTGCAGCTCCGCACCGCGGAAGTAGTTACCGCCACCGATCACGACGGCGACCTCGACACCGGAGGTCACGACTCCGGCGATCTGCTCGGCGATGGAGGACACCACGTCGGGGTCGACCCCCAGCGACCCGGATGCGCCGGCGAACGCCTCCCCCGACAGCTTCAGCAGGACCCGGCGCCAGCCGCCCTCCGGTACGCCAGGCCATTCCGGCACGAAGCCCTCCAGAGCTGCCTGCCCGGGGGTGTGGAGGTCATGCTGCACTGTCGTCCTCCTTGTCTGGCTGCGGCCGTGCCCGGCAGCGGCGCTCGTTGGAGAGTCTGCCCTACCGGGCTCGGACATGGCGCACCGGCGGGGGGGCCGCCGAGGGGGTGGTGCGGGGCGCCCCGGGGGGGGGGGGCGGGGGGGCCACCCCCACACACGCGCAGCCGCGGG
>JBIRBF010000115.1:0-8777 GCA_044326505.1 Candidatus Nanopelagicales bacterium | reverse complement strand
AGGTGTCCCTAGGGTGTCGGGCGTGACTGTGCGCAAGGTAGCGATGTTGACCGCAGGCGGGCTCGCCCCGTGCCTCTCGTCCGCCGTGGGCGGGCTGATCGAGCGATACACGGCCATCGCGCCGGAAATCGAGATCATCGCCTATACGAATGGGTACGAGGGTCTGCTGAAGGGCTCGTCGATCGCGGTGACGCCCGAGATTCGAGAGGGAGCGGCGCTGCTCCACCGGTTCGGCGGCAGTCCGATCGGCAACTCGCGGGTGAAGCTCACCAACGTCGAGGACTGCGTGAAGCGCGGGCTGGTGGCCGAGGGCGAGAACCCGCTGGAGGTCGCCGCGCGTCAGTTGACCGTTGACGGCGTCGATGTGCTGCACACCATTGGCGGCGACGACACCAACACCACCGCGGCGGACCTGGCCGCTTTCCTGGCCGAGAACGACTACGAGCTGACCGTCGTCGGCCTGCCGAAGACCATCGACAACGACATCATCCCGGTGAAGCAGAGCCTGGGAGCGCTCACCGCTGCCGAGCAGGGCGCAGTGTTCGCCCGCAACATCATGGCGGAGCACAGCGCCAACGCACGGTCATTGATCATCCATGAGGTCATGGGGCGCAACTGCGGCTGGCTCACCGCGGCCACCGCCGCGAAGTACCGCGAGTGGCTGATGGCGCAGGAGTGGAACCCGGGTATCGGCCTGGATATGCGGCAGTGGGACATCCACGCCGTATTCGTGCCGGAGATGTCCTTCGACGTGCGCGCCGAGGGCGAGCGGCTGCGAGCGATCATGGACGAGATCGGCTGCCTCAACATCTTCCTGTCCGAGGGCGCCGGCGTCGCGGAGATCGTGGAGGAACTCACCTCGGCGGGCGAGGAGGTGCCGCGGGATGCCTTCGGGCACGTCAAGCTCGACAAGATCAACCCCGGCCAGTGGTTCGGCAAGCAGTTCGCCGAGATGGTGGGGGCCGAGAAGACCCAGGTGTGGAAGAGCGGGTACTTCAGCCGCTCGGCGGCGGCCAACGGCGACGACCTGCGGCTCATCCAGTCCTGCACCGACTACGCGGTGGACTGCGCACTGCGGCGTGAGGGCGGGCTAGTCGGCAATGACGAGGAGCAGGGCGACCGGCTGCGGGCGATCGAGTTCGACCGTGTTGCCGGCGGCAAGCCGTTCGACACGTCGCAGGTGTGGTTCACGGATCTGCTGCGCGCGATCGGGATGACTTCCTGAGCGGGCGCCGCCTGTCTGGCGGCGCTATCCGGCCGCGGCCTGTTCCAGCTCCTCGATGTCGAATTTGACCATGCTCAGCATGGCCGCCATCGCCCGCGCGGCGCGATCCGGATCCGGGTCGGATAGTAGGTCGTTGAGGTTGCTGGGCACGATTTGCCAGGTCATCCCGAACCTGTCGGTGAGCCACCCGCACTGCATCTCTTCCCCGCCGTCGGTCAGCGCATCCCAGTAGCGGTCGATCTCGGCCTGATCCGCGCAGGCAACCATGAGCGAGGCTGCCGGTGTCAGCTCGAAGTGCGGGCCGCCGTTGAGGAAGGTCAGGCGTTGGTTGCCGATGCGCACGCTCACAGTGAGCGGCGGCCCGCTATCGGGACCGGGCGCACCGTCGAGCACCTCGGCGTCGTCGAAGAGGTCGGCGTAGAACGCGGCCGCCACGTGGGCGCCTTCGTCGAACCAGTAGAACGGCGTGAGGTCCATGGGGCTCCTGACTCGGAAGCGTGCACCAACGATTGCGCACCCGAACTATTGCCCACCCGAACCGACCATGACGGCCTGAGGTCCGCGATGGCATCCTGAGTTCGTGTCTGGATTCGACGTGCCGGCTGCGGTGGCCGGCGCCCTAGCACAGGGTCGGCGCACTGCGCAGTGGCTGCATCGAACGCCCCTGGCGCAGTTGCAGCGCGCAGACGGTCGCCTGGCCGACGAGGCTCGCACGATGATCGCCGCGACGCAGGATTTGACCTTGATGGTGTGCGGCGCCACCCCAGCCCGACTGCGGGAGTGCCCGCCGGACGACGCCGAGGTCCCCTCGCTGGCTGCGCACGCACTGGGCGATCAGCTCGCGGTCATGGTCGATCAGCTTGAGCTGGTGGCGCTGGAGTGGGCGGACGTGGGTGCGCCAGGCGCTGCCAGTGTCGCCGCGCAAGCCGACGCGCTCGCTGGCGACCTGCTGGCCCTGCGCAGGAGCCCCGGGCTCGCTATCGGGTGAGGGCTGCGCCAGGCCGCAGGTGCTCGGCCAGGAAGGCGTTCTGCAGCAGGGCCAGGTTGGCCGCCACCACCGGTTGCGGCGTGATGTGGGTGATGCCGGTCAGGGGGAGAACGGTGTGCGGCCGGCCGGCGGCGAGCAGGGCCGACGACAGGTGCAGAGTGTGCGCGACGACGACGTTGTCGTCGGCCAAACCGTGGATCAGCATGAGCGGCCGATCGAGCCCCGCCGCCAGCGGCAGCAGGCTGTTGGCGTCATACGTCGACGGGTTCGTCCGCGGATCGCCCAGGTACCGCTCCGAGTAGGCGGTGTCGTACAGCCGCCACTCGGAGACCGGCGCGCCCGCTACGGCGACGGTGAACCTGTCCGGGCGGGCGAGCACCGCGTGTGCGCTCAGGTAGCCTCCGAAAGACCAGCCGATGATGCCCACCCGGCTGGGGTCGACCGCTGTGCCGAAGCGCGCGACCACGTCGTCGAGGGCCGCCACCTGGTCGGCCAGCGGGGGCCCCAACAGGTCGCCGCGGATAGCGCGCTCCCATGCGGCCGACCCGCCCGGCGAGCCCCGGCCGTCGGCCACCACCACGGCATAGCCCTGGTCGGCGCGCACCTGGTCGTCCAGGAACGCCGCCGGAGTTCCCATGACTCGCTGCGAGTGCGGACCGCCGTAGGGCGCCATCAGGATGGGCAGGCCCTCACGGGCGCAGTTGCGCGGCCACAGGATCGCGTACCGGACGCCGCCGACCGTGTGGAACTCGGGTTCGGGATGGACGCCGGGGTCCTCCGCTCGACTGGCCACTCGCCATTGCCGTGCTGGGCCCGCTCCGGACCTTCGGTGCACCACCATCTCCGGTGCGCGCTCGGTCGCACTGGCGCCGGTGAGCACAAGCGCCTGTTGGCCCTGCGCCCCGGCGAACCACCCGGGACCGGAGAGGTCCTCGGCGCGCGGCGCCTGGCTGGCGGGCCCGGGGGCTGGGCCGTCGGCTCCGAGGGGCAATGCGAACACCATCGACTGGCTCGGCTCGGGCGCCGCCCGAACCAGGACACGGTCGGCGTCAACCCCGAGGACCGATCGGATGCCCAGGTCGGCGGGGGACACCGGGTGCTCACCGACGAACACCCGCAGGTGGTCGGCGTCGACGTCGCGCCGTACCGTCAACAGCCTTCCGTCGGGCAGCAGGCTCGGCGCGCCCTGAACCACGTCTACCCAGGCATCGTCGGTCCAACGCGCGACCTCTGCGGCATCGGGGGCCAGCGACCAAACCGCGCACTGGCGCTGGTCGCGGCTCAACGTGCTGGCCAGGGCGCCCGCAGCGCGCCACGACACCGTCGCCAGATACTCATGCTCGTGCCCGGGACCCACTGCCAGGACGCGCTGGAGTCCAGCACCGTCGACGGTTGCGCGCCAGAGCTCCACGCTGGCGTTGACCGTTCCCGCCGCCGGGTAGCGGTGTCGCCGAGGGCGGCGCCGCGGGTGCGCCGGGTCGCTGAGCCACCATTCGGCCACGTCGGCGTCGTCGACTCGGGCCACGAGCAGGGCGCCGCCGTCGGGAGCCCACCAGAAGCCGCGGCTGCGGCCGAGTTCCTCGGCGGCGATGAAATCCGCCAACCCCCACGATGCGCCGTCGTCGGGAGTGAGCGCGATGGGTCCGGAACCGTCGGCAGCGGCGAGGTACATCCGGCCGCCGGCGTGCCAGGCGATCGCTGTGCCGTCCGGCGAGATGCGCGGATCCACCACCGGACCGGGGACGGCGAGTTCGGTGATCCGCTCGCCGGCACCGGTGCCCCCGCCGAAGAGCCGACCGCCGAGGGCGAATGCGACCCGGTCGCCACTGGGCGTTGTGCTGAATTCGGTGATTCCGCCACCGGACTCTCGCGCACGCTCCCGGCGCGCCCGTTCCTGAGCGGGCAGGGAGGCCTCGTCGGGGCCACCGAGCAGGTCGCGGGCAGCGACCACGAGCCGCTCGTCGCCGGTGTCTGTGTCTAGGTGCCAGAGGTCGCCGCTCGCGCTGCGGCCGTCCGCGCTGCGCACGAAGAGCAGCCTCTCGCCCTCCGAAACCAGCTGTGGCGAGCGCGGCGCCCCGCGCCGGAACCGGCCGGTCGAGGCAGAACGGAACCAGTAGTCCGCCTCGCGGTCGCCCTCGGCCACTGCTAGGTCAGTACGAGGGTAAGGATCAGTCCGATCGCCACGAAGGCGAGGACGATCCAGGCCGCGATCTTGAACACCGGGGTCTTGGCGTAGTCGTCTTCTGCGTCATCCTCCATAACCCTCATCCTGCCCTAGAGTGAGTGGCCATGGACGACGCCACCTCGGACCGCCGGCTGCTGCTGGTCCACGCGCACCCCGACGACGAGACCCTGGCCACCGGCGGGACCATGGCCCGCTATGCCGCCGAGGGGGTGGAAGTGACGCTGGTGACGTGCACGCTGGGGGAGGAGGGCGAGGTCGTTCTCCCGCATCTGGGCCACCTCGCATCCGAGTTCGACGACGAGCTGGGACCGCACCGCCTGGCTGAGCTCGCAGCTGCCATGGCGGCGCTCGGCGTCACCGACCACCGGCGGCTTGGCGGCGACGGGACCTTTCGCGACTCCGGCATGGTGGGGACCGACTCGAACGACCGACCTGACTGCTTCTGGCGGGCGGACTTGCTGGCGGCGGCCCGACACCTGGTGGCGGTGATCCGCGAGGTGCGTCCACAGGTCCTCATCACATATGACGACTTCGGCGGGTACGGCCACCCCGACCACATCCAGGCGCACCGGGTGGCCACTTATGCGGTAGCCCTGGCGGCGGTGCCGACGTTCGCGCCCGAGCTCGGCACGGCATGGGAGGTCGGCAAGGTCTATTGGCCGGCCTTCCCCCGCAGCGTCGTTGCCGAAGCCATCGCGGCCGTGCCGGAGGACCAGCGCCCGCAAGTCTTCGGCGGCATCGACCCGGCCGACGCGCCGTTCCTGGTGGACGACGCCCTGATCTCGTCCCGTATCGACACTTCGGCGTACTTGGAACCGAAACTGGCCGCCATGAGGGCGCACGCGACGCAGATCGACCTGGACTCGCCGATGTTCCGGATGATGGCTGAGGGAGGCGGGGCTGGTTTCGGGCATGAGTTCTACCGGATCGCCAAGGGTGAGCCGGTGCTGGTGGGCGACTTCGAAGAGGACCTGTTCGCCGGGGTCTGACCGCCGCGACAGAATGCAGCCTTGGCCGCGACGCTGAGTGAGGGTCATCTCCCTCAGGGTCAGTTGGTCACCCAAAGTAGTACTCAATATGGCCCACCGGAGGGTGGAGGTGCTGAACGGGTTCCTGCCGGTCAGCCGGGACGAGTGGCAGTCGAGGACCTCGTCGAGGTGCAGCGCACGGCCCAGGGCCAGCACGATCCGGCAGCAGCGGAGTAGCCTCGCGCCGGTGAGGCTCGATCCCGCCGACGGCGACCAATTCCGCAGCGCCCTGGCGCGCTATGCGACCGGCGTCGTGGTGGTCTCGGTCAACGCCGAAGGTATCGACCACGCCATGACCGCGAACTCGTTCACGTCGGTCTCGTTGAGTCCGCCGCTGGTGCTGGTGTGCGTCGAGCGGGATTCGCGGTTCCACTCCGCGGTGCTCGGTGCGGAAGGCTGGGGCGTGAGCATCCTGACCGACGCGAGCCGTGCCGCCGCCCTGTGGTTCGCGACCAGGGGACGACCGCTGGCGGGGCAGTTCGAGGGCTACGAGGTGATTCGCGGCGAGCACACGGGGGCGCTGCTGCTGAAGCATGCGCTCGGCCGCCTGGAGTGTCGGACCGAGGCCATCCACCCCGGCGGCGACCACGACATCCTGGTGGGCCGGGTGGTGGGTCTGCAGCGTCCGGTGTCGGCTGACGATGCCGGACCGTTGGTGTACTTCCGGCACGGCTTCGGCACGGTCGCCCCGGAGTGACTAGGATCGCACCACGGGCGCGTCAGCAGTCACCCGCGGCGCACCCGGTGACCGAGGCCGGCGAAGGAGGAACTCATGACCTACGTCATCGCAGAGCCGTGCGTGGACCTGAAGGACAAGGCCTGCATCGAGGAGTGTCCCGTCGACTGCATCTACGAGGGCGAGCGGATGCTCTACATCCAGCCCGACGAGTGCGTGGACTGCGGTGCCTGCGAACCCGTGTGCCCGGTCGAGGCCATCTACTACGAGGACGACGTGCCGTCCGAGTGGGCGGATTACACCGCCGCTAACGCGGACTTCTTCGACGAGCTCGGCTCGCCCGGCGGCGCCGCCCGGCTCGGACTCATCAAGCGTGATGTGCCGCTCGTGGCGGAACTGCCCGCGGATATCAACGCCTCCGAGTGACCGAGACCCTTGCCGGCGGGACGCGCGGCGGCGCGGCTTCGCTTCCCGACTTCCCGTGGGACTCGCTGGCGGGTGCCAAGGCGCGCGCGGCGGAGCACCCCGGCGGCATCGTCGATCTGTCTGTGGGCACGCCGGTCGATCCGACACCCGCGATCGTGCAACAGGCTCTTCGGTCGGCGGCCGACGCTCCCGGTTATCCAACGACCCACGGGCCGGAGGACCTGCGCGGCGAGATCGCCACGTGGCTCGCCCGTGCCCGCGGCGTCACCATCGACCCGGCCGCGATCCTGCCCGTCATTGGCACCAAGGAACTGGTCGCGTGGTTGCCGACGATGCTCGGCCTCCGGGGGGTCGTGGGCTTCCCGTCGCTTGCCTATCCCACCTATGAGGTCGGCGCGCTCCTCGCCGGGGCAACGCCGCAGCGGGGCGACTCCACCGTGGGATTCGGACCCGTGGGGCCGGATCTGCTGTGGCTGAACTCGCCGGCGAACCCGAACGGCCGGGTCCTGGGCTCGGACCACCTGCGCAAGGTCGCCCAGTGGGCGCAGTCGCGCGGCACGATCGTGGCCAGTGACGAGTGCTACGCGGGCCTGGAGTGGACCGCGCCGGCGCCGTCGCTGCTGGCCGACCGCGTGTGCGACCGGGACCACCGGGGGCTGCTGCTCGTGCACTCGCTGTCCAAGCGGTCGAACATGGCCGGCTACCGGTTCGGCTTCGTGGCTGGCGACGCGGAGCTGATCGGCCGTTTGCTCGGTGTGGCCAAACACGCCGGGATGATGGTTCCGGCGCCGATCCAGGCCGCCGCTGCTGCCGCCTACGCCGATGATGCCCACGCGCGCGCCCAGCACGAGGTCTACCGCGTGCGACGCGAACTGCTCGTCGGCGCCCTCACCCGGGCAGGGTTCCGGATCGACGACTCCGAGGCCGGGCTGTACCTGTGGGCGACCGAGGGTTTGCCCTGTCGCGAGAGCGTCGATCGACTCGCCGAACGCGGCATCCTCGTGGCGCCGGGCGACTTCTATGGACCGGCCGGCCATGAGCACGTCCGGGTGGCTCTCACCGCCACCGACGAGCGCGTCGCGGCTGCGGTCGCTCGCCTCACTGGCTGATCGGAGTCCCGCGGCGAGAGCGCCAGCCGGTTCCGTACTACGTTGCTGTCATGAGCGAAGCGACCCTCAACCACGCCCGCGGCATTCTGGAGCTCAACGCGATCCCGGCGACCGAGGGCGAGGGCGGGCTCGATGTGTCCTCGCTGCTGCGGACCACGGGCGACGTGGCCTACGACCCCGGCTTCGTCAACACGGCGGCGTGCTCCTCGGCGATCACGTTCATCGATGGCGACCAGGGCATCCTGCGCTACCGCGGATACCCGATCGAGCAGCTGGCCCAGCGCTCGACCTACCTCGAGACCGCCTATCTGCTCATCTATGGCGAGCTGCCGTCCAGCGACGAGCTCGACAGTTTCACCAGCTGGGTCTCCAAGCACACGATGCTGCACGAGGACCTCAAGCGCTTCTTCCAGGGCTTCCCGTCCGACGCCCACCCCATGCCCGTGCTGTCCAGCGCTGTCAGCGCGCTCAGCACCTTCTACCAGGATTCGCTGGATCCGTTCGACCCCGAGCAGGTCGACTTCTCGACGGTGCGGCTGCTGGCCAAACTGCCGACCATCGCCGCCTACGCCCACCGGACCTCCCTGGGGCAGCCGCTGCTCTACCCGGACAACTCCCTGTCGCTGGTCGAGAACCTGCTGCGGATGACTTTCGGCTGGCCCGCCGAGCCCTATGACGTCGATCCGGTGGTGGTGCGGGCGCTGGACATGCTGCTCATCCTGCACGCGGACCACGAGCAGAACTGCTCGACGTCGACGGTGCGCCTCGTCGGCTCCAGCCATGCCAACCTGTTCGCCAGTGTGAGCGCCGGCATCAACGCGCTCTTCGGGCCGCTGCACGGCGGGGCCAACCAGGCGGTGCTCGAGATGCTGCAGCGCATCCACGCCTCCGACGAGGATGTCGCGTCCTACATGGCCAAGGTGAAGGACAAGAAGTCCGGTGTGCGGCTGATGGGCTTCGGCCACCGCGTCTACAAGAACTACGACCCGCGCGCGGCGATCATCAAGAAGACCGCCGACCAGGTTCTCGAACACCTCGAGGTACGCGACCCGCTACTGGACATCGCGCGCCAGCTCGAGGAGATCGCCCTGGCGGATGACTACTTCGTGGAGCGCAAGCTCTACCCGAACGTCGACTTCT
>JBIRBF010000234.1:0-2923 GCA_044326505.1 Candidatus Nanopelagicales bacterium | reverse complement strand
GCCATGACCGCGATCGGCCGTGGTCAGCGTCAGCTGATCATCGGTGACCGCCAGACCGGCAAGACGGTCCTGGCGCTCGACACGATTCTCAACCAGAAGGCTGCCTGGGACAACCGCGCTGCGGATCCCACGAAGGCCGTCAAGTGCGTGTACGTCGCCGTGGGCCAGAAGGGCTCGACGATCGCCGCTGTGCGCGGCACGCTCGAGCAGTTCGGCGCGCTGGAGTACACCACGATCGTGGCGGCGCCCGCGTCAGACAACGCCGGCTTCAAGTACCTCGCGCCCTTCACCGGCTCGGCCATCGGCCAGCACTGGATGTACGAGGGCCAGAACGCGCTGATCATCTTCGACGACCTGTCCAAGCAGGCCGAGGCCTACCGTGCGGTGTCCCTGCTGCTGCGCCGTCCGCCCGGTCGCGAGGCCTACCCCGGTGACGTGTTCTACCTGCACTCGCGGCTGCTCGAGCGCTGCGCCAAGCTCAGCGACGAGCTCGGCGGCGGCTCCCTCACCGGACTGCCGATCATCGAGACCAAGGCCAACGACGTATCGGCCTACATCCCGACGAACGTCATCTCGATCACCGACGGCCAGGTCTTCCTCGAGACCGACCTGTTCAACTCCGGCGTCCGGCCCGCGATCAACGTGGGTATCTCGGTGTCCCGAGTGGGTGGCTCGGCGCAGCCCAAGGCGATGCGCAAGGTGGCCGGCTCGCTGCGTCTGAACCTTGCCCAGTACCGCGAGCTCGAGGCGTTCGCGGCCTTCGGCTCGGACCTGGACAAGGCATCCAAGGCGCAGCTCGAGCGGGGCGCGCGACTGGTCGAGCTGCTCAAGCAGCCGCAGAACGACCCGTACCCGATGGAGAAGGCCGCCGTGAGCATCTGGGCCGGTACCTCAGGCGAGCTGGACGACGTCCCGGTCGGGGACGTGCGCCGATTCGAGTCTGAGTTCCTGGACTCGCTTGACCGCGAGCACCCGGGAGTCCTGACGTCGATCCGCGAGTCCGGTGAGTTGAGCGACGACGCAGTGTCCTCGTTGAAGTCCGCGATCGGGGACTTCAAGAAGGGCTTCACCACTGCGGACGGCACGCTGCTGGGTCACGAGGCCACCGCCGAGCCGCTGGCCGACTCGGAGATCGAGCACGAGACCATCCAGCGCCCCGTGCGGGCATAGGCGACGCGATGGGAGCCCAACTCCGGGTCTATCGGCGGCGCATCCGCTCGGTCCAGGCCACCAAGAAGATCACCAAGGCGATGGAGCTGATCGCCTCGTCGCGGATCGTCAAGGCGCAGCAGGCGTGCGACATGGCGCTGCCCTACGCCCGTGAGCTGCTCCGCTCGATCGGCCTCGCCGCCGCACACACGCCCACGATCCACCACCCCTTGCTCGCCACCGAGCCCACAATCGAGGGTGAGCAGCGGGCTGCTGTCGTGCTGATCACTGCCGACCGCGGCTTGGCGGGCGCCTACTCGTCCAACGCCATCAAGGCGGCGGACGCCCTGTCGGAGAATCTGCGGGCGAAGGGCATCACTCCGGTGCCGTTCATCATCGGCCGCAAGGGGGTGTCGTTCTTCAAGTTCCGGGAGCGGCCGATCGAGGAGTCCTGGACTGGATTCTCGGACGACCCCACCTACGAGGACGCGAAGGAAGTCGCCGGGGCGCTGCGGGAGGCATTCCTGCGCGACGACACGGAGGGCGGCGTGGACGAGATCCACGTGGTCTACACCCACTTCATCAACCGCGTCCGGCAGGAGATTCGCGTGCGCCGGATGCTGCCGCTCGAGGTGGTAGACGTACCGATCGACACGTCGCAGGCGGTCATCACCGGTGGCGACAACAAGGGCGGTTCGGCAGCGCTGCCGCTGTATGACTTCGAGCCCGGCGTCGACGCCGTGCTCGACGATCTGCTGCCCAAGTACCTCGCCCACCTGATCTACACCGCGCTGCTGCTGTCGGCTGCTTCCGAGCACGCCGCCCGCCAGCGCGCCATGTCCTCGGCGACCGACAACGCTGAGGACCTCATCAAGCGACTTACCAGACAAGCCAATGCGGCCCGCCAGGCCGAGATCACCCAGGAGATCAGCGAGATCGTCGGCGGCGCCGACGCTCTGGCCTCCGCAACAGCAGGGAGCTGAGTACATGACCGTCGAGACCGAGACCATCACTGGCGTCGGCCGCGTCGCACGGGTCACCGGGCCGGTGGTGGACGTCGAGTTCCCGTCGCAGTCGATGCCGGAGCTGTTCAACGCCCTTACCGTCGAGATCGACCTCGGCCATGCGCTCGAGGGCGAGGCCAGCGTCCGGATGCTCACCCTCGAGGTCGAGATGCACATCGGCGACAACCTGGTGCGGGCGATCTCGATGCAGCCCACGGACGGCCTCGTGCGCGGTGCTTCGGTCACCGACACGGGGTCGCCGATCACGGTCCCCGTGGGCGAGATCACCCTCGGCCACGTGTGGAACACCCTGGGTGTTCCGCTGGACGTGGACGAGAAGGACCTGGACATCCAGACCCGCTGGTCGATCCACCGCAACGCGCCCTCGTTCGACCAGCTCGAGGCCCGTACCGAGGTCTTCCAGACCGGCATCAAGGTCATCGACCTACTCACCCCCTACGTCAAGGGCGGCAAGATCGGCCTGTTCGGCGGTGCCGGTGTGGGCAAGACGGTGCTCATCCAGGAGATGATCTACCGCGTCGCCGAGAACTTCGGTGGTGTGTCGGTGTTCGCCGGCGTGGGGGAGCGGACCCGCGAGGGCAATGACCTGTTCCTCGAGATGACCGAGTCCGGCGTTATCAGCAAGACCGCGCTGGTGTTCGGCCAGATGGACGAGCCGCCGGGCACCCGTCTGCGGGTGGCGCTGTCGGCGCTGACCATGGCCGAGTACTTCCGCGACGTCCAGAAGCAGGACGTGCTGCTGTTCATCG
>JBIRBF010000218.1:0-3840 GCA_044326505.1 Candidatus Nanopelagicales bacterium | reverse complement strand
GTCCGGCGCCTACTGGACCAACCGCAAGGGCCGCCTTGCCAAGTCGTTCAAGGTGACCACCCACCCGGAGATGCTGGGCGCCATGCTGCGCTCGGGCTCCCGGGTGGCCGTGTTCCTGAACGCCGGCACCAAGCCCCACCCGATCACCGGCCGCCCGCTCCGGTTCATGGTCGCCGGCTCGCCGGTCTTCACCCGCAAGGTGATGCACCCCGGCACCAAGCCGCGCGACTTCGAGCGCAAGGAGACGGCCGCCGCCGAGCCCCTGACGCTCGCCGCCATCGACCGCGCCCTATCCACCGCCATCGACCGCGCCAACCTCGGCTAACCCATGTCCCTCGTCACCACCGCCGGCAAGGCCGCGCTGCTCACCGCTGCGACCGCCTGGGGGGCCGCCACCATCAAGGTCGTGCTGGTGGGCGACGGGTACACCCCGGACGCCACCGCCACCAACCTCACGACCGCGGCCACCTACGAGATCGCCGGCACCGGCTACGCGGGCGGCTACGCCGGCAGCGGTCGCAAGACCCTCGCCTCCAAGACCGTCACCGCGGACCAAGCGGACGAGGTGGCCCGGCTCGACGCCGCGGACCTCGCCTGGACCGCGCTGGACGCCGGGTTGGTGCGCTACGCCCTGCTGGTCATCGAGACCGGCGGCAGCGACGCCACCAGCGTCCTGCTCGCCTGCCTGGACGTGCCGGCCACCCTCACCGACGGCGCCGACTTCACCCTGACCTGGCCCGAGTCCGGCCTGCTCGTGCTCTGACCCATGCCCACGCCCGTCGCTGCCTCGGCTGCCTGGTCTGCCGGTGCGCCGGCCACGACCGAGCCTGACCCGCGGTTCTTGCTGGGCGGCGTGTCCCTGCCGGCCACCACGCCGGCCACGGGCGCCGACCTGCTGACCAGCGCCGACCCGTTCCTAGCCGAGGCGCTGCCGTACCTGCAACACGCCCTCAACCTCACGCTCGCCGCCCCCTACGCGGCGGCCATGGCGGGGCAGGCACAGGCCAGCAACGCCGCCTGCGTCGAGACCTCGCCCGTGGACCCGGCGGCCTACCTGGACACCCGGGCGCTACGGCTGCCGCTGCTGGCGCTCTACCCGGTGTCGTTCGCCACGAGCGAGCGGACGATGCAGTACGAGCGGTACAGCGTCACCTACCGTCTGGACTACCTGCTGCCGTCCCTGACCTGGGACCAGCACCGCCGCATCGGTGCGCTTCTGCAAGCCGCCCTCGGGGTGGTGCTGCTGGCCATCCGGCGCGGCGGCCTGCCGTCCTACCGCAGCGGCCGGCGCGTCTGGGACGAGGCCGGGGTCGAGGCGGTGCAGATGGCCTCCGGCGAGTTCGGCGGGTACGAGGCGCTGAAGACCGCACAGGTGTTCCCGGCCGCGTCCGCTCAGATCCTCGTGCATCTGCGCGAGAGCGACGACGTGGACGCCGGGCTGCCCTTCTGGGGCAACAGCCTCACGACTCAGACCGTTGCCGACGACGGCGACGCCCTCACCGTGGCCCAAGGCCGCACGGACATCCCATGACCTCTGCCCCCCTCGTCCGCTGGTCGTTTGCCGGCGTCGATGGCGTCAACGTCCAGTGCCCGCGCGCCCTGGACAACGGCGTCGCTCGCATCCTCGGCAAGCGGTTCGTCGATGGCGCCTACGCGCTGTCCGAGCCGAGCGCCTACACCCTCAGCAAACGCGAGGCCGCCATGCTGCGCGGCCACTTCGCCAAGTGCCTGCGCGCGGGCGAGCTGCTGCCCGCCGACGCCGCCACCGCCGCCGCCTTCGGTCTGACCTTCAAGGAGCCCGCACAATGAGCACCCTCAGCATGGCCCTGACCGGGCTTGACACCAGCAACCCCGTCCCCGGCATCTATGCGGAGGTGCGGTTTGCGCAAGGCCAGACCGCGGGCGACCTCGGGCCCAAGCGCGTCCTGATCCTCGCGCCCAAGACCAGCGCCGGCAGCATCACCGTGGACACGCAGATCGTCGGGCCCCTGTCCGACGAGGCGGATTTCATCACCTACGCCGGCCCCGGCTCGGTCGCGCACCGCATGGCCCGCGCCTTCCTGGCGTCGTGCAAGTCCGTCGAGGTCTACCTGCTGTGCCCGACCGCGGCCACCGGGACGGCCGCCGTGGACCTGATCACCCTGACCACGACCGCCACCGCCAACGGCGTGCTGACGATCACGTTCGCGGGCGAGGACATCGACGTGCCGATCACCACCGGGGACACCCCGACGGTCATCGGTGACGCCGCGGTGATTGCCTTCAACAACCGGACCTGGCTGCCGGCGACGGCGGCCAATGCCTCGGGTGTCGTGACCTTCACCGGCAAGATCGCCGGGGTGGATCTGAACTCGATCCGCTTCCGCGCCAAGATCACCGGCACGGGCGTCGGCACCACCGTGGCCCCGACCGCGGACACCGCCTTCGGCGCGTCCGCTGTGGGTGCCGCGGCCATCGGCGTCGGCACCATCTCCTACACCGCCGCGCTGGCCACCATGCTGGCGCGGAGCTTCGATTACATCCTGGCCGGCGTGCAGCTCGCCGCCCCCATCGACGCGCTGCTCGATCAGGTGTCGATCCAGGCCGAGCCCTCGACCGGGTTCCGGCAGAAGTGCATCTTCGGCGCGGCGCTTACCCCGTCGGCCGCCGTCACCCTCGCCAGCGGCACCTCGATGAACCGGCCGCGTGCGCGGCTGGTCAACGCCGAGGAGTGCCCGGTCGAGCACTACGTGCTGTGCGCCACGGTCGGCGCCAGCATGATCAAGGAAGAGACCGTGGACCCGTCGTTCAACTTCGATAGCTACGGCGCCAAGCCCGGCCAGACGCTCATCCTCTCGGCGCCGTACAACGACAGCGCCCGGCCGACGATGACCGAGTTGAAGACCATGCTCAACGGCGGCGTGACCCCCATCGCCTACACCGACGGCGGGCAGCCCTACGTGGTCCGGTCGATCACCACGTACTGCAAGAACGGTAGCAACTTCGATTACCGCGTCCGCGATTCGCATGTCGTGTGCATTGCCGACAAGTTCGCCAGCGATCAGGTGGCCAAGTTCGCCGCCTCGCCGTGGACCAAGGTGACCAGCGATCCGGTTGCAGGTGCCCGCGAGCCGGCCCCGGAGTTCGCCACCCCGCGGCGCATCAAGGCCAGCGTCGAGCAGCTCGTCTCGGACTACGTGGACGCCGGCTGGCTCGACCCGGCCAAACGGCAGGCGACCATCGATGGCATCCAGGTCGGCCAGGATCCGAGCCTGCCCAGCCGGATCAACATCAGCGTGCCGCTCTACTCCGCGGTGTTGCTGCACCAGCACGCGCTGCTGGTCAAAGAGTCCAGCGCCGCCACCTGAGACCCGGCCCGCCCGCTGTAGCCCGCCTCCCACATCCCGGCGCCTGACCGCGCCACCCGACCCCGTGACCACGGCCCGACCACGCACACCCTAGCGCGTGCGTCGGGCCATTGCCGTTTGAGGTACCTCCCATGGCCTCCTTGCAGATTTACGACCGTGGCGCCGTCTTCTTCGACGGCAAGCTTCTGGTCGAGTGCGTCAGCTTCACCGTCAAATCGGATCCGAAGCTCAACCCCATCAACACCATGCAAAAAGGCTTTGCCGGCGTCAGCCCTGGCGCCGAGCAGACCGACATCGAGGTGACCGAGGCTCTGCCCCGCGCCGGCTTCGATTACGACGCGCTGACGGCCTTGCAGGGCAACGACGTGGTGGAGTTCGTCTGCTACCTCGGCAGCAAGAAGCTCAAGTGCAAGGGCTTCATCTCGGGCCTCGACATGGCCACGGGCGTGGATAAGGGGGCCGAGGTGAAGTTCAACTTCATGGGCTCGCCCCT
>JBIRBF010000156.1:0-6482 GCA_044326505.1 Candidatus Nanopelagicales bacterium | reverse complement strand
GACCCAGCCGTGACCAGGACGATTCGCGGCGGCGCCGCCGGATCGGCACTCCCCGATGAACGGTCCGCCACCGCTGCCAGCACCGCCGCCGACAGCCGGTCCGGCGGCATCGGCGGCAGCAGATCGATCGCGGCGCCGTCCGCCCACTCCTGGGCCTGCGCCACCGCCACAGGCACGTCATCGGCCAGGTGCCCGCCGCGGGACAGCAGCAACGGCAGCACCCGCACTCGGGGCCAACCGGCGGCCCGGAGCCGCGCGACCGCGTCAGGCAGTCCCGGTTCGTTGTGCTGCAGGTACGCGGTGGCCACGGGCACTCCCAGGAGGTCAGCGACCTGCTGAGCGAGCCGCGCGATGCCGACCGCGTGGCGCTCGTCCGGGCTGCCGTGGCCGAGCAGCACCACGGGTGCCGCGGGCCCGCCGCCGGCCTCAGCCACCGCCGAGGCCGATGCGCCGACCGACGTCCACCACGTCACCCACGACGATCACCGCGGGCGACTCCACTCCGCGTTCCGCGGCCCGCTCGGCGATGTCGGCCAAGGTGCCGAAGGTGCTTCGCTGCCCCGGCGTCCATCCACGTTCGATGGTCGCCACCGGCGTCGGCGCCGGCCAACCGGCCGCGACCAACCCTCCGGCCACCTCGCCCAGCCTGCCCACGCCCATGAGCAGCACGAGCGTGGAACCCACCGGTGCCGCCGATGCATGTTCCAGCGCCTCCGCGGCCGTGTGGGCGGACGCCATCGTGAACGACGTCGCCACGCCTCGGTGGGTCACCGGAATTCCGGCGGCCGCCGGCACTGCGATGGCCGAGGTGACGCCGGGCACGACCTCGACCGGCACGCCAGCCTCCACGCAGGCGAGCGCCTCCTCGCCGCCGCGGCCGAGGACGAACGGATCGCCGCCCTTGAGCCGCACCACGACCTGGCCTGCGAGCGCACGCTCCACCAGCAATTCGTTGATCTGCTCCTGCGGCATGGCATGGCTGCCCGGCGCCTTGCCCACGTCGATGACCTCGACATCGGCCTCGAGGTCCTCCAATACCTGCCACGGCGCCAGCCTGTCGATCACCACGACGTCGGCCAGCGCGAGCAGCCGGCTGCCGCGCACGGTGATCAGGTCCGGGTGGCCAGGTCCGCCGCCGACCAGGTACACCCGCCCGGGCAGGCTCTCCGCCCCCTCCCGTGCACGCCGACGCCGCAACGGCAGCCCGGCATCGGCGGCGCTGCGCCGCACCGCGGCGGCAACGGCGCGGGCCCGCCGCGGGTCCCGACCGCCCGACACGGCCACCGCCACCCCGTCCTCCAGCTCGACTCGCGCAGCGCCCCACACCGGCGAGCGGCCGGCGCGGCCAGCATCGACCAACCAGACCCGACGTGTCTGCGCCTCGGCTGCGATGTGGTCGTCCACCGAGGCCGACCCCGTCGCAGCCACGGCGAACCAGGCGTCGGCCAGGTCGCCCGCGCGGTAGTCACGGGCCTCCCATACGACCTGGCCAGCGGCGATGGCATCGCGCAGGTCCTCGCACACCGATGGCGCGACGACCACGACGGCCGCGCCTGCCTCAACCAGGTCCGCCGCCTTGCGGGCCGCCACCGGCCCGCCGCCGATAACGACCGCGCGCCGACCGGCGAAATCCAGGAAGACCGGCAGCCGACTCGAGCTCACGGCCGCGCTCATGCGTGCATCCCGCACTCGGACTTGGTGAAGCCGGCCCAACGACCGGCCCGATCGTCCTCGCCCTCGGACACCGGTCGCGTGCAGGGCGCGCAGCCGATAGATCGATAGCCGATCTGCCGCAACGGGTTCTCGAGCAGCGAGTGCTCAATGACGTAGGCGTCGATCTGGTCCTGCGTCCAATGCGCAAGCGGGTTGAGCTTCACCAGGTTGCGCTTGGTGTCGAGGGTGACCAGTTCGACCCCGGACCGGCCGTTGTGATCGTCGCGCCGAAGCCCCGAGGCCCACGCGCGGTAGGTGGCCAGCGCCGAGTCGAAGGGGGCCACCTTGCGCAGGGCGCAGCACCGGTCGGGATCCCGGGCGAAGAGCTCGGGACCCTCCTCGGCATCCTGCTCGGCCACCGTGCGGGCCGGCGTCAAAGTCCGCAGGTTGACGTCGTAGAACTCGGCAACGGCGTCGCGCAGGCCGCGCGTCTCGGCGAAGTGATAGCCCGGATCCACGAACAGCACGTCCACCCCTGGCACGGCTCTGGCGGCCACATGCGCGAGCACCGTGTCGGCCAGGGAGGTCGCGACCGCCAACTGCCGCAGACCGACCTCGCCGGCTGCCCAGCGCAGCACCTGTTCGGGCTCGGTGTCCGGGCCGAACAGCGCAGAGCCCCGGGCCACGAGCGCCGCGGCCGTCGCGATGTCGGTGTCCACCCGCTGCGTCATCGCAGGTCCTCCTCGTCGGCCTCGACGGCCCACTCGGCGAACGACCGGCCGTCGCCGAGTTCCTGGAACCGCCGCAGCAGCCGCTCGACGTAGTCCGGGATCTCGTCCCCAGCCAGCCGCAGGCCGCGCGGCGTGCGCCCGAAACCGGCGTCCTGCCCCAGCGAGCCGCCAAGGTGGACCTGGAACCCCTCCACCTGGGCGCCGCCGTCCTCGACCAGCACGCCCTTGAGCCCGATGTCGGCGACCTGGAAGCGAGCGCACGAGTTGGGGCAGCCGTTGACGTGGATCGCGATGGGCGAGTCGAACTCGGGGAGCCGCGCCTCGAGGGTGTCCACCAGCGCGGCCGTGCGAGCCTTGGTCTCGGAGATCGCCAGCTTGCAGAACTCGATCCCCGTGCAGGCCATGGCCGAGCGCCGCAACGGGCTCGGCTGCGTGCGCAGCCCCACCTGCGCCAGACCCGCGGCGACCTGGTCCGCGCGCTGCGGATCGATATCGAGCAGCACCAGGTTCTGCCACGGCGTCAGCCGGATCCGACCGCCGCCGCCGGCCTCGGCCACATCGGCCACTGCGTCCAGGATGTCGGCGGACACCCGACCCACCGTGGTGGCTGCGCCGACGTAGACCCGACCGTCGCGCTGCGGGTGGATGCCGATGTGGTCGCGCTCCCCGGCCGCCGCCGGCTCGGGGGCCGGCCCGTCGATCAGCCGCCGGCGCAGGTACTCGTTCTCCAGCACCTCGCGGAAGCGCAGCGGACCCCAGTCGCGCAGCAGGAACTTCAGCCGTGCCTTGGCGCGCAGCCGCCGGTAGCCGTAGTCGCGGAACAGCCCGAGCACCGCACCGTAGACCTCGGCGACCTCGTCCAGCGGCACCCAGGCGCCCAACCGCTGGGCGAGCATCGGGTTGGTCGACAGGCCGCCGCCCACCCACAGGTCGAAGCCGGGTCCGTACTCGGGGTGCACGACCCCGACGAACGACACGTCGTTGATCTCGTGCGCCACGTCCTGCCGCGGCGAACCGCTCACGGCCGCCTTGAACTTGCGCGGCAGGTTGGCGAAGTCGGGGTCGCCGACGAATTCCCGGACGATCTGCTCGATGGCGGGCGTGCCGTCGATGACCTCGTCGGCGGCCACCCCGGCCACCGGCGAGCCCAGCACCACTCGTGGGGTGTCCCCACACGCCTCCGTGGTGCCGAGACCGACGTCGTCGAGTCGCCGCCAGATCTCCGGCACATCCTCGATGGCGATCCAGTGCAGCTGGATGTTCTGCCGATCGGTGACGTCGGCCAGGCCCCGGCCGAAGTCCCGTGCGATGCCAGCGATGACGCGCAGTTGCGCCGCGTCGAGCGCGCCGCCGTCGGACCGGATGCGCAGCATGAAGAACTCGTCGTCAAGCTCCTCTGGCGGCAGCGACGCGGTCTTGCCGCCGGGAATCCCGGGGCGGCGCTGGGTGTACAGGCCCCACCAGCGCATCCGACCGCGCAGGTCATCGGCCGGGATCGAGGCGAAGCCCTGCTTGGCGTAGACCTGCTCGATCCGCTCGCGCACGTTGAGCCCGCCGTCGGCGGCCTTGAAGACTTCGTTGGGGTTCAGCGGCGCTGTGGAGCCGAGCGCCCACTGGCCCTCGTCGCGGGGCTCACGGGCGGCGCGGGCGGGTCGTCGTGACGGCGCATCGCCGACGTCGGTGCTGGTGGGGGTCATGCGTTCCTCCGGTGTGAACAGGAGGACGAGCGGGCCGCTGGCTGGATCCACGCGGATGCGCGGCGCCTCGGCGTCCGCGCGTCCTGGGATGGGCGGCGGCGTCAGGCACAACAGCGGCAACACATCGCACACGCCACCTCGGCAACCGGAGCAAAAGCTCGGGCTGCGTCGGACTTCGGCGAGGTGCTCATTGCGGCGAATCCTGACACATTCCCTGCCTCCGGGGCCAACCGCCCCGCCAATTGACTGCGTCCATCGACAACTCGAGCAAGAGCGCTAGCCTGCCGAGATGGCCACAACCGACGACTCCACCGACGGCTCCGACGCCGCTGCCGACCCGCTGGACCACCCGGGCGAGGCGCACCAGCACGGCGACCTGGGCGAACGGTCGAACAAGATCCGGGCCGCGGTGCTCGGTGCCAACGACGGCATCGTGTCGGTGGCCGGCCTGGTCGTCGGTGTCGCAGGTGCCACCACCTCGACCGCGGCCATCGCCACCGCCGGCGTCGCCGGCCTGGTCGCGGGCGCCCTCAGCATGGGCGCCGGGGAATACGTGTCGGTCTCGTCGCAACGCGACACCGAGCGGGCGGCGGTCGCCAAGGAGACCCAGGAGCTCGCGGAGGACCCGGAGGGCGAGTTCCAGGAACTGGTCGGCCTGTTCGAGAAGCGCGGCCTCACCCGCGGCACTGCCGAGAAGGTGGCCGAGGAGTTAACCGCGCAGGACGCACTGGCGGCGCACTCCCGCGAGGAGCTCAAGATCGAGCCCGGCGAGTACGTCAACCCGTGGGCCGCGGCACTGTCGTCGCTGCTGTCGTTCACGGTGGGCGCGGCGCTGCCGCTGATCGCCATCCTGGCGACGCCGGCATCCGTGCGCATCTACTTGACGTTCGCGGCCGTCGTGATCGCGCTGTTCGTCACCGGCTGGGTGAGCGCGCGACTCGTCGGCGCACCCGTGCGCGCGGCGGTTCTGCGCAATGTCCTGGGCGGTGCGCTCGCGATGCTCATCACCTATGGCATCGGCGCGCTGCTCGGGACGAGCATCTAGTGGAGTGTCGCCGTTAATTTACTGGGTATCTGCGGTTGGCTGTTCTGGTTGATACTTTTGACCAGAGGGAGTCGTCATGCCACGTCCGAAGGAGTTCACGGTCGCGTTGACCGCTGCCGATCGCGCGACGCTGACCAAGGTGGTGTCCTCGGGTACGCATCCGGCGCGGATGATCACCCGGGCACGGATCCTGCTCGCTTTGGACGAGACCCAGGGTCCAGCCCCGGACCGGCGGGTGATCGCCGAACGGCTGGGGATCTCGGAGAGCACGGTGTATCTGGTGGCCAAGGCGTTCACCGTCCATGGCGGCCGGGTGAACGAGGTGATCGCGCGTAAGAAGCGGGCCACGCCGCCGGTCGAGCCGAAGGTGACCGGTGAGGTGGAGTCCCGGGTGATCGCGTTGGCGTGCAGTCCGCCACCGGACGGGTACGCGCGGTGGACGCTGCGACTGCTGGAGAAACATGTGATCGCCACCGAGGGGATTCCCCCGATGGACCACTCCACGATCGGCAGGGTCCTAAAAAGGGGGCGCTTAAGCCTCATCTGAAGGCCTGCTGGACCATCCCGCCGCACCAGAACGCCGCGTTCGTCGCGGCCATGGAAGACGTCCTGGGCGTGTATGCCCGCCCCTACGACCCCGCATTCCCTGTCGTGGTGATGGACGAGAAGCCGCTGCAGCTTCTTGCCGACGCCCGCCCCGGCACCCCGGCCGCACCCGGGCGCCCGGCCCGCGAAGACTCCGAGTACGTCCGGCACGGCACCTGCTCGATCTTCGTGTGGGCCGAACCGCTGCGCGGATGGCGCCGGGCCTACGCCGAACCCACCCGCACCCGCCTGGACTGGGCCGCCGGCGTCGAGCGCCTGCTGACGGTGGACTACCCGGACGCTGAGAAGGTCGTCCTGGTGATGGACAACCTCAACACCCACAACACCGCCTCGCTGTACCAGGCGTTCCCCGCCAAGAAGGCCTACGCCCTGGCCAACAGACTGGAGATCCACCACACCCCCAAACACGGCTCCTGGCTCAACATCGCCGAAATCGAACTGTCCTGCCTGACCAAGCAGTGCCTCGGCCGGCGCATCCACGACCTCGAGACGCTCAACACCGAACTCTCCGCCTGGACCCAAGCCACCAACGCTGATGAACGCCAAGTCGACTGGAGATTCACCACCAGCGACGCCCGCATCAAACTCCGGCACCTATACCCAACACTTTAGACGCGACGGCCTACTAGTCCGCACCGGGCTCAGTAGGGAGCAGCTCGCGAGGCGCTGCCGCCGCCGTCAACCACTCCGCCGGCGGGTCGGTGGCGACGCCCGCGGCCGCTACACCCGGTCCACCACGACGTCGAGCCG
>JBIRBF010000148.1:0-6857 GCA_044326505.1 Candidatus Nanopelagicales bacterium | reverse complement strand
GCAGCGATCGCCTCGGCGGCCTGCTGCCGCTCCCCTGGCTGCACATCGATCGTCCAGTCGGCGGCCAGCCGGTAGTACGGCTCCCGGGCACGCATGATCTCGGTCGCACCGCGGACCGCATCCAGCTGCGGCCTGGTGGGGTCGCCCGCGGTCTTCAGGGCTAGCCGAAGGATGTCGCCGACCAGGTAGACGATCGGCCCGCCCTGGCGCAGCGCCTCGATCTTTCGGGTGCTGTAGATCTCGCTGCCGCCGTCCAGATCGACGATGACTCCCCCACCGCAATCAACGATTGCATCGTCGATGCGCGCCAGCTTGGTGACGATGTCGAACTCGAGCTCGCGGAACTCCTGCCAGCCCCGAGCGGCGACGAACTCGGGAATCGACATCCCGGACTCGTACTCGAGGAGCACGTCCGTCGCCAGCACCGGTCGCTTCGTCAGCACCGACAGCCGACGCGCCACGTTTGACTTGCCCACCCCCCGCATGCCGATCAGGTTGATATTCACAGGTGCGGCCCGAAGGACGCGTACGGCACGAGGAATTGGATCATCGGGTCATCATGCCGGAGGCGAAGGTCACGGGTCCGTCGTTTCGCCGAGGGCACCGTCATGCCGCGGCGCATGGCAGAACCCGCTCAATGCCCGGCCTCGGCCCAGGTGCGGCCGGTGCCGACCGAGACCTCCAGCGGAACGCTCAGCTCGTAGGCGTCGGCCATCTCGCGGCGGACCATGGCATCGACAGCGGCAGTCTCACCGGGCGCCACCTCGAGCACCAGCTCGTCATGCACCTGCAGCAGCAGCCGCGAGTGCAACTGCTCGCGAGCGAGGGCGACTCGGACGTGCAGCATGGCCACCTTCACCAGATCCGCCGCCGAGCCCTGGATCGGCGCGTTGAGCGCCATCCGCTCAGCCATGGCGCGGCGCTGCCGGTTGTCGCTGGTGAGGTCCGGCAGGTAGCGCCGCCGGCCCATGAGGGTCTCGGTCCAGCCCGTATGGCGGGCCTGTTCGACAGCTTCGGCTAGGTAGTCCCGCACTCCCCCGAACCGCAGGAAGTACTCGTCCATGAGCCCCTGCGCCTCCGCCCTCGAGATCTGCAGCTGCTGGGACAGCCCGAACGCGCTGAGGCCATATGCGAGGCCGTAGGACATCGCCTTGACCTTGCGCCGCATCTCCGCATCCACGTCCTGCGGCGCCACGCCGAACACCCGCGAGCCGACGGTCGTGTGCAGATCCTCGCCGGAGTGAAACGCCTCGATCAGGCCCTCGTCCGCAGACAGATGCGCCATGATCCGCATCTCGATCTGCGAGTAGTCGGCCGTCATGAGCGTCTCGAAGCCCTCGCCGACCACGAAGCCGGACCGGATCTGGCGTCCTTCTTCGGTGCGGATCGGGATGTTCTGCAGGTTGGGATCGGTGCTCGACAGCCGCCCGGTCGCCGCCACCATCTGGTTGAACGTCGTATGGATGCGACCGCCGTCATCCACCAGTGGGAGCAGGCCCGCCACTGTCTGCCGCAGCTTTGAGACATCGCGGAACCGCAGGATGGTCTCGAGCAGCGGGTCCTGCGTCTGGGCATACAGCGTGGCGAGGGCCTCGGCGTCCGTGGTGTAGCCGGTCTTGATCTTCTTGGTCTTGGGCAGGCCGCGCTCGCCGAAGAGCAGCTCCTGCAGTTGTTTGGGCGATCCGAGGTTGAAGGTCCTCCCGGCGATCTCCCACGCCGCTTCCTCCGCCTGCCTCACCGCGGCCGCGTACTGCTGCTCCAGACCCGTCAGGTACGGCCCGTCCACGGCGATCCCGTTGCGCTCCATCTGAGCGAGCAGGACGAGCGTCGGCAGCTCAACGTCGCGCAGCAGCGGTAGCGCGTCGCGCTCGGCCAGCTGGCCCTCGAGGACCTCTGCCAGGGCGAGCATTGCCGCGGTCTGCGCAGCCACCGAGAGTTGGCGCTCGCCGCCGTCGAGGTCGCCCAGGGTGAGTTGACCACCGTCGTCCTCCCCCCGCTCCAGATCGAGGTGGGCGAAGCGCGCGCACAAGTCGCGCAGGTCGAAGGAGCGCTGTCCGGGGAGCAGCAGGTACGCCGCGAGCGCGGTATCCATGGTGAGGCCGCCGAAACCCAGGCCCGACGCGTAAAGCGCGAGCAGCGGGCCCTTGGCGTCGTGCATCACCTTGGGCGCCGACGGCTCGGCCAACCAACCGCGGACGGCGGCGTCGACGTCGGTTGCATCGATCCACACCGGGTCAGCGCCCTGCGCCGCGAGCACGAGCGCGTCCACTTCGCCGGTGCCCCTGCCCCAGCGTCCGACGACAGTGAGCGCGATGGGTGCGACCGAGCCCTGGCCGCCCTGAGCGCCGGTGTACCCGCGCTCGGACAGCCATTGGGCTGCGGGCAAGTCGCTGAGCTGCACGGCAATCGAGCGGGTGCCGGCGCTTTCGGCGGCGTCGCCGAAGATGTCGAACAGCCGCTCCCGCAGCACCTGGAACTCCAGGTCGTCGAACACCTCGTGCACCTCGGACCGGTCGAATCCGGTCCACTCGAGCTCGTCGACCGTGAGGTCCAGCGGCACGTCGCGGACCAACTCGGTCAGGCGTCGGTTGAGCAGGACCTGGCCCAGGTGGGTGCGCAGCGACTCCCCGGCCCGGCCAGGCACCTTGTCGGCGTTGTCGACGAGTCCGTCCAGACCGCCGTACTCCCGCACCCACTTGGCGGCCGTCTTCTCGCCCACCCCCGGGATGTTCGGCAGGTTGTCCGACTTATCTCCGCGCAAGGCGGCGTAGTCGGCGTACTGGGACGGCGGCAACCCGTAGCGCTCCTCGACGGCCGCCGGATCCATCCGGGCGATGTCGGAGACCCCGCGCTTCGGGTAGAGCACCGTTGTGCGGGCATCGACCAGCTGAAACGCGTCCCGGTCCCCGGTGACGATATCCACGGTGAAGTCCTGCGCCTCCGCCTGCGTGGTCAGCGTGGCGATGATGTCGTCGGCCTCGTACCCCTCGACGCTGAGCGCCGGCACCCGCAGCGCCGCGAGCACCGTGCGCACCCAGTCAACCTGGCCGGCGAACTCCGCCGGCGAAGCCGATCGGGTGGCCTTGTACTCAGGGAACTCCTCGGTGCGGAACGTCGTGCGCGACACGTCGAAGGCCACGGCGACGTGGGTCGGCCGTTCGTCGCGCAGAACGTTGATCAGCATGGAGGTGAAGCCGTAGACGGCGTTGGTCGGTTGGCCGCTGGTGGTGGAGAAGTTCTCCACCGGCAACGCGTAGAAGGCGCGGTAGGCCAGCGAGTGCCCGTCGAGGAGGAGGAGTCGGCGGGGGTGTTGGGCGGTCACGGGCTTGATCCTAGGGTGGTCCCATGGGCGCACCCCCGAACGACGTTCCGAGCTGGCCCGCCGGAGAGGTCGATCCACAGGCCGCCGCGGCTGCGATGAACACCGACGCGTTGCAGGGCGCGCTCGGGGCCCGTATGGGTATCGAGTTCCTGCACGTCGGACCTGACAGGGTCGTCGCGCGCATGCCCGTCGCTGGCAACACGCAGCCCTACGGACTGCTCCACGGCGGTGCGTCGGTCGTACTCGCCGAGAGTGTGGGATCCGTCGCTGCGGCGGTGCATGCCGGTCCGGGCCAGTTCCCCGTCGGGATCGAGATCAACGCGACCCATCACCGCAGCGCGCGCAGTGGATACGTCACGGCCACCGCCACACCGCTATCAACCGGCCGGACGCTGTCCTCGTTCCAGATCGGCGTCCTGGACGACCAGGGGCGCCCGGTGTGCACGGCTCGGCTGACGTGCATTATCCGCAACGCGAGCTGAGCCCCGGTCCGCTCCAAGGCGCGAGACGGTGCGCGGATTCGCGCAACCACCATGCCAGAATGGATGGTGTGCCCACGACCACAGCTGCCAGCGAGACTGCGGTCAAACCGTCCCCAGTAGTCGCCCTCGTGAGGGCGATGCGGCCCCATCAGTGGACCAAGAACGTCCTGGTGGCCGCGGTGCCGTTCGCTGCGGGGCAACTGTTCGGCCCGACGGTCCTGCTGCAGACACTCGGGGCCTTCGTCGCCTTCTGCCTCGCGGCCAGCGCCACCTACCTGGTGAACGACTCCGCCGACGTCGAGGAGGATCGACGCCACCCCACCAAGCGCAACCGGCCGATCGCCGCGGGACATATCTCGCAGACGACCGCCCTCATCGCTGCGGCGGTGCTGTTCCTGGCAGCCATCGGCTTGTCCGTGGTCGTTGCCTGGCCGCTCGCGGTCGTCGTCACCGCCTACGTGCTTGTCACCCTCACTTACTCGCTGCGTCTCAAACACGAGCCGGTACTGGAACTGGTGTTCCTGGCGGTGGGCTTCCTGCTGCGCGCCATCGCGGGCGGGGCCGCCACCGGGATCGCGATCTCGAGCTGGTTCCTCATCGTCGCCGCGTTCGGCTCGCTGTTCATGGCGGCGGGCAAGCGCGCCTCGGAACTTGACTACGCGCTGGACGAACGCGCCGGCGACACGGCGGGCACTCGCAAGGTGCTCGCCGGCTACACCCCGGCGTACCTGCGCTTCGTGTGGGGGCTCGCCGCGACGGTCACTGTGACCGCCTACTGCCTATGGGCCTTCGAAGTCGCCCAGACGCCCACGGCTGTCCCGTGGGCGAAGATCAGCATCATCCCGTTCGTGCTGGCCATCCTGCGCTACGCCGTGGACATCGACTCCGCACGGGCCGGCGCGCCTGACGAGGTCGTGTTGTCGGATCGCACGCTGATGGTGGTTGGCGCACTGTGGGTAGTGATGTTCGGACTTGCCACTTTGGGGGTATGAACCGACTGTGTATCGACGCATCGAAACTCTGACCGGCTGGGGCCGAACCGGACCCTCAGCCGCCACCGTCGCCGTCCCGGCACCCGGCGAGGACGTCGCCAGCCTAGTGCGCGAGGTCGCTGCCGATCCTGCGCAGCGGGGCCTCATCGCCCGCGGGCTCGGGCGCTCGTACGGCGACCCCGCCCAGAACAGCGGCGGCACGGTGCTGCGGCTGCCCGCCGGGGGGATGTTGCTCGACCCCGACGCGGGCACCCTCACCGCCGACGCTGGGGCCAGCCTGGATCAGATCCTGCGCGAGATCGTCCCGCAGGGATGGTTCGTCCCCGTAACGCCGGGCACGCGCTACGTGACCGTCGGCGGCGCGATCGGCGCGGACATCCACGGCAAGAACCACCACCGCGACGGCACCTTCGGCGCTCACGTCCGAAGCATGGACCTGCTCACCGCCGACGGCTCGGTGCGCACGCTTGTGCGCGACAGCGGCAACGCCGACGATGACGCGCTATTCCGCGCGACGATCGGCGGCATGGGGCTGACCGGGATCATCCTTCGCGCCACCTTTGGCCTCTTGCCGATCGAGACCTCTCGCATACTGGTCGACACCCGTCGCACGGCCAACCTGGACGACCTCATGGCCTTGATGGTCGAGGCGGACAGCGGGGCCACGTATTCCGTGGCCTGGATCGACTCGGTCGCCAAGGGTTCGGCCTTCGGCCGCGGCGTCCTGACCACCGGTGAGCACGCTCCCCTCGCCGCGCTCAAACCCGCCCTGCGCTCCGATCCCACCGGCTACGACCCGTCGATGCTGGCCTCAGCGCCACCGTTCGTGCCTGGCGGGCTGCTCAACCCGCTGACGGTGCGCGCGTTCAACGAGGCGTGGTTCCGCAAGGCGCCGGCGTCCCGCGACGACGAACTGCAGTCGATCGCGGCGTTCTTCCACCCGCTCGACGGCGTCGGCGACTGGAACCGGATCTACGGCCCGCAAGGGTTCCTGCAGTATCAGTTCGCAGTGCCGGATTCCGGCGCCGCCGTGGTGCGCAGGGCGCTGACCGAGCTGCAGGTGATCGGCGCCCCGTCGTTCCTGAGCGTGCTCAAGCGCTTCGGCCCCGCCAATGGCTCTCCTCTGAGCTTCCCCATGTCGGGCTGGACGCTGGCCCTGGACCTTCCCGCCGGGATCGACGGTCTGGCGGCCACGCTGGACCTCCTCGACCAGGAAGTGATCGCCGCGGGTGGTCGGCTCTACCTGGCCAAGGACTCCCGCACCACCGGCGAGATCATCGCTGCGGGATATCCCCAACTCGATGAATTCCGTGCGGTCAAAGCCGCTGTGGATCCCACCAACCTTTTCCGTTCGGACCAGAGTCGGAGGCTCGGCCTGTGATCAACGCAGTCAAACAACCCCAATCAGTTCTGCTGCTCGGTGGAACGTCTGAGATCGGCCTGGCTATCGTGCGGGCGCTGCCCGGCGACCGCCTGCAGCGAGTCGTCCTCGCCGGCCGCCCGAGCGAGCGGCTGGACGAGGCCGCTGCGAATACTGCCCAGGCGCTGTCCGGCGTGACCGTCGAGACGGCCCGCTTCGACGCCGATGAGCCGACCGCCCACCGCAGCGAGCTCGAGGCGATCCTGGGCGGCGGCGACATCGACGTCGTCATCGTGGCCTTCGGCCTGCTCGGCGACCAGACTGCCATCAACGCCGACCCGGCCCAGGCTCTGCAGCTGATCCAGACCAACTATGTCGGCGGCGCCAGCGCGCTTCTGCAGACCGCCGACCTGCTCAAGGAGCAGGGCCGAGGCTCGATCATCGTGCTGTCCTCGGTGGCCGGCGACCGAGCCCGGGCGGCGAACTTCGTCTACGGCTCGACGAAGGCCGGCATCGATGCGCTCAGCCAAGGCCTGTAGGGTGTGGGGCGCTTCGTCAAAGCGTTCGACATGGAGCAGTACCTGGGGCACTTCACCTCAGAGGTGCTTGTGCGGTCCTTTTCCGGCAACGACCTGGCTGAAGCTCGATGTTTGCTCGAAATTGCCGCCGCAGGCAGTGCCGTCGAGCAGTTGACCGATGCG
>JBIRBF010000005.1:0-33317 GCA_044326505.1 Candidatus Nanopelagicales bacterium | reverse complement strand
CGGCCGACCAGCACGTGCAGGCAACCTCGCGCTGGCTCACCGATGTGACCGCCAGTGCCCGCGGCCTGCAGCCCCCCAGCGAGGTCCGGGCCAGCGCCATGTCGCGGGCCTGGGGCCGAGCCGAGCCGGTGGATCGGCGCTACGCACTGGTCCCGGAGCCTTCCGGCGCAGATGCAGCCGTGTCTGCTGACGCCGTCGCTGATGCAGCTGCTGGCGCCACCGACGATGTCTCGGTGCAACTGGCACCTGGGCTTGCCGCACCACTGGTGGCGGCGCTGGTGATGGGCCTGCCCCTCGCGGCAGTCGACCTGGGCTGACAGGTCGGGCCCTAGGGCCCGGGCAGGGGCGGGTCGGGGTGGTCGGTGTGGGTGAGGCCGCTGGGGAAGGTCCAGGTCCAGCCGGGGGCAGGGCGGTTCAGCTCGCGGGGCGCGCCGCCGCAGCCCCCACCGCCGGGGTCTTCTTGGTGGTTATGCAGCTGGTAGCCGTGGTGGGTCTTGAGGTTGTGGTGGGGCCGGCACAGCGGGCCGAGGTTGGCGGGGGTCGAGCCCGGTGCGGCGGGCCACGCCTGGGTGTGGTCCAGGTCGCTGTCCACCGCGGCTCGGGTACAGCCAGGCATACGGCAGCTCGGCTCCCTGGCCCGGATCAGCCGGGCTAGCGCGGCGCTCGGGGCATAGGTACGCGGCGAGGTCGCGACGACCAGCCCGGAGGCGGCGGAGGTGATCAGCAGCCGCCACCGCCCGTCGGCGGCCAGCCACCGGGCCACGTCGGCTGGCACCGGGCCCAGCCCGGCGACGTCGCCGGCGTGATCGGCCAGGTGCAGCAGCGTGGGAAGGTCCACCACGACTGACAACTCCGGGCGAGATCCGACCGGCAGCGGGCCCGTGCCGGCGACCGGCGAGCGATCGTCGCCGGCTGCGCTTTGGCCCGAGTCGAGGCCGCCGGCGTCGTGGTCCGGGCCGTCGGCGGGTTGCAGCCCGAGCAGGGCGGCGACGAGCAGGTCCGCGCGCAACTGGTCCATCGATGGCCGGTCGGCGCCTCCGGGATGGTCGGCCCGGGCCGCGGCCGCAGCGGAGGTGAGCCGATTGCGGATCCGCTGCGCATCCGTGTCGGCGACCAGCGCCGACAGCCACGCCATCCCCCCAGAATCTGGAGTGACGCTGACCCGGCGACCCGCCCGCGACCGCCGCCGGGCCTGCGCGGCCTCCTCGGCCGCCAACGACAACACCAGCGCCCGCACGCGGCGGCGCAGCTGCGGCGGGGTCCACGCTCCCCGACCCGCACCCCGCCGTGCCCGGACGCGGCCTGCCAGCGCTCCCAGCACCGCCCGGCGCGCCCCCTTCGACAGGGATCGGACCTCGAACAGCACCGCCGAAAGTCCCGAGCTGAACACCAGCCCCTCTGCCGCAGCCGCGGCCAACTCCCGGCAGCCGATCAGCGCCCGCGCCGCCGCGATGCGCCCCACCGCCGCCGCCGGGCTGATCCCCAGCACCGCCGCCAGCTCCACCCGAGCCTGGTCGACCACCCCAGCCCGGGCGAACCCCTCCGGGACCGCGCCCACCTCAGACCCGCCGACTGCCGCGCACACAGCGCCTGCGGAGCGCACCGAGGCCCAACCCATGACCGCCTCCCACGCCGCTGCCACCAGAAGCTGGCACGGGCACGCGAACCCGGCCGCGGACCCAGGCACCGGCAGCCGCTCGACGGCCTCCACGCAGGGATCGGCATCGCGGTGGTCCACACCGCAGCGCTCCAAAGCCCCGATGTGCTCCAGCGCCTGGGCCAGACTCGGACCCACGGGCATCACCAACAGCGCCCGCACCCGCCGATCCAGCACCGCCGACCACCACTCCGGGCGCACCCACCCCGCCAACCCCAGCGGCACCGGACCAGCCGACGCCCCATCCACCGCGCCAGCCCCGACGGCATCGGGGGCACCGCGACCCTCGGCGACCCGAGCGCCCGTGAGGGCCGCGGGCTCAGGGTCATCCGCGCACGCATCCCACGGTTCACCGGCATCGAACAACGCCGCCAGCGCATCCGCCTCCGCCGCATCAACCGCATCCGCGGATTCGGCCGACCACAGCGCATCGGGGCCGAAGTCCAGGCCCGCATCCCACTCCGGGCGCGCAGCCCCCACCGCCGCCGGGATACCCCCGCCGACGTACTCGAGAACCGCGCGTGTAGCCATACCCCCACCCCACCAGCAGGGTCCGACACAACAGCCGAACCCGCCCCGGCCAAGAAGAAGGCCCACCTCGCCGGCATCGCAGCGCGGCGGACTTTGAGCCCGCTACCTGGCCCAACCCGGCTGAGTCAGCCGTGCGTGCCTGCTACCCAGTCGCCCCCGCGGCGCGGTAGACCTCCACCGTCCGTTCGGCGATCGCATGCCAGCCGAACTCGGTCACAGCGCGCTCCCTGCCGGCCAAACCCATCCGCGCGGCCGTGGCCGGATCGTCGGCGACGGTATTCACAGCAGCGGCGAAGCGGCGCTCGAAGGCGTCCGGGTCCTCCGGGGTGTACTCCACCAGCAGCCCGGTCTCGCCGTCCACCACCACCTCTGGGATACCCCCGACGGCACTCGCCACCACCGGCGCCTCACAGGCCATCGCCTCCAGGTTTACGATGCCCAGCGGCTCGTACACCGAGGGACAGGCAAACAGCAGAGCATGGCTCAGCAGCTCGATCACATCGTCACGGGTGAGCTGCGTGTCCAGCCAGTACACCCCGCCGCGGGTGGCATTCAACTCATCGACGGCCTCCGCGACCTCGCGGCCCATCTCCGGCGTGTCCGGGGACGAGGCCGCTAGCACCAGCGGGATGCCGGGGGCGAAATCGCGAGCCGCGCGGAGCAGGTGGTTGATGCCCTTCTGCCGAGTGATTCGGCCCACGAACAGCACGTAAGGCTCATCTGCGGGCACCCCGAGGCGTACCAGCGCATCCGTCGACTCAACCGGCCGGTACTGCTCGGTGTCGATGCCGTTGTGCACAACGTGCACCTTGGCCGGATCCACATTCGGGTAGCAGTCGAGCACGTCTGCGCGCATCCCGTGGCTCACCGCAATGATCGCTGCAGCGTTCTCGTACGACGTGCGCTCCACCCAGGACGACACCCGGTAGCCGCCGCCTAGCTGCTCCTCCTTCCACGGCCGACGCGGCTCCAAGGAGTGGGCCGTGATCACGTGCGGGACGCCATGCATCAGACCGCCGATGTGGCCGGCGAGGTTCGCATACCAGGTATGCGAGTGCACGACATCCACCTGCGCCAGGTCCGCCACGATGTCCAGATCCACGCCCAGGGTCTCCAGCGCCGGATTCGCCCCAGCCAGATTGGCCGGCACCTCGTGCGCCTGCGCATCGGGGCGTGGCTCGCCGAAGCACTGCACATCCACGTCGATCAAGGTGCGCAACTCGCGCACCAGATATTCCACATGCACGCCGGCGCCGCCGTAGTTGCTGGGCGGCCATTCCTTGGTGATCACAGCTGCTCGCATCCGAGCAGCGTAGACGCACAGGCTCGATGAAGCCCGCGCTTCGCGCAGCCCACGGCGCTAACGTGATGGGATGCGCAACGCACCGAAGGTCCTGGGCATCGTCCTTGCGGGCGGCGAAGGCAAGCGGCTCATGCCCCTCACCGCCGACCGCGCCAAACCAGCCGTGCAGTTTGGTGGCTCCTATCGACTCATCGACTTCGTCCTGTCCAACCTGGTCAACGGCGGCTTCGTGCGCCTATGTGTGCTGACGCAGTACAAATCGCACTCGCTGGACCGGCACATCACCACGACGTGGCGGATGTCAACGCTGCTGGGCGACTACATCACCCCAGTGCCAGCACAGCAGCGCCTTGGCCCGCGTTGGTTCACCGGCTCGGCTGATGCGATCTTCCAGTCGCTCAACCTGGTCTACGACGAGCAGCCCGACTACGTCGTCGTCTTCGGCGCCGACAATGTGTACCGGATGGACCCCCGGCAGATGCTCGATCACCACATCGCCACAGGAGCCGGCGTGACCGTGGCCGGTATCCGGATGCCGCGCGAAACAGCGCACCAGTTCGGGGTGATTCAGACCGCAGACGACGGGGTCAAGATCGAGGCGTTCCTCGAGAAGCCCGCCGACCCCCCCGGAATTCCGGGTTCCCCGGACCAGTCCTACGTCTCGATGGGCAACTACGTCTTCAGCACCGAAACACTGGTCGAGGCTCTGAAGATCGACGCTGGCGACGAGGGCTCGGTGCACGACATGGGCGGAAACATCCTGCCCATGCTCACCGATCAGGGCCTCGCTGCGGTCTACGACTTCGACTCGAACATCGTGCCCGGCGAGACCGAGCGGGACCACGGCTACTGGCGCGACGTCGGGACCCTGGACGCCTACCACGACGCCCACATGGACCTCGTCAGCGTGCACCCTGTCTTCAACCTCTACAACCGCAAGTGGCCGATCCTCACCAACCTTCCACCCCTGCCGCCCGCGAAGTTCGTCCAGGGCGGCAACGCCCACGAGTCGATGGTCGGTGCGGGTTCGATCATCGCCGGCGCCCATGTTCGCAATTCGGTGCTGTCCGGCGATGTCATGGTCCACGCCGGTGCCTACGTCGAGGGTTCGGTCATCCTGCCCGGCGTGCGGATCATGCCGGGCGCGGTGGTGCGCAACACGGTGTTGGACAAATACTCGGTCGTCGAGCCCGGGGCGCAAATCGGCGTGGACCTCGAGGGCGACCGGCAGCGGTACACCGTGTCCGAGAATGGCATCGTGGTGATCGGCAAGGGGGTCACAGTCCCCCGGTGGTAGCCCCACGGCGGTAGTCGCCCGGACGGGTGCCCACTGGCACGGGTGCCCACCGATGCGTCCGGAGGTGGAGCAGGCATGGTCGAGCTCGCGACGGAGGCGCCCTCATCGGGGGCGCTCCTACCGATCAAGGACACCGTCATCACGACGGTGTTCCTGCTCGCGCTGGTGGCGCTCGCCTGGTACGTGCTCAAGGCGATAGCTCGACGGTCCGACCCAGCGTCGCCCAGCGGCTCCCTGCGGCTCTTCGACCGACTCGATCCGCAGGTCCAGGCGATGCGGGCCTGGATGGCCAGCGCGCCGGTGACCTTCGTCTACATCGCGACCTGGACGATCACCTCCGTCCTGGTCCAGGGCTCGTCCCAGGCACTGACCGAGATGTTCGCCCAGTCCGCTTCCACCAACATCTACGGCATCCTCACCCAGCCGCTGCGGGTGCTGTTCAGCAGTGCCTTCCTGGTGGCCGACAACGGCTTCTTCTTCGTCGGCTACATCGTCGTGTACGTGCTCATCTCGGCCAGGCTCGAGCAGCGCATCGGCTCGGCCCGCTGGGTCGTGGTCGCGGTGGTGGCCCACGTGGTCGGCTCCCTGTTCACCGTGGTGCTCGAAACCGTGCTCATCGCGCAGGATGTGCTACCCAGGGCAACCGCGGTTACCACCGACGTGGGAGTGAGCTACGTGATGGTCGGCACCTGCGGTGGCTACCTGCTGTTCGTGTCGCGCAGGTGGCGCTGGTGGTACTACGCGGGGCTCTTCGCCGGCGTTGGTCTGCCGGTGATCGTCATCCATGACATCTGGAGCCTCGGTCACCTGAACGCGACCCTGCTCGGCTTGGCGACGACCGCCGTCGTCCGGCGCTGGGGCGTCCGTCCACCGCTGCTCTGGCGCCAACTCGTGGCGCGGTCGCAACCCAGGCAGCTGCCCACCTGGCGCTCCGCAGTAACGTGACGCCACCATGAGGCACATCTCCATCGTCGAGGTCGCGCCGCGCGACGGCCTGCAGAACGACCCGGCCCTGCTCAGCACCTCCCAGAAGATCGAGCTCATCGAGCGCTGCGTCGCAACCGGGGTGCGCCGAATCGAGGTCGCGAGCTTCGTGAATCCCAAGCGCGTGCCGCAGATGGCCGACGCCGAGGCCGTCATCGAAGGCCTGCCCGCCGGAGGTAGGGACTCCGCCGCCTACATCGGGCTGGTACTCAACGAGCGAGGTTTCGCCCGCGCCCAGCAGACCGCGCTGCAGGAGGTCAACCTCGTCGTGATGGTGACCGACGAGTTCTCCGAGCGCAACCAGGGGATGCCCACCCGGGGCGCATTGGAGACCGTCGCCAGAGTCGCGCCGCTGGCCCGCGCCGCCGGCCTGGTCACCTCAGTCACCATGTCGGCGTCCTTCGGCTGCCCATACACCGGGGAGGTTCCCGTGCAGCGCGTGGCAGACATCGCCGCCGAGATCGCCGCCATCGGGGTGGACGAGATCGCCATCGCCGACACGATCGGCGTCGCAGTGCCCGCCGACGTGCGCCACCGAGTGGGCGCCGTGCGGGAGGCAGCCGGACGCACCCGCCTGCGCGTCCACGTGCACAACACCCGCAACACCGGCTACGCCAGCGCCCTCGCCGCAGCGGAGGCCGGGGTAACGGTGCTCGACTCATCCCTGGGCGGCATCGGCGGCTGCCCCTTCGCGCCCAACGCCACCGGCAACATCGCCACCGAAGACCTCGTGTTCGCCCTCGAGCGGTCCGGCTATGACACCGGCCTCGACCTCGACGAGCTCTGCCGGGCAAGCGAGTGGCTCGCTGCCCAGCTCGGCCGAGCCGTGCCGAGCCTGGTGCCCAAGGCCGGCCCCTTCCCCACGCCTAGCTGAGGCCCCTGCTACTCCGGGACGATCCGCTCGACGGCAACTGCTCGGCCGTTCGGCCGTCCGCGCGGCCCCAGCTCGCGATGGATGACGATCATGGCTCCGGGCTCCAGCGATGGGCTCAGCTTTGGCATCGAAGCCTTCAGACCGAACTGCTGCGCGACTGCCGCGAGCACATCCGGCAGAACCGGGCGATGGGTGCAGAGCACCTGCGGCGAGGGCCTGCGCCCGATCATCGCCATCCGGCGCAGGGCAGTCTTGGGGCGGCGGTCGAAGATCTCCTCGCTGAAGAGGGCCTCTTCGATGATGGACAGTCCAGCAGCCTTCGCGTAGGGCCGGACGGACTGCATACAGCGCTTCGAGTCCGAGGTCCGAACCTCGGCGACCCCATACGCCGCCAGCAGCGCAGCGATCTCCTTGGCGTGCCGCTTGCCCGACTTGGTCAGCGGCCGCCGCCAGTCCTTGCTGCCTTTGTAGTCCGATCGACGCATCGCGGCCGTGTGCCGCAGGACGATCAGCGGCGAGGTGCGCGGCACCGCGGCGGCGTCGAGCAGCCAGCGTCGGTCGCGGGCATAGGTGAGCCTCGCCCGCGCCCGCTGCACCGAGACCCACTCCAGGCCGTCGATCTCCTTATTCGGCCGGAACCCCGGGCCGCCGCGGGCGGCCGACGCCACCCAGTAGTCGACCGTCTTGGGCCGGCCATCGACGCGGTAGGTCTGGGTGGGCAACGGCACCCCCAGATGGACGTGGATCCCGGTCTCTTCCACTGCCTCCCGCCAGGCGGTGATCTGCAGCAACTCCCCCGGGTCGCGCTTGCCCTTCGGCAGTGACCAGTCCTGGTGGCGCGGTCGGTGCACAACACACACTTCTAGGCCCCTGCGGCCCCGCCGCAACAGGACAACACCGGCAGCTTCGATCGTTGACGCCACGGCTACTCGAGCTCTGTGTGCTTATACACCCGTACGGTGCGCTTCCAGATGTCACCGAACTGGATGCGGTTGTGGATCTCTTCCTCGAACTCGTGCTCGTGCAACAGGCCGAGAGCGAAGCCGGTGGCCCCGTCCACGTCGGGCAGGACGGCGATCTCGCGGATCACGTCCTGCGCAACGCAGGCGTCCTGATGCTCGCCGAGCACCTCAGTGACCTCGCTCAACGCGTCCTCGAGCGTCTCGGCCGGCTCACCGAACACCGGGATCACCGCACCGGCGGCGTAGCGCGCCCGCTTGGCGGCGATCCGCGCCGAGTGCCAGGTCTCGGCGGGGCCCTCGAGGTCAAGCGTCCGGACGGAACGCCGCAGCCGCTTCCAGGACTTCTCCACCAATTGCGGCAAGACGTCAGAGCAGGGCTGCTCGGCCAGTTCGGTCAACTGCGGGTTCACCGCTGCATCGACGAGCGTGGCGAGCAGCGCCGCGTGGCGGTCGCTGCGCATGGCCGCCAGTGCGTGATCGCGGGCGCCCGCCAGCCGGGCCCGCAGCACCGGGTCCATCACGCCGCGGATGAGCGCCGCCTCGCGCTCCCCGAGGTCATCGGCGTGCTTGTCCAGGCGCTCCAACAGCACCTCCGTGTCGCGCGCATTGCCGAGCTCTCCGGCGGCCCAGGCGAGTTCTTCGCGCAGCGTGTCGGCCCATTCGCGATCCACCAGCGGGCCGAAGGTCTTCAGCCCGCTGCGCAGGCGGCGGGCGGCGACCCGCATCTGATGCACGGCGTCGGGCAGGTCGCGGCGCACTCGGACATCCTGGGTCAGGAACGCCCGCGCGTGCTTGCGCAGGTAGGCCGTCACAGCGTCTCCGGCGGGATCGCTCGGCGTCACGGGTTCCTGCTTGGGAATGTCGGCAGGTTCCGCGGCGGCCGGTCCGAGTGCGCTGGCCGCCTTGGACGCCTTCGAGGGCGTCGCGCCCAGACTCAGCAGCAGATCCACCGGCCCACTCAGGTCGGCGCCCTCGGCCAGTGCTTCCACCTCGATCTCGCGGAACATCGACACGACATCGTCGCCGTCGTAGATCGACACCCGGTCGTCCACCATCTCGGCGAAGGCCACACCCTCGGCGTCGTACAACACGTAGGGCGAGCGAACCGTGCGCAGCCGCACCACGGGCTGCAGGTCCGCGCCCCGGACGTACGCGGCGACGACGTCGCGCAGCGCGGCCGGAACGTGCCCCACCTCGCCGTCGTCCAGCGGCACCCGAAGCTCGTCCCGCACGCCCTCGCTGGCGCCGTCCACCGGCAGCTTCATGTGCCAGCCCTCGTCCGGGCCCCCGGTACGCCGACGCAGCGTGACACCCCAGCGGAAGAGCGCCAGATCCTCCGTGTCGTGGTAAACCGCGTTGAGCTCGCGCGTGGTCTGCGGGATCACCTGGGCGACATCGGCGGCCTCGGTCATCTCCGGAAGCTTGAACAGTCCGTGCACGCGCAGCTTCGTCTCGACCTCGCGCACCTCCTCTGGCGAGGTCTCCGAGGCGGCCTCGGAGACCTCGGCGGGGCCGCCCGCGCGGACGTCCGGCGGGGTGGGGTCCTCGCCGGCTCCAAGCGCCTCCGAGGCCTGGTCGACCTGGCGTTGTTCGGTCATGCGAGGGCACCTCCGCGGGAGCTGACGTTTCTGATCATGTAGTGCTGCAGGTCGAGCAGGGGCTCGCCGTCGTCGTCGGCCGAGCTCCGGTGCCACATGCCATCGGCATCCAGGTCCCAGGCGCTCACGTCGGGTCGGAAGGCCAGGTCGAACATGTGGTTGACGGCCTCGACGTGGGCCGGCTCGGCCAAGGCGATGAGGGCTTCCACCCGACGGTCGAGGTTGCGGTGCATCATGTCCGCCGATCCGATCCAGACTTGGGGCTCTCCGGCGTTGGCGAACTCATAGGCGCGCGAGTGCTCGAGGAACTGCCCGAGGATGCTGCGCACGCGAATGGTCTCGCTCATGCCTGGCACGCCCGGCCGCAGCGCGCAGATACCGCGCACCCAAATATCCACCGGAACTCCCTCGCCGGAGGCTCGGTAGAGGGCATCGATCACCCGCTCGTCAACGATCGAATTGCACTTGAACCGAATGCGCGCAGGCAGCCCCGCCCGGTGATGTGCGACCTCGCGCTCGATGCGCTCGAGCAGTCCGCTGCGGATGCTGTGCGGGGCGACCAGCAGCCGCTGGTACGAGGTGTTCATGGAGTAGCCGGACAACTGGTTGAACAGGTTGGCGATGTCTTCGCCGACGGCGGTGTCGGTTGTGAGGATGCCGAGGTCCTCGTAGAGCCGCGCGGTCTTGGGGTGGTAATTGCCCGTGCCGATGTGGCAGTAGCGCACCAACCGATCGCCGTCGTCTCGCACCACCATCGACAGCTTGCAGTGGGTCTTGAGCCCAACCAAGCCGTACACGACGTGGACGCCGGCACGTTCCAGTTTGCGGGCCCAGGTGATGTTCGCCTCTTCATCGAAGCGGGCCTTGATCTCGACGAGCGCGAGCACCTGCTTCCCGGCCTGGGCGGCGTCGATCAGGGCGTCGACAATGGGCGAGTCGCCCGACGTACGGTAGAGCGTCTGCTTGATGGCGAGCACTTTGGGATCGGCCGCGGCTTGCTCCAGGAAGCGCTGCACGGAGGTCGAGAACGAGTCGTATGGGTGGTGCAGCAGCACCTCCTTGGCGCGCATGGCCTCGAGCACGTCGGGGGCGCTGGCGGACTCGACCTCGGCCAGTTCCTTGCTCGTCTTGGGCACGAACGGCGCGTCCTTGAGGTCCTCCCGGTCCAGACCGACCAGCGCCCAGAGCCCGCGCAGGTCTACCGGCCACGGCAGTTGGAAGACCTCCTGCTGGCTCACGCCGAGTTCCCGCACGAGCAGGTCGAGTACATGCGGCGAGATCGACTCCTGCACCTCCAGGCGTACCGGCGGGCCGAAGCGGCGCCGCATGAGCTCGCGCTCGAGGGCCTTGAGCAGGTTCTCTGCGTCGTCCTCCTCGACCTCCACGTCCTCGTTGCGCGTCACCCGGAAGGTGTGGTGCTCGAGGACCTCCATACCAGGGAACAACTGGTCGAGGTTGGCCGCGATGGCCTCCTCCAGCGGCAGGAAGCGCGAGCCGCCGAGGTGGATGAATCGATCGAGCAGCGGGGGAACCTTCACCCGGGCGAACAACTCGGTGCCGGTGTGCGGGTTGCGGACGATCACCGCGAGGTTGAGCGAGAGCCCAGAGATATAGGGGAACGGGTGCGCCGGGTCCAGCGCCAGCGGCGTCAGTACGGGGAAGACCTTGTCGTGGAACATCTCCGAGGCCTCTTTGCGCTCGGACTCGGACAGGTCGCGCCAGCGGATGATCTCGATGCCCTGATCGGCCAGTGCGGGCTGGACGTCGTCGCGGAAGCAGCGCGCCTGGCGCATCATCAGCGAGTGGGTGTGCTCCAGCACAGCATCGTGGACCTCGCGCGGGAGCAGGCCGCTGGCGGCGCGGACCGCGATACCGGTGGCGATGCGGCGTTTGAGCCCAGCGACCCTCACCATGTAGAACTCGTCGAGGTTGCTGGCGAAAATGGCCAGGAACTTGGCCCTCTCGAGCAGCGGCAGGCGGCGGTCCTCGGCTAGCTCGAGCACCCGCTGGTTGAAGGCCAGCCACGAGAGTTCGCGATCGATGAATCTCCCTGACGGCAGTTCGTCCATGAATTCGAAGTCATTCTCCGCCACCGTGTCAGACATAACCCCTACCCTGCCAGATAGCCCCGCTCGCGCGCGTCGCACGCGCCCTGCATGCCCCGTTCACGCAAAGGCGCGTGCGAGAGAACGATCGGGTCAATCCAGCACGCGGCTGGAGCGGGCCGAGGCGGCATAGAGGACATCGCGACGCTGCCGGGCGAAGCCGAGCCCCTCATACAACCGAAGAGCGCGCGCATTACCTGCATCGACGAACAGGATCACGTCGGTGCACCCACGGCGGGCGAGCTGCGCCAGGCCGGCTCGGGTGAGCGGCTCGGCGAGCCCATGGCCCTGCACAGCCGGATCGAGCGCCAGCACGTACACCTCGCCGGTGTTGTCCGGGTGGACTTTGGTCCAGTGGAATCCGACGATGGCGCCGCGATCGGTCCCGCCTGCACCTCCAACATCGGCGTTGCTGCGCTCGAGGACGAGCAGACCACCGGCGTCGAACCAGTCCGCCTCGACGCGGGCCCGCAGATCGGAGCGGGACCACTGGCCCTGATCGGGCAGGTCGGTGAAGGCCGCCGCGTTCACGCGTAACAGTCCCGCGTCGTCGGCCGGACCGGCGTAGGGCCGCAGCACGAAGCCCTCGGGCAGTCCCAGCTCGGAAGGCGTGGGACCGGCCGCCGAGGCCGGCGAACCGCTGGGATCCTCGACTCGCTCGAGCAGGAACAGCGTGCGCTCGGCTCTGGCGCCGTGCCCTTCGGCAAGCGCCTTGGCCGCAGGCAAGTCGCCGTGTGCCCAGAAGCCGCGACCGCCCGCTGCCAGAGCTGCGGCCATCAAGGCCCCGCCCATCCCGCGGCCCCGCGCGGCGGGCCGGACGACGATCTCGGCGATACCTGTCTCGGGGTCCACGAACGCGTACCCGTCGAGCTGCCGATCCTTCGGCCGATGTCCCTCGCCGGCGGACCAGACACACAGGTGCACCGAGTTTGCACCTGGTGATAGAACTGCGGCGTCGGAAAGGGGGACGGCTCCGTCCTGCTCCGTGGCCGCCGCCGAGACCGCTCGGATCGCGCGCTGCAGCGCTGCGGACGGGACGCCGTCGATGCGCTCGACGTCCGTTTCCGCAGTCGCCGGAACCCTGCCCATGCCCACCCCATCAGCCTAGAGGCCGGCCGCTTGCAGAGCGGGTTATCCTAGTGCGGTCGTAACGCGGAAGGGGTCCTCGTCATGAGTCAACTCCTGCTGCTCACCAACTCCAGCGACGCCAGCGTGGTCGTCTTGCCCGCCCTGAGCCTGCTCAGCCACCGGATTCGCATCCTGAACGCGGAGCCGAGCGCGCTGCTCGACGCCCCGCCCGCAGATGCCCTGCTCGTCGACGGTCGCACCGACCTGATGGCCGTGCGCGGACTCTGCCGAGTCATCAGGTCGACCGGAGTCGCGATACCGGTCCTGCTCGTCACCACCGAGGGCGGCTTGGCCGGTGTCAACAACGACTGGGGCATTGACGATTTCCTGCTCGACTCCGCCGGCCCGGCCGAGGTGGAGGCCCGCCTCCGACTGGCACTCACCCGGCCCGCCGACGAACAAGGCGACGAAGCAGACCTCATCCGGAGCGGCGAACTGGTGGTGGACGAGTCGGCCTACAGCGCCCGGCTGCGCAACCGTCCGCTGAACCTGACCTTCAAGGAATTCGAGTTGATCAAATACCTCGCGCAGCACCCGGGACGAGTGTTCACCCGGGCCCAACTGCTGCAGGAGGTGTGGGGCTACGACTACTACGGGGGCACCCGCACCGTCGACGTCCACGTCCGCCGGCTCCGGGCCAAGCTCGGACCGGAGCACGAACAGCTGATCGGCACGGTGCGCAATGTGGGCTATCGTTTCGTAGCTCCACTCGAGAACGAGGTGATGGCCGAATGACCGGTCTCTACGTGCTGCTCGCCGTAGTCGTGGCCGCGGCCGCTTTTGGTTTCTACCGGAAGCGCACCGACGGGCGCGTGACGTCGGCGCCGGCGTCGGCGTCGGCGGCGCCCGAGCGGCTCCTCACAGCGGAGACCCTCGGCCGGCCGCTCGGGGAGCAGGCGACATTGGTCCAGTTCTCCAGCGCCTTCTGCTCGCCGTGCCGTGCCACGCGGCGCATCCTCACCGACATCGGCGCGACTGTTCCCGGCGTCGAGTTCATCGAGGTGGATGCTGAGGAGCACTTGGACTTGGTCCGGGCCGTCGGCGTCACCCGCACCCCCACTGTGTTCCTGCTCGACGCCGAGGGCGACGTGCGCAACAGGGTGGTCGGCCAGCCCCGAAAAGACGACGTGCTCGCGGCTCTCGCACCCGTGGGCGCCACTACCAACTGATCCGGCGTCCCGCATTCGGCCCGCGTGGGCGCGGCCTCCCACACTCGGCCCTACTCCGCCCCTACGCTGCGCAGCATGCCGACCCGAGTCCCGGAGCTGCTCGATCGACGATCCGTCCGCTTCGCCGCGCTGATCGCCAGCATTCTGCTCGGTTGCGCGATCGCCCTCGGACCGATCGATGGGCTCGCGCTCGTGGCAGCGCAGATGTTCGTCTTTGCCACCGGCGCGATCATGGGCCCCAACAACCAGCCGTTCGTGGCGCTGTACCGCTTCACGCTCGGTCGCCGAGCAAAGCCGCCGACTCGGCTGGTTCCGGCACCCGCCGAGCAGTTCGGGCAGGCCTTGGGCCTCGGGGTGACGTTCGTGGCACTGATGGGCGGCGTGCTCAACGCAGCGCCGGTCTTCCTGGGGGCCACCGCCGTCGCCCTGGCGGGAACAGTCATCCAGGTCATCGTCGGCAGCAACCCGCTGGGGTCGGCCCTCGCCCGCCTCACGGGTCGGCCCAGCAGCACCGTGCGCATCGACGCGACGGCCGGCCCCAATGAGGTCTTCGACTACGACTACCTCGGGGCGCAGCGTCCGGTCGATCTGACCGAGCAGGCCGCCCAGCGCGACCTGACCATTCGCTAGCGCAGCACCCGCGACGACCATGAACCCTTCCCTCGTGGTCAAACTCACCTGGGGAGCGGAATCGCCCGAGCGAGTCTCGCAGGCACTCTCTGTTGCCACCACCGCGCTCGCCCTCGGGGGTGACGTCTCGCTTTGGCTCGCTGGCGAGGCCAGCAGCCTGGCTCAGCCGGGTGTGCTGGAGCAGGTCGAGTTGGAGTTCGCCCCGCCGCTGGTCACCCTCCTCAACGCCCTGCTCCACGCCGAAGCGGTCAACGTGTGCGCCCAGTGCGCCGCACGACGCGGCATCACGGCGGACTCGCTGCTGTCGGGGTCGCGCATCGCCGGAACGGCCACCTTCGTCGAACAGGTGCTGCGGCCGGACGCCCGAGTGCTCGTGTACTGACAGCCCGACGTGGCTAGGATGGGCAGCGTGACCGAACTCTTCTTCGAGGTGCTCCTCGTTCTCTGCAGCGTCCTCATCGTGTGGTTCGCCGGGTACGTGGTCTACCGGCTGTTCAAGAGCTGACGTGGAGGCCTCTGCGCACGACGCCTCCGGCACCGGGGCAGCCGCCGGAGCCAACGAGTCGGTGCTGCCACTGGAGCTCGCACCCGTCGCGTGGCTGCTGGGCAAGTGGGCTGGTGTGGGTTTGGGCCAGTACCCCACCATCGAGGAGTTCCGTTTTTTCCAGGAGGTCACCGTCACCACCGACGGGCGGCCCTTCCTGACCTACCACAGCCGTTCCTGGATCGTGGACGACGAAGGCGAGCGCATCCGTCCGAGCGGCACCGAGGTGGGCTACCTGCGCCCGCTGCCGGACAACGAGGTGGAGTTCCTGTTGCAGCACCCCACCGGCATCACCGAGGTGTGGTTCGGCCGGGTCGAGGTGACGGGCCTGACCGATTCGGTAATCACCGGCGCCCGGCTGCAGCTGAGCACTGACGGGATCATGCGCACGCCCACGGCGAAGGAAGTCTCCGCCGGCCTCCGGCTCTACGGGCTCGTCGAGGGCGATCTGTTGTGGACCTACGACATGGCGGCCGTGGGCCAGCCGATGCAGAACCACTTGTCGGCCCGCCTCAAGCGCGCCTGACGCGGACAAGCGCGAGCACTGCGCATGGCTGACGAGCACGATGACGCCGAGCGCCTCTCGGATGCTGCAGCCCTGCGCTCCGCCGGTTTCAAGGCCACCCGTCCCCGACTCCTGGTGCTCGCCGCCGTGCGGCACCTGCACCACGCCACACCGGAGGAGCTGCTGGCCGAGGTCCACGCCGGCGACCCCAGAATCAACCTGTCGACTGTGTATCGGGTTCTCAACGTGCTCGATCAAGTCGGCCTGATCACCCACGCCCACCTGGGCAGCGGCGCCCCCACGTACCATCCCGCGACGACGCCGCCGCACCTGCACTTCCGCTGCCAACAGTGCGGACGACTGCAGAGCCTGCCCCCACTGGTAGGCGCCAGCTTCGTCGCCGACGTGCACAGCCGAATCGGGTTCTCCGCGGACCTCAGCCATGCCGCCATCCGCGGTACCTGCTCGGGCTGCGCGGGCGACCACAAAGGAGACCTATGACCGAGTACCTGTCATCCGCCCTAGACCTTCCAGGCGCCGTCCCGCCGCCCGAAGGGGCGTTCGACCAGGGGGTGCCGTGGCACTTCGGCGACCCGCATGCCGAACAGCGCCGGCTGATCGATGGCACCGCCGGCGTGGATCAGTCCAACCTGGCGGTGGTCGTGGTGTCGGGGGCCGACCGGCTGAGCTGGCTGCACTCGCTCACCAGCGGCTGGCTGCTCGACCTCGATGCCGGCCAGAGCGCCACAGCGCTCGTGCTCGACCCGAATGGCCACGTCGAATTCGAGCTGCACGCGGTTGATGACGGCGAGCGCACATGGCTCATCGTGGGGCCGGAGTCCGCCGCGGCGCTCGTGGACTACCTGGATCGAATGCGTTTCCTGCTGCGGGTGGAAGTCGCCGATGTCACCGACGAGTACGCCGTCGTGTGGCGCTCCGATGGGGCGCCGGACCGGGATCTGGTGTGGCACGTCCCGCCGGAGTTCGCCGGCACCGGGGCCACACCGGCAGGTGCCGACCGAGGCGGCGATGCCTCGAAGTACGTCGACGAGCGACCGGGCCGACTCACCGGCGCGCAAGTGATCGTGCCGCGAGCCGACCTGCTCGCCGAGTTGGGCGACCAACCCGCTGGTAGCTGGGCACTCGAGGCCCTGCGCGTGAGCGCCGGAGTGCCGCGCCAGGGCAGCGAGACCGACCATCGAACAATCCCGCACGAGGTCGGCTGGATCGGTCCGGCAGTGCACCTGGCCAAGGGTTGCTATCGGGGCCAGGAGACTGTTGCGCGGGTGCACAACATGGGTCGTCCGCCGCGCCGGCTCGTGCTGCTGCACCTGGACGGCTCGGCTGAGTCGCTGCCCGTGCATGGCGCGGGCGTCTTCGTGGGCGACCGGCAGGTGGGATGGGTGGGAACCGCGGCTCGGCACTTCGAGCTGGGGCCGATCGCCACGGCTGTGGTGAAGCGCAACACGAGCGATGATGCTGCCGTGCTGGTCGAGGCACCTGAGCCGGGGGCGAACAGGATTGCGGCGACGGTGCAGCCCGTCGTGCTGGCCGATCCGCGGTGAAAGCGCTCGTGCAGCGGGCCGACTCGGCCCGCGTAGAGGTGGACCACCAGGTGGTGGGGGCCTTCGAAGGACCGGGGCTCGTGGCGCTCGTCGGGGTGACCCACGGCGATACGGAGGTGGTCGCGCAGCGCCTGGCGAGCAAGGTCTACCAAATGCGCATCTTCGACCCGGACCGCTTCACCGACGATGACGCCGCCATGTGCCGCCTCGGTCCGGCCACTCGTGGGCGGGGCGAGTTGTCGGCGGCCGACCTGCAGCTTCCGGTACTGGTCATCAGCCAGTTCACGCTCTACGGCAGCACCGCCAAGGGGCGCCGGCCAAGTTGGGAGGCGGCTGCCCCCGGACCGGTCGCCGAGCCACTGGTCGAAGCCTTCGCGGACTGCCTGCGGGCTCTGGGGGCCGAGGTTCCGATGGGCGTCTTCGGCGCGGACATGCGCGTCAGCCTCACAAACGATGGTCCGATCACGTTGCTGGTGGAGGTCTGACTAGGCTTCCGGCCGCTCGGCGCGGTTGAGCGCCGAAAGCTCGCGCAGCAGACTCGCCGCATCCACGCTGCTGCGGCGGCGCGGCTCCCGCTTGGACTGCGCAGCAGGCCGGCTGGGCGGGGGCGGCAGCACCACCAGGCCGACATCGGCCAAGCCGTTGATGACATGGGCGGTCTCGTACAGGCTCAATCCGCAGTGGTCGGCCAAGGTCTCCAGCGAGCGCAGCCCGTCCACCTTCGTCAGCACCGCCCAGTCGTAGGGGCCGAGCAGCAGATTGGCCCGCGGTGCAGCGAGCATGGACGGCCGCGGCACGCCCTGCGGGCCACCGAAACGCTGCACCATTGCTTCCCAGACTTCCCGGCGCTCCTGCGCCTCGCGCAGCACGGCATCCACACCGAACGGTTCGTCCAGAGCCTTGAGCGGAAGATCGCCAGCGAACACCGCGGTGCCGATCAGGTCCCAGCCGAGCAAGTCCGAGATCATGTCCACCAGCTGAATCCGGACGAAGTGCTCCACCTCCTCGCGCTCGACGGCGCCGACGCGCACCAGGATGTCGCCGACCGGTCCGGCATCAGTGTCGGCGGACTGTTCCCGCAGGGCCCGGTCCAGGTCCTCCGGGCGCACAAGGCCCGCGGAGAGCAGCCGCACGCCCAGTCGGGGCCGCGAGCCGGGCACGGTGGTCGCCCCGATGGAACCCTGGACGAACCACACGAGCGCGACGTCGCCGGTGGCCGAGGTCATCTCCATCCGACCGGTGAAGGATTCTTCGCCGCGTGCGCGCAGGGCGGCCTCGGCAGTTTGCTGGCCGGGGATGAACGTGCCCGATGACATCGCCGCTCCTCCTTCCGACGCTCGTAGCGCGGTCGCGCACCAGCCTGACAGTCCGGCAGGTGAGCTCCACGAGGCGCCGTTCGACGAATCCGTCGGCGGGCGTACCCGGGGAGGCCACGCACCCTTGTGGCCGCCAGTATCCTCGCTTCGCGCCCATGGCGCACGAAGAAACCATTGCGGAAGAACTGAGGAGCGCCGTGCGCCACCGACGGCGCCGTCGCACTCCCCGGCTGAACCGCTGGAGCCACCTAGTTTATCGTCCAGTGCGAGGGCTGACTGAAGGCATCGGCCAGGGGCTGATGAGTGGAGCGAGATGGCGCAGATGGGCGCAGGGCCGGTACCGCCGGTGGCCGTGCAAGTGGTGCGGGGCGCGCTCGTCGAGAGCGTCCACCGTGCCCACATCGCGGTGACAGATGCCAACGGCAGGGTGACCCATCACAGCGGCGACCCGAATGCCCTGATCTATGCCCGATCGTCGCTCAAGCCCCTGCTGGCAGCGGGGATGTCCAGGCTCGGCTACCGGCCGCGGACGGCCGAACAGGCCGCGCTGTCCGCGTCCTCGCATTCCGGCGAGCCCTTCCACCTCGACGGTGTGGCCGCGATGCTGGCCGAGGCGGGGCTCACCGTGGACGACCTGGACAACACACCGGACTGGCCGTTCGACGAGGACCAGAAGCTCCGCGTCGTCGCAGCCGGCGGCCAGAAATCACGGCTGGCGGCCAACTGCTCGGGCAAGCACGCCGCCATGCTGGCCACGTGCGTCGTCAACGGCTGGCCCACCCGGGGCTACCGCGTGCCGGATCATCCGCTCCAGCTGGCGCTCGCGGCCCAGATCGCTGAGCTCACCGGCGCCAACCCTGGCCAGTTCGGCATCGATGGCTGCGGCGCGCTGGTCTGGGCGACGCCGCTGCGCGGCCTGGCCGCTGGTTTCAGCTCGCTCATTGGGTTGACCGCTGCGGACCCGGCGGCAGCCATTCGCGACGGGATGCGTGCGGCTCCGGAGTTCGTCGCAGGCACGTCGCGCGACGCCACGGCCCTGATGCGGGCGCTTCCGGGCGCCATCGCCAAGGACGGAGCCGATGCCGTGTACGCGGCTGCTCTGCCCGATGGGAGGGGCATCGCGATCAAGATCGAGGACGGTGGCGGTCGCGCGCGACCAGCGGCGATCGTCGGAACACTGGTAGCTCTGGGCGTGCCAGCTGATCAACTGCGAGCGGTCGTCGCAGCAGACAAGGTGCTCGGCGGCGGCGAGCCGGCTGGCGAGATTCGCTCAGTGGTCACCCTCGTCGAGGACTGACCCCTCGCCCGTCACCGCGGGCGTGACGGAGATCACGACTCCCAAGTGTTTGCATATGCAAGCGGCTACGCCACAATAGTAAGCATGTCAGCGATCGACGTCAGCTCTCTCGGCGAGTTCATCCGGGAACAGCGGCAAGCGGCTCAACTGTCGCTGCGGCAACTGGCGGCGACGGCCGGGGTCTCCAACCCCTACCTGAGCCAAGTCGAGCGCGGACTGCGCAAACCGAGCGCCGAGATTCTGGCGCAGATCGCAGCGGCGCTGCGAATCTCGGCCGAGACCCTGTACGTCCGTGCAGGGCTGCTCGAAGCGCAGGACAGCTCCCGAGTGCGGGCGGCGATTGCCCGCGACTCGGCGTTGACCGAGCGGCAGCGAAGGGCACTGCTGGAGATCTATCGGGCCTTCGTGGCCGAGAACGTCGCCAGTGGTCTGCTCGCCACCACCGAGGACGGACCCGTCGCTGACGGGGCCCCCACGGATGGGCTTGCCGACTCTGAAGCCGTCGGTGGCTGAGTGGCCGCCGCACAAACGACCCATCCATGAAAGGGAACCTGATGGCACCCACGTCCGAGAACACCCCGAAGCCCGCCGCCGCCAAGCCGGCAGCGAAGCCCGCCGCGGCCAAGAAGAGCACCACGGTGAAGAGCGCTGCTGCAAAGCCCGCGGTCAAGAAGGCGCCGGCGAAGGCCGCCGCCAAGCCCGCCGCCGCCAAGCCCGCCGCCGCCAAGCCCGCCGCTGCCAAGCCTGCTGCTGCGAAGCCGGCTGCCGCCAAGCCTGCTGCCACCAAGCCGGCTGCCGCCAAGCCCGCCGCGAAGGCCGCTGCAGCGCCCGTCGCCGAGGCGCAGAGCTTCATGGCCTCCCTCAAGGCCTACGAGCTGCCGAAGGTGGAGCTGCCCAAGGTCGAACTTCCCGCGCTCGAGCTGCCGAAGGTGGAGCTGCCGACCCCTGCCGAGGTGCGCTCCGAGGTGACCGACTTCTTCGGCGAGCTGCACGACGCCGTCGTGGCTGCCCCCGCCAAGGTCCAGACCATCCTGATCGACCTGCGCGACCAGGTGGAGGACCGCGCCGGCGAGCTGCGCACGCGCGCCGAGGGCGCCGTCGCGGACGTCAAGGAGCGCCTGGGCCGCTAAGCGCCCACCAGGCACCATGACGATGGCCCCCACCCGCACGGGTGGGGGCCATCGTCGTCTGCGCCTATCCTGGGGCGATGCCGCCGCTGATCGACTTGATCGTCAACGTCCTCGCTATCGTCCTGTCTCTTACTGCGGTGTTTGGCTTCATCGACTGCCTGCGCCAGCCCAAGCAGGGCTTCGAATTCATCAACAGGCTGTCGAAGCCGGTCTGGCTAATCATCCTGGGGGCGAGCGCGGTGGCGATCTACCTGCAGCCCATCGGGCTGCTCGGCCTCGCGGGGATTGTCGGTGTGGCGCTCTACTTCGCCGATGTTCGGCCGAAGCTGCGCGAGCTCACCCGCCGCTGATCGGCCGTGCGGCGTCGGCTTAGCCCTCGAAGTGCAGCTCGATCGGGCGCGCGAGGGGATTGTTGGGCGCATTCGCAGCTCGCCAGCGGCGAGGATCTGGTCCAGCACCCGCCACTTAGCCCCTTCGATGTCGGCTTTGAGGAAAGTCTGCATGCCGGGTCGCGCGGCCAAGATCGAATCCAGTCCCGTGGCCCGACCGGCGTTTCCCACCTCGACCTGGTGATGAGTTCGGCTCGGATCGGCGAAGAACCGACGGTAGCGGCGGTAGCGGCGGTAGCCACCGGCGCGGGGAGCGCCCAGCCGGCGGACCGCGACACCCTCCGCGGGGCGCAGCACTTCCGGCAGGACCGCACGAAGTGGGGTACCGCTTGGCCCGACCGTCTTCCTCCGCCTCATGCGCGCACCGAGGTCCCGGCCTCGTTGGGCAGGTGATGCCGGATCCACTCGCCGAGCGCGCGCACGGTTCGTCCGGTGACAGCGGCAGCTCCCTTCACCGCAAGCTCGCGGCGCACTGCTGAGTCGGCGAATACCGAACGGATGGCATCGGCCGCCGCGTCAACATCGGGCTCGGCCCACATCGATCGGCTGGAGTACACCGGATTCGGGCCGACAGGCACGAGTCGGTATGGCACCAGCAATGCGCTGTCGTCGTCCATGAACTCCAGATTGCCTGAGAATCCGGTTGCGACCACCGGCGTCCCGGCGGCCATCGCCCTGGCCATGCCGATGCCCAGGCCCTCCGCGCGATGCAGCGAGACAAAGCAGTCGATGTCGGCGTAGTAGGCGTCGTTGACGTCGCTGGGCCAGAAGCCCTCCGCCAAGACGATGTCGTCTCGGCTCGCACACATCCGGCGCAGCTCGGCGAGGTCGCGCGGGAACCAGTCCCCGTTCATGGTCTTAATGACCAGCCGGACCCGCTCCTGCGGCACGGGGAAGGCTCGAACGAAGGCCGCCACGACCGCGCCGGGGTTCTTGCGCTGGACGGTGGACGCCATGTCGAACTGGAAACTCAATACGAATTCGTCGCGCAGGCCCATGTACTCCCTCCACCGCCCCGAGACAGCCGCAGGAGCCACGACGGGATACGGCAGGATCCTTACGGGTTTCGACGTGATCCGCTGGAGAGCAGTCCGGCTGTACCCGCTGAGCGTCCAGATCTCGTCCAACCAAGGCCCGCCCGCCGCGTGGAGCCGTTTGATGTCCGGCGTTTCCCAATAGGCGACGCAGGCAACGAACGTGTCGCGCCGGAACAGCCACGGGCTTCGCATGGCCAGGAGTGGAAGGTTGCCCGGTTGGGCGTGGGCCACCGTGGCCCGGAACGACTCGCGCGGATCTGCGGCGAGGGCTGCCGAACCGTCATGCGGGCTCGAGAACCTCAGGGTCGGCAGTTTCGCCGCACCGGCCGCGTCAGCTATGGCCGAGCTCATGCTTTGCGCCGACTGGTGCAGCCGCGGCGGGAAGCTGACCAGGTTCGCGCCCGGACCGTCGATCTGCGTGATCCCCCAGCCGCGTCGCAGACCAGGCCCCACCTGCCGCGCGACTTGCAGGCCCAGGCGCACGCGGCGCCGCGCGAGGCTCCAGCCGAGCGGTACACCCGGCCCGCTGCCGGTCACCTGGGATCGCCACCCCGAGACCGGACGTACAGCGCATTGCCGAAGGGGACGATGACTCGATCGAGAACCTTGCCGAACCCCCAGTCGGCCATCCTCGCGTTGACCTGGGGGTCAGTCGGGCCGCCGCCGTAGAGCGGCCAGCGGCTGACTTCGAGCCTGGCTGCCCGCAGCGAACTCCGTGCCCTCGGGGCGGCCCCCAGCACGTCGAGTTCCATCCCCTGCAGGTCAAGCCAGGCCACGTCCACCTGGGCGATGCCGGCATGTTCCATCCAGCTGTCGAGGGTGAGAACCTGGACCTCGACGGAACCTTCCAACGTAACGTCGGCGATCAGGCGGGTGTGTCCGGTGGGGGACAGCAGGGAAGACGAAGCCCTCACCCCATCCGGCGCCGTCACGAGGTGGCTGAGGGTCATTGTCGCCGTCGTGTCCGACGCTCCCAGACCGTATGGCTGGGGCCGAACGTTTGGCAGGTCGGCCACCCTCGCGCACAGCCTCCCGAACAACTCCGGAACCGGCTCGAACGCATAGATCGTGGCCTCGGGCCATTGCGCGGCCAGGCGGCGAGAGTCGGTGCCATCAAATGCCCCCGCCTCGATGATCGTGGTCACACCGCTCACATGCTCCGCGATCTCGGCCGGAGCGATGCCGGGCAGGAGCGCGGGATTGCGCACCTGCCAGTCGCGCCGCACGAGATCGGGATGCTGCGAAGCCACCTGGATCTGCCCGCGCGATGTGGGTTGACGCTGGCAGCACGCCTGATCCTCCCACAGCCGCAGGCGTCCCTCGGCCAGCCAGCCCGGACCCCGCGGGACCGAGCGTGTGGCCGCTAGGCCGGGGTCACCAACAGCTCACCCTCGCCCGGCCCGTCCGGGGCATCCACGAGCACGGTCGAGCCATCAGCGACGACCCCGGACAGCAACTCCCGGGCCAACTGGTCGCCCACTGCCGTCTGTACCAGTCGGCGCAGCGGGCGAGCGCCGTAGACCGGGTCGAACCCGCGGCGGGCCAGCCAGGCCTTGGCGTCGTCGGTGACTTCCAGCACGATCCGCCGGTCGTCCAGGCGCCGCTGCAAGGAGGCCAGTTGCAGGCCAACGATATGCACCAGGTTGTCCTCGCTGAGGGGGTGGAACATCACGATGTCGTCGAGCCGGTTGAGGAACTCCGGCTTGAAGGCCGCGCGCACCACGTCCATGACCTCTTCGGATCGCTGCTCGAACGGCTTCGAGGTGTCGATGAGGAACTGCGAACCCAGGTTGGACGTCAGGATCAGGATCACGTTGCGGAAGTCCACCGTGCGGCCCTGGCCGTCGGTCAGCCGACCGTCGTCGAGCACCTGCAGCAGGATGTTGAACACCTCGGGGTGGGCCTTCTCGACCTCGTCGAGCAGCACCACGGAGTACGGCCGACGGCGCACAGCCTCAGTCAGCTGACCGCCCTCCTCGTAGCCCACGTACCCAGGGGGCGCGCCCACCAGACGTGCCACGGCATGCTTCTCGGAGTACTCGCTCATGTCGATGCGGTTGAGGGCCCGCTCGTCATCGAACAGGAACTCGGCGAGGGCCTTCGCCAGCTCGGTCTTGCCGACGCCGGTGGGGCCGAGGAACATGAACGAACCTGTGGGTTGGTCAGGGTTGGAGATACCGGCGCGCGAACGCCGGACGGCGTCGGACACCGTGTGCACGGCGGCGTCCTGGCCGATCACCCGCTTGTCGAGGTAGTCCTCCATGTGCAGCAGCTTCTCGGTCTCGCCCTCGAGCATGCGGCCAGCAGGGATGCCGGTCCACACCGACACGACCTCGGCCACGTCATCGGCGCCGACTTCCTCGCTGACCATGCCCTCGCGGTCGTTGGCGACGGCAGCGGCCTGTTCAAGCTCGGCCTCCTTGGCCGGGATCTCGGCGTAGAAGAGCCGCGAGGCGGTCTCGAAGTCGCCGTCGCGCTGGGCGTTCTCGCCGCGCACCCGAAGATCGTCGATCTCGATCTTCAGGTCACCGATGCGATCGAGGGCGGTCTTCTCCTGCTCCCATCGGGCCTTCAGCCCAAGCAGCACCTCGTCCTTGTCCGCGATGTCGGCCTGGATTCGCTTGAGCCGGTCCTTAGAGGCCTCGTCGGTCTCGTTGGCCAGGGCCATCTCTTCCATGCGCAGGCGGTCCACCTGCCGCTGCAGAGTGTCGATCTCCTCCGGGGAGGAATCGATGGCCATCCGGAGCCGGCTGGAGGCCTCGTCCACCAGGTCGATCGCCTTGTCCGGCAGGAAGCGCGAGGTGATGTAACGGTCCGACAGCGTCGCGGCCGCCACCAACGCAGCATCCGAGATCGCCACCTTGTGATGTGCCTCGTACTTCTCCTTGAGCCCGCGCAGGATGCCGATCGTGTCGGCCACGCTTGGCTCGCCCACGAACACCTGCTGGAAACGACGTTCGAGTGCCGCGTCCTTCTCGATGTACTCCCGGTACTCGTCCAGAGTGGTGGCGCCGATGAGGCGCAGCTCGCCACGGGCGAGCATCGGCTTGAGCATGTTGCCGGCATCCATCGCGCCCTCGCCGGAGGCTCCGGCTCCCACCACAGTGTGCAGCTCGTCGATGAACGTGATGATCCGGCCGTCGGACTTCGCGATCTCGTCGAGCACGGCCTTGAGCCGCTCCTCGAACTCGCCCCGGTACTTGGCCCCAGCGACCATGGAACCCAGATCGAGCGAGATCAGCTTCTTGCCCCGCAAAGACTCCGGCACGTCGCCGGCCACCATGCGCCGGGCCAGGCCCTCGACCACGGCGGTCTTGCCAACGCCCGGCTCTCCGATGAGCACAGGGTTGTTCTTGGTTCGCCGCGAGAGCACCTGGATGACCCGGCGGATCTCCGAGTCGCGGCCGATGACTGGGTCGATCTTGCCCTCGGCGGCACGCTTGGTCAGGTCGACGCCATACTTCTCGAGCGCCTGGAAGGACTCTTCGGGGTCGCGGTTGGTCACGCGGTCGGCTCCCTTCAATTCGGTGAGCGCCGACATCAGCGCCTCGGTCGTGGCACCCATCTTGGCGAGCAGGTCCGACACTCCGGTGCCGCCCGAGCTCGACAGGCCGATCAGCAGGTGCTCGGTCGAAACGTACTCATCCCCGCGGGACTTGGCGAGATCCTGGGCGGCCTGCAGCACGGCGTAGATCGCCCGGGACAGGTTAGGAGTGCCCACCGACGAGCCTGAGGCGGACGGCAGACTCGCCATCTCGGCGTTGACGGCCGTCTGCAGCACGCGGCGATCGACGCCGACCGCGTCGAGCAGCGCAGTGGCGATGCCCTCGCCCTGTCCGAGCAGGGCGTCGAGCAGGTGAACCGGCTGCACCTCGGCGTTGCCGTTGGCGGCCGCCCGTCGCACTGCAGCCCCGAGCGCATCCTGCGCCTTGGTGGTGAATTCGATGTCCATGAGCCCTCTGACTTTCTCGATCCGGTGGTGCGTTCTAGGAGCGGCGCCGCTGCGGGCGCCACACGACCAGGGCCGTCGAGGCGCTGTCTGCCTCGAATCGGGCGAGTCGGCCTTCGAGCTCGGCCACGCGCTCCTCGAGGTCGAGAACGCGCTTGATACCGACGAGGTTGAGCCCCTCGGCGGTCAGACTCGTCACCTGGCGCAACCGGCGCACGTCGCGCATCGAGTACAGCCGGTAGCGCCCGCCCGCCCGCCGCGGCCGGACGATTCCCATCCGGTCGTACTGGCGCAGCGTCTGCGGGTGCAGCCCGGCGAGCTCGGCGGCCACACTGATGACGTAGACCGGCGCCTCGTCCGGAATCCCGTCACCGGGCAGCTGGCCGCTGCCCGCAGTCGCGCCGGAACCGGCCGGCGGGGTCATCGGGCACCTGCCGCAGACATGAGCCCCTCACGCGGGTTGTGGGCGTTGGTCGCTTCCCGATAGGCCGCCAATGCCTCGCGCGCCGCGTCGGTGAGCAACTTCTCCGCGGGCACGGCCACCTTGACAGTGACGAGCAGATCCCCGCGCGAACCGTCGCGCCGGGCGGCCCCCTTGCCGCGGACCCGGAAGGTACGACCGTTGGACGTGCCCGGCGGCAGTTTCAACGTGACCGTGCCACCGCCGAGGACGGGCACCTTGATGTTGCCGCCCAGGGCAGCCTCGTCGAACGTCACGGGCACCGTGAGCTCCAGGTTGTCGCCGTTGCGCGAGAACACCGGATGGGAGTCCACATGCACGACGATGTAGAGGTCGCCGTCGGGACCGCCGCCCTCGCCCGGACCGCCCTTGCCCTTGAGCTTGATCCGCTGACCGTCCTTGACGCCGGCGGGGACTCGCGCATGGACGGTCTTGGTGCTCTGGGCCCGACCCGAGCCGTAGCACGTCGGGCACGGGTCGTCGACGACCAGGCCGCGGCCCAGGCACTCGTCGCAGCTCTCGGCGAAGGCGAAGCCGCCGAGGTTCTGCGCCCGCTGGCCCGTGCCTTCGCAGGTGGGGCATACCCGCGGCGTCGTGCCTGCGCGCGCCCCGGTCCCGTGGCACGAGCCGCAGGCGCCCTCAGTGGACAGCCGGAGCGGCAGCGTGACCCCGTCGAGCGCCTCGGTGAATCCAATGTTCACCTCGGACTCGATGTCCTGGCCCCGCCGCGCGCGGCTGCGGGGCTGTCCGCCCGCGCCGCGGTTGAACAATCCCGAGAAGATGTCGCCCATGCCGCCAGCGGCGGCCTGGCCGGCCCGGCCGAACATGTCGCCGAAGTCCGACGGCGAGAAGCCCTGCGCCCCGGCGCCGCCGCCCTGGCCGCCGCCGAAGCGGAAGCGCGCAGCGGGCCCGAGCGCGCGAAGCTCGTCGTACTCCTTGCGGCGCTCAGCATTGCCCAGCACGTCGTAGGCCTCACTGACGGCCTTGAACTTGTCCTCGGCCTTGGGGTCGGGGTTGGTGTCCGGGTGCAGTTCCCGGGCGAGTTTGCGGTACGACTTCTTGATCTCGGCCGCGTCCGCGTTCTTGGACACGCCGAGGACTTTGTAGAAGTCCTTGTCCAGCCAATCGGCCTGGCTCATGGACTGTCCTCCGTCATGTCCTGGGTTTCATCGTCTTGGTGGTGGGGGCCGGCTTCGACAGCCTGCCGAGGCTCGGTCGGCGTCACTCGGTGACGGCGACCCGCGCCGGGCGGATAATCCGCTCGCCCAGCTTGTAGCCGGGCTCGTACACGGCGGTGACGGTCGGACCGTCGAATCCCTCGCCGGCCGCATGCGTCATCGCCTCGTGCACCAGCGGATCGAACGGATCGCCCTCAGCTCCGACCGACTCGAGGCCGACCTTCGCCAGCGCCGCGGACAGGTTATCCGCGAGCGCCTTCGCAGGTCCTGTCAGCTCCCCATGGGAGTCGGCGCGCACGAGCGCGTCGAGGGTTCCCAGCAGTTCGCGCACCACATCCGCCCGGCCTGCCGCCCGGGCCTCAGCGAGGTCGCGGGCCGTGCGGTCACGGTAGTTCTTGTACTCGGCGGCAAGGCGCTGCAGCGTGTTGGTCAGCTCCGCCACTTCGGCAGCAGACGCGGCGGATCCGTCCTCGACGATCTCCGCCTCGATCACGTCGGGCTGGGCCTCCGCGTCGGCTCCGGTGGCGCCCGGCGCTGCCGACCCCGAGGTACCGGGGCCGGCAGCGGACGGGGCAGCGGGCTGCTCGCCGCCCGGCGACCGGACCGCCCCGGTTTCGGGGTCGATCCGGCGCCGGTCGGTCACGCGGACCTCTTCGCCGTCGTTGGCCGGGCGCTCGCTCACTTGCTCTCGTCCTCGTCGACGATCTCGGCATCCACGACGTCCTCGTCACCGGCGTCGCCGCCAGCCTTCGGACCGGCGTGGTCGCCGGCGCTCCCGGCGCCGCTGTCGGCGCTCTGCTGGGCCTGCTGGTAGATCGCCGCACCGGCCGTCTGGCTCACCTGGGCGAGCTTCTCGGCCGCGGACTTCATGTTGCCCACGTCGTTGCTGTCGATCGCGGTCTTCAGCTCGGCCAGAGCCTCCTCCACCTCAGTCTTGTTGGTGGCGGGCAGCTTGTCGCCGTTCTCGACCAGGAACTTCTCGGTGCCGTACACCGCGCTCTCGGCGGCGTTGCGGACCTCGACCTCCTCGCGGCGCTTGCGGTCCTCCTCGGCGTGGTCCTCGGCCTCGCGCATCATCCGCTCGATGTCCTCCTTCGGCAGCGACGAGCCGCCGGAGATGGTCATCGACTGCTCCTTGCCGGTGCCGAGGTCCTTGGCCGACACGTGCACGATGCCGTTGGCGTCGATGTCGAAAGTGACCTCGATCTGCGGCACACCGCGCGGGGCGGGCAGGATTCCCGTGAGTTCGAAGGTGCCGAGCTTCTTGTTGCCGGACACCATCTCGCGCTCACCCTGGAACACCTGGATGTGCACGCTGGGCTGGTTGTCGTCAGCCGTGGTGAAGGTCTCCGAACGCTTGGTCGGGATGGTCGTGTTGCGCTCGATGAGCTTGGTCATCACGCCGCCCTTGGTCTCGATGCCCAGGGACAGCGGGGTGACGTCGAGCAGGAGCACGTCCTTGACCTCGCCGGTCAGCACGCCGGCCTGCAGGCTGGCGCCGATGGCGACGACCTCGTCCGGGTTCACGCCCTTGTTCGGCTCCTTGCCGCCGGTGAGCTCCTTGACCACGTCGGTCACGGCCGGCATACGGGTGGACCCGCCGACCAGCACGACGTGGTTGATCTCCGAGGGCGAGATGCCGGCGTCGGCGATGACCGACTTGAACGGCGCCTTGCAGCGATCGAGCAGGTCGGAGGTGAGCTGCTCGAACTGGGCCCGGGTCAGGCTCTCGTCCAGGTGCAGCGGGCCCTCGGCGCCGGCCGTGATGTACGGCAGGTTGATCGAGGTCTGCGAGCTCGAGGACAGTTCGATCTTCGCCTTCTCAGCAGCCTCGCGGAGGCGCTGCATGGCCATCTTGTCCTTGCTCAGGTCCACGCCGTAGGCGTTCTTGAAGTTCTTGACCAGGTGGTCGACGACCCGGGCGTCCCAGTCGTCACCGCCCAGGTGGTTGTCGCCGCTGGTCGCCTTGACCTCGACCACGCCGTCGCCGATCTCGAGCAGCGACACGTCGAACGTGCCACCGCCGAGGTCGAAGACCAGGATGGTCTCGTCGCCGGAGGCCTTCTCCAGGCCGTAGGCCAGTGCGGCCGCCGTGGGCTCGTTGACGATGCGGTCCACAGTCAGGCCCGCGATCTCGCCGGCCTCCTTCGTGGCCTGGCGCTGCGCGTCGTTGAAGTACGCCGGGACCGTGATGACCGCATTGGTCACCTTGTCGCCCAGGTAGGACTCCGCGTCGGTCTTGAGCTTGGCCAGAACACGGGCCGAGATCTCCTGCGGGGTGTACTTCTTGCCGTCGATGTCAACGGTCCAGCCAGTGCCCATGTGGCGCTTGGCCGACCGGATCGTGCGGTCGACGTTGGTGACGGCCTGGCGCTTGGCGACCTCGCCGACCAGGACCTCGCCGTTCTTGGCGAAGGCGACGATCGAGGGCGTCGTGCGAGCGCCTTCGGCGTTCGGGATGACCGTCGGCTCGCCGCCCTCGAGGACGGAGACGACGGAGTTGGTGGTGCCGAGGTCGATTCCGACTGCTCGTGCCATGTGGTGTTCCTCCTGCTTGATGCGTGGTGGGGTGATGTGCGTTGAGTTGCAGACCTGCGTCCTCCGGCATCAAGATTGCTGCCATCGGGCCGAAATCGCAACTGCGAAATCGGGCCTGTGCAGAAACTATGAGTCGGGGCGACGCAAGTTATGTGATAGGAACGCCTGGGGGTTCGCCTACATTCCAGAAGTGCCCCCCGCACGACGTGATCTGCCTCACACTTCGGTGCCCATGGTAGCCACCTGCCAACGCAGTACGGCTCCCAGCTGCGCATGCGCACAGCTGGGAGCGATTCAGCCCCCAATTGGCGGCGAAACGCTCCCTTTGGTGCGCGGTGGCCCGCTCGGGTCAGACTTCGGTCGACTCCGGGTCAGCCGAGGATTCGGCCGAGGACCTCGGCGGCGTTCGCGTCCGAAGTGTCGGTGCCGTCGAGCCGGACCTCCGGGTGCGTCGGCGCCTCGTAGTCCTGGCCCACGCCGGACATGTTCGGCAGCTCGCCGGCGGCGGCCTTCGCGTACAGGCCCTTCGGGTCGCGCTCGATGCACACCTCGAGCGGGGTGTCGACGAAGACCTCGGCGAAGTCCCCCTCGGCGAAGAGCGCCCGGGCCGCGCGTCGGTCGGTGCGGAACGGCGACACCAGGCAGACCAGCACCACGAGTCCGGCATCCATCATCAACCGAGCCACCTCGGCCACGCGGCGGACGTTCTCGGCCCGGTCCTCGGGGGTGAAGCCGAGGTCCTTGGTCAGGCCGTGGCGGACGGAGTCGCCATCCAGGATGTAGGTGCGCACGCCCAGTGCGTGCAACCGGCGAGCGACGTCGTTCGCGACAGTCGACTTACCCGAACCGCTCAGACCCGTGAACCACAGCACCTGGCCGCGGTGACCGTTGAGCGTCTCGCGCGCAGCGCGATCCAACGAGAAGTCGTGCTCGGCCACGTTGGCCGACCGGCGCAGCGCGAAGCGGGTCAGACCCGCCGCCAACGTGTCGCCGGACACCCGGTCGCACAAGACGAACCCGCCCGTGGCGTGACATCCGGAGTAGGCCTCCAGCGGGATGGCCCTGTTGGTGGCGATCTCGACCCGGCCGACGTCATTCATGCCCAGTGTCCGCGCCGCCATCTGATCACCCGTGGTGACCTCGAGGCGGTGCCGCACGGTCGTGACGACGGCCGGCACATCGATCGGACCGCAACGCAGGGTGTAGGAGCGCCCATGGGCCAGGGGCTCCTCGGCCAGCCAGACGATCTCGGCCGAGAATCGATCCGCGGGCGCAGTGGCGGTGTCGGCATCGGCGATCAGGTCGCCACGGGTGATGTCGAGGTCGCGATCGAGTTCGACGGCCGCGCTCAGGCCCGCCGACACCTCGTCGAACTCGACTTCCGCGTCGCCGATCAGCCCGATCAGTCGGGTGACCACCGCAGTCTGGCCCGAATCGGCCACCTTGACCTTGTCCCCCGGTCGGATGGTGCCCGCCTCCACCACTCCGCCGTACCCGCGGAAATCCGGCGCCCGCAGGATCGTCTGGACCGGCATCCGAAGCGGGGCTGCGACCTCATGCTGGACCTGCATCGCATCGATCGCGTCGAGCATGCAGGGCCCGTCGTACCACTCCGGCGCCTCCTGGCGCGTCGCCACATTGGCCCCCGTGAGCGCACTGGTGGGCACGCACACGACGCTGTCCACGCCGTGGCGCGCGGCCGAGGCCCGCAGCTCCTCGCAGATCGCCTCGAACACCGAGCGATCCCACCCGACCGCGTCCATCTTGTTGACGGCGACCAACACGTGCTTGACGCCCATGAGCGCGCATACGGACAGGTGTCTGTGGGTTTGGTCGCGGGTGCCCCGCAGTGCGTCGGCCAGCAGGATCGCGGCGTCCGCCGTCGAAGCCGCCACCGCCATATTTCGGGTGTACTGCTCGTGACCGGGCGCGTCGGCAAAGATCGCTCGCCGTCCCGAGGGCAGGTAGAGGTGGCGGTAGGCGACGTCGATCGTGATGCCCTGGTCGCGCTCCGCCTCCAGACCATCGGTGACCAGCGAGTAGTCGACCTGGCCGACCGGAACCGCTGAGCCCGGCCGCCGGGTGAAGCGCGCGGCTTCGACGACGTCGGTGGGTAGCGAGTCGGTCTCGGCAAGCAGGCGGCCAAGCAGCGTGGACTTGCCGTCGTCCACCGATCCGCAGGTCACGATGCGGATGAGCGACTTGCCGCCGGCTGTTGCGGACCGCAGCGGGTGGGTCTCCGCGAGCTGCTGACCCATCAGAAGTAGCCCTCGGCCTTCTTACGCTCCATCGACCCCGCGCCCTCGCCGTCGATCAGTCTGCCGGCGCGCTCGGACAGGTTGTTGGCCCGCAGCTCATCAATCAATTCGGCCACCGTGTGCGCCGGCGAGGTCACGCCACCCGTAAGCGGGTAGCAACCCAACGTTCGGAACCGCACTTCGCGCACCACGGGCTGCTCCCCCGGCAGCAGCGGCAGGCGATCGTCGTCGACCATCAGCAGGGCACCGTCGCGCTCGACCGTCGGCCGCGGGGCGGAGAAGTACAGCGGCACGACGTCCAGACCCTCCGCTGCGACGTAGCGCCACACGTCGAGCTCGGTCCAGTTGGAGATGGGGAACGATCGCATGGTCTGCCCGTCGGCGAGCGCGGAGTTGACCGTGTGCCAGAACTCCGGGCGCTGCTTGCGCGGCTCCCATCGATGCCCCGCCTCGCGCAAAGAGAAGATGCGCTCCTTGGCCCGCGACTTCTCCTCGTCGCGCCGGGCGCCGCCGATCGCCACGTCGAAGCCCCCGGCGTCGAGGCCCTCGCGCAGGGCGACGGTCTTCATGATCCGGGTGTACTCCTGGGCTCCGTGGCTGAATGGCGAGACACCCTCGGCCCGCCCGGCCTCGTTGGTCACCACTCGCAGATCGAGCCCCAGCCGAGCGGCCGCGGCATCGCGGAACGCGATCATCTGAGCGAACTTCCAGCCGGTGTCGATGTGCATGACCGGGAACGGGATGGGACCCGGATAGAAGGCCTTGCGCGCCAGGTGCAGCAGGACGGTGGAGTCCTTGCCGATGCGGTAGAGCAGCACGGGCCGCGCGAACGCTGCAGCGGTTTCGCGCAGGGCCCAGATGGCCTCGGCCTCGAGGTCGGCCAGCACGCGGGCCTCACTCGTTCCGGCGGTGT
>JBIRBF010000143.1:0-7123 GCA_044326505.1 Candidatus Nanopelagicales bacterium | reverse complement strand
GTCGCGGGCCCGCCCTCTTCGGTGCCGGTACCGGCTGGCTCAGGCCTGTTCGGCCAGCGTCACCGGGTTCCACGCGGGCACGGGCGCCCCGGTGACCACTTCGAAGCCGTGCCGCATGCACTCCATCAGCAAGGCGTTGTCGGTCACTGCCTTGTCGTCCATGGCCACGCCGATGGTGGCCTGGCCGTTGTAGGTCAGCAGGGCAACGAACACCGCGGCGCCGATCGGCGGTGGCAGCGGCACCAGCTCGAGCACCCGAGCGCCGGCCAGCCACACCTGGACCGGCGGTCCCGGCACGTTCGAGGCCGTCACGTCACTGGCAGTCGCGGCCCTCGAGATCACCTCGAACGGGATGAAGCGGCTGATCTCGGCCAACTGGTCGGCGAAACCGAGGGCCGGCTCGGAGCGCCATTGCGCGACGCTGGCGGCGATCTGGTCCATAGACTTGCCGGCGTCCTGCTCCGCCGTGTTGACGGTGAAGTGGGCGATCGTCACGGCGTTCTGACCGAAGTCGTCGGACTTCCGCAGGCTGATCGGCATGTTCATGTTGAGCTGCGACACCGGGTGGCCGAGGCGCCGGTGGTACTCCCCGAGTGCCTCGGCGACCGCCGCCAGGTAGGCGTCGTTCACTGTGTGGCCCTCGGCCTTGGCCGCCGTGCGGATCTGGTTGAAGGGCAGCTGGAAGGCGCCGTAGTGGTAGTTGATGCTGCGCCCGGTCATGATCGGCGAGAGCTGGGATCCCGGCGGGCGCATGAAGCGCGCGAGCGAATCGCCCAGGTTGAGCAGTTCGTGGACTGCTTCACTCGGCTGCTGCAGGAAGCGCATCGCGGTGGGCAGCGAGATGCTGGCGGCGGCTCGAAGGTTGCGGAACACCCAATCGACGTTGTCGCGCACCATGAGCTCGGCGAAGGACAGCGAGGACAGGTGCTCGCCCTGCGGCGCACGCGGCATCGGACCGAGGTCGAAGCCCTCCTCGCTGAGGTCCACGAGCGCGGCGCCAAGCTGAATCGCTCCCTGACCGTCGGCCACGGCGTGGTGCAACTTGGTGATCAGCGCGGACAGCCCGCCGGGCAGGCCCTCGAGCACCGTGACCCGCCAGAGCGGTCGGTTGCGGTCGAAGTCGGTCATGGACTGCCGACGGCACTCGTCGAGCACGTCTTCCCAGGTTGAGCCCTCCGCCATGCGGAAGCGACGCAGGTGGAAGGAGAGGTCGAAGTCCGGGTCGATGATCAGCCGCGGGTTCGCCCACGGCACGGGACCCTCGACGACCTTCTGACGCAACACGGGCACCATGCGGCTGGCCCGCTCGTAGCGGTCCACCAATCGATCCCAGTTGGGCGGGCCTTCCATGATGATCAGGCCGATCATGGTCGATCGCATGATCGGGTCCTCGCTCGCCGCCCGCCAGGTGGCAAAGTCCCACCCCGAGAGCCGGATCGGATCGAGCTTCTCTTCAGTCATACCAAGCCTCCACCTTGGCGGACGCGAGCCGTCCGCCACGGGCGTGATTCTGCCGTAACGACCGGTCCGACGCATGACGCTGCGTCGTGGACCGCGATGTCCGTCACAATGCGAACGTCGACTCAGCCCCCAGTCAGTTGGCCGCGCCTGCCACCGGAGCACGGACCACGCCCTCGCGGATCCGTGTGAACCGCCCCACGTCCCCGAGTCGAAGGTCCTCCGGACGACCAGTGAGAACGACCGTGGCACCCCTGTCGTGGACGGCGGCTATCGAGGCGGCCAGACCCAAGCGCAGCGGTTCGGGCAGACCCGTGAAGCAGTCGTCGAGCACGAAAACGTCCACAGGCCTGCAGAGCGCAGCGATGCGCCCCACCACCAACTGCTGGGATCGGCTGAGCCGGCCGACCGACGCACTGGCCTCCAGACCCATGTCAGCGAGCCGTTGCAGGCAGCACGTCTCGTCGATGTCGCCGGCTACCCGGTGCAAGAACGCCACTACCTCAGCCAGCGACAGTTGCGGCCACATGCCGACCTCCCACGGCGCGTAGGCCAACCTGCGCTGCAAGGCGACCGCGTCGCTCCATGCGTCGTGGCCAAGGACCGTCGCGGTACCGCTCGCCGGGCGCGTCAGCCCCACGAGGACACGGACGAGGGTGGACTTGCCCGCGCCCACCGGTCCGACGATCCCGTGCACCTCGCCGCGCAGAACCGACAGATCGACGTCGACCAACTCTGCCGATCCACTGCGGGCTGTAACCGCCCGTAGGGACACGGAATACTCCATGTAGTCAGACTGCCCTGCGATGCGCGGCGCATTCTAGGGACAAAGGTCCCTTACACAGCGTTCGTAGGAGGGGTCCAATGACCCCTCCCCATCGGTCAGATGGTCCCGTCGTGCCCCTGCTCGGCGCGCAGGTCGCGCGACATCAGGTGACCCAGCATCTCCTCCGGGCTCATCTCCTCGTGCACGACCTTGACGACCTCTGCGGTGATGGGCATCTCGACGTTGTTCCGAGTCGCCAGGTCCAGGATGCTTTGACAGCTCTTGACGCCCTCACAAGTCTGGTTCGTGCGGTCGATGGTCTCCTGCACCGTCAGGCCCTTGCCGAGGTTCTCGCCGAAGGTGCGGTTGCGCGACAGCGACGAGGTGCACGTGGCGATGAGGTCGCCGATGCCGGCCAGCCCCTGGAACGTCATCGGATTGGCGCCGAGCGCCACGCCTAGGCGGGTCATCTCGGCCAATCCACGGGTGATCAGGCTCGCCTGGGTGTTCTCGCCCAGCCCCATGCCCACTGCCATGCCGTTCGCCAGCGCGATGACGTTCTTGACCGAGCCGCCGATCTCGGCGCCGACCAAGTCGGTGGTGTAGTACGGCCGGAAGTAGGCCGTGGTGGCGGCCTCGGCGACCTTGCGTGCGGCTTCCTCGCTGGTCGAGGCGATGGTGGTGGCGGCCGGCTGGCGCTGCGCGATCTCACGGGCCAGGTTGGGGCCGGACAGGACAGCGATCTGCTCCGGGGGCAGGCCGGTGACGTCGCCGATCACCTGCGACATCCGCATCACGGTTCCCAGTTCGATGCCCTTCATGAGGCTGACCAGGATCGCCCCAGGAGCCAGGTAGTCCTTCCACACTGCGAGGTTCTCGCGCAGGGTCTGCGAAGGAATGGCGAGGATCACCACCTCGGCGTCGGCCAGCACCTCCTTGGGGTCCGAGCTCGCCCACATGGTGACGGGCAGCGGGATGCCTGGGTGGTAGCGCTCGTTGACGTGCTCGGAGTTGATGGACGCGACGACCTCCGGCTCGCGCGCCCACATGGCCACGTCGCCGCCCGCGTCCGCGAGCACCATCCCGAGGGAGGTACCCCACGAACCGCTGCCCATCACCGCAATCTTCATCTTTGCTCCTTGGGAAATGTCGTTGCAGTCCGGCCGGTCCGGTCTGCTGTTCACTCTGGTCGATGCCTCAGCCCGCGCTCGGGCTGCCTGCCTGCTTCTCGCTCGCGCGATAGTCCAGTCTGGCCACGGGCGGCGACTCGTCGCGCAGCTCGCCGAGCAGGCCCGCGATGTCATCCATGATCCGCGTCGTCGCGTCCGACAGCACGGCTGCGGTGATCGGTTGGCCCCGCAGATCGTCGAGGTCCACAGGCGCGCCGACGTTGAGGTGCATTACCTTGCGCGGCAGGAGCTTGAACTCCTTTCGATAGGGACCCATGACGTCCTGGGCGCCCCATTGCGCGATGGGAATGACCGGTGCACCTGACTGCAGCGCGATCCGCGCGGCGCCCGTGCGCCCGCTCATGGGCCATAGTTCCGGGTCGCGCGTGATGGTGCCCTCGGGGTACAGCACCACCGCCTCCCCGTCGTGGACGGCCTCGACCGCGTCGGCCACCGCCAACGCGGCATCGTCAGTTGACCGCTTGACCGGGATCTGACCTGCTCCGTTAAGGATCTGCTTCAGCACGGGCACGTCGAACAGGCTGTCCTTGGCCAGGATGCGCGGGGGCCTGCCGTTGTCCCAGAGCACGTGGCACAACGGCAGCGGGTCAAACCAAGACAAGTGGTTGGCCGCGACGACGATGCCGTCGTTGGGCGGGTAGTCGCGGCGCAGGTTCTCCACGCCGCGCCAGTCGCGCTTGGTTATCGTCATCAGCGTGGGCCAGAGGGTGACGACCGCCCCCCAGTACATCGGCGACAAACTGCGTCCGCCGTGCCGCCGTACTCCCACCGAGCCTCCCAGATGCGATCAAGCGCCCATACTGCCGCTCGGCATTGGCGTTGTCCTGCCGACTGTTTGAACCCTTGCCTCCCGTGGTGCCAGGTATCGCGGCCCCCCACTCGTCAGCGCAGATGTCGCGCGCCCCGGCCTCGCCGGGTGACAATGGGGCAATGATCAGGCAGACCGAGTGGTGCGTGGTGATCCCATTGAGCCCGGCCGGCCGGGCCAAGTCACGGCTCGGGTCCCTCGGCGCACTGCGCCAGCGACTCGCGCTCGCCTTCGCCACAGATGTGGCCGCCGCCGCCGCAAGCGCAAGCTCAGTCGGTCGGGTGCTGCTGGTAGGCGATGGCACGATCGCGGTGACCGACGCCGAACTGATCGACGTCGGCGGCGCAGACCTGAACACCGCGATCGCGGCAGGTGAGAGCGAGGCGCGAAAGCGGGGGCACGACCGCGTCGCCGTTCTGGTGGCCGATCTTCCCGCCGCGCGATCGGATGCGATCGATGAGTTGCTCCGGCAGGCGAGGACCCAGCCCCGCGCGTTCGTCGCCGACCACACGAACGGCGGCACGACAGTGCTCACGACGACGGGCCCAGCTTTGAGCCCCACATTCGGGCCCAACTCCGCGGCCCGTCACCGAGCCTCGGGAGCCGTGGCGATCGAAGTCTCGATGCGGCTGCGTATCGACGTGGATGTACCTGAGGATCTGCCGTTGGCACAGGTCTACGGACTGGGCCCGGCTACGTCGGCAGCGCTGGGCAGCGATGCCGAAGCAGCCGAGGCCGCTGTCACGCGGGACTAGGCTCAGGCGCCCGCCGGCGGGGTGGCCTTCTTGGCCGGCGCCTTCTTGGCCGGCGCCTTCTTCGCGGGCGCCTTCTTGGCGGCAGCGCTCTTGCTGGCCGTGGCCTTCTTGGCCGCGGTCGCAGGTGCCTTCTTGGCTGCCGGTGCCTTCTTGGCCGCGGGCGCCTTCTTGGCCGCGGGCGCCTTCTTGGCCGCGGGCGCCTTCTTGGCCGGCGCCTTCTTGGCCGGTGCCTTCTTGGCTGCAGGTGCCTTCTTGGCCGCGGGCGCCTTCTTGGCCGGCGCCTTCTTGGCCGGCGCCTCGTCGGCGCCGCCGGCGATGCCCAGGCCGGACACGACATTCTTGAAGTCGCGGCCGGGACGGAACTTGGGCAGGGTCACCGCTCCGATGCGCACCGTCTCGCCAGTGCGCGGATTGCGTCCGATCCGCGCCTGTCGGAAGACCTGCTCAAAGATGCCGAAGCCCGAGATGGCCACGCGCTCACCCTTGGCAACGCTCTCGGTGATGGCGGCAATCACCGCCTCCACCACATCCTGTGCCTCGCGTCGGCTCATCTGCAGCCGCTCGGCCACCGTGTCCACAAGTTGGGTCTTGTTCATCGCTTCTCCCATTTGCCGTGCGATCGGCCGATCGCCGCCGGAACTCCCCAACAAACCTAGGGTGCAAACCGCACGGAAACCATTGCAGCAGAACGAAATTCACCGCGTGTTGCGGCCCGAGCCCGAGAAATCAGGGCGCATTCGCCTCGGGCGGGTCCGCCGCCGCGTCGCTTGGACCGCCGTCGCGCGCCGCGCGCGAGCGCAGTGCGTCGAGTTCCTCGGCTAGTCGGCTCAGCCGAGCTGCCAGTTTGACCGCATCGACTTTGGGCTGCTTGATGGCATTGAGGATGGCCACCCAGGCGTGCTCGAGCCGGTCGCGCGCTTCTTCATCGACGCGTGGCATCACGCCGCGCAGGTTTGCGGCCAGACGGGCGAGGTCGAAGTCCGGCAGGCCGAACCGCTCGTGGTCTCCGTCCAGGTCAGCCGGGCGGTCGTCCACGTTGTCAACCGAATCGCCGCCGTCCATCCCCCTACCCAATCAGACTCGCAGGCCGGGTCAGACGGTGGTCGGCGACCACGCGGGGCGGCGCAGCTCGAACTCACCGATCGCGTCGGCGTTCTCCAACGTCAGCGAGATGTCGTCGTGACCGTTGAGCAGCCGCTCGCGCGTGTGGTCGTCGATGTCGAAGGGCAGCTCCATCCCGCCCACGCGCACCTCACGATCGACCAGGTCCACCGTCACCTCTGCCCCGGGATCGGTGTCCAGGTAGTCCCAGATGCGCTCGATATCTGATTGGGCGAGCACGGCCGCAACCATGCCGGCCTTGCCGCAGTTGCCCCGGAAGATGTCCGCGAACCGGCTGCTGAGCACTGCCCGGAAACCGTAGGACTGCAGCGCCCACACAGCGTGCTCGCGGGACGAGCCGGTGCCGAAGTCCGGACCCGCCACCAACACGGTGGCCGCCGAGTAGTCGGGCTGGTTGAGCACGAAGTCGGGGTCCTGCCGCCAGGCGAAGAACAGCGCATCCTCGAAACCCGTGCGGGTGATCCGCTTGAGGAATTCCGCCGGGATGATCTGGTCGGTGTCGACGTTGCTGGCCCGCAGCGGGGCCGCGACGCCGGTGTGGATCTCGAAAGGTTCCATGATCTGCTCCTCGGTGCGTTCGGCTCAGGCGTTGACGGGGGCGAGGTCGGCTGGCGCGGACAGCGTCCCGCGCACCGCGGTCGCGGCAGCCACCTGGGGCGAGACCAGGTGCGTGCGCCCGCCCGGCCCCTGACGACCCTCGAAGTTGCGGTTGGATGTCGAGGCGCTGCGCTCGCCTGGCGTGAGCTTGTCCGGATTCATCGCCAGGCACATGCTGCACCCGGCGCCGCGCCACTCAGCGCCCGCGGACAGGAACACCTCGTCCAGGTGCTCGGCCTGCGCGGCTAGGCGCACGCGCGCCGAGCCGGGCACGACGATCATGCGCACGCCTTCGGCCACGTGACGCCCGCGGATCACCTCGGCCGCGGCGCGCAGGTCCTCGATCCGGCCGTTCGTGCACGATCCCAGGAACACGGTGTCCACGGCGATTGCGCGCAGCGGCATGCCCGCATCGAGGCCCATGTAG
>JBIRBF010000152.1:0-6665 GCA_044326505.1 Candidatus Nanopelagicales bacterium | reverse complement strand
TCCGACGGTTCCGACGACTCCGACGGCTCCGACGGCTCCGACGGCGGACCGCAGGACGGCGAAGGCGGTCCGCCCCAGGCGTGACTGGTCAGCAGTGAACGCAGCGGCGCACCGGACGCCGCGGATATCCACAGGAGAGCACGAGCGGTAGCCGGGGAGCGTCCTGCCCCATAGCGTCGCGGCATGTCGACCACAACGCTCCAACTTCCCGGTCTTCCACCCGGTGTCGAAGTGCGCGCATCGTTCCGCCGCGAGCAGACCGTCTCGGCCTTTCGCGAATTCGGCCGTACGGTCGTCGTCGTTCCGGCCAGCCTGTCCGCGGCAGACATCCACCGCGCCGTCGCTCAGATGGTGCGTCGCCTGGATCGGGACGAGGCAGATCTGGGCAGCGACGACGCTCTGCGTCGCCTCGCGGATCGGTTGCGCACCGCCTACCTGCCGGAGGTCTCGGCCCCGGCGCGCGTGCGTTGGAGCACCCGGCAGCGCAAGCGCTGGGGGTCCTGCACGCCCAGTCGGCGCACCATCCGGGTGTCGGCGCTACTCCGGGGCGCCCCCCGCTATGTGGTGTCGGCCGTGCTCGTGCACGAGCTTGCGCACCTGCTGCATCGCGACCATGGGCCGGAGTTCCAATCCCTGGTGCGCCGCTTTCCCGAGCACGACCGGGCCGAGGCGTTCCTCTCAGGCGCCACCCACGCGCGGGCTCGAATAGGCGCGTAGCACCTAGCACGCCTACGTGGTGAGCTCGCAGTCGGGTACCGCTCATGCACAAGCGATTTCTCGCTCAACAATCCAGCCACCATGCGAATACGCTCCGCAACTATCCAGGATCTCATGCCTGGTCAGACGGCCATTGAGGGCCACCACGCCGCTGGTTGCACACAGGTTGTCCACAGAGTTTCACACGGACACGCCACCACCGATCCCCACCGCCTCCACAGGTTATCCACAGGTGGGGCGGATGGGATGGTGCGCTCGACCAACACCGTCGGCTGAGAGTGACGACTGCCTTCACCGATGCCTTGTCAGGCGGGGGCGCGACGCACTAGGTTCGCCTCGTCGGGGCTTGGCGGGCCGCCGCGAGCGCAAGGGGAAGGCGCTTGCTGTGCGACCGCCGAGCTCCGACACCCACGTGTGCGGGGCCGAATGCCGCCGCACGGCGCGCATCAACGCCCGCGGAACTCAGGGACTCGGCGTTCACGCTGCGCGGCCAGCCCCTCGTGCAGGTCCTCCGTCGCCATGGTGATGGGCTGGGCGAGGGCCTCCCAGTCGATTGCCTCGGCCAAACTCGTCGGCTGCCGTCGTAGAGCCACGGTGGTCAACCGAGTGGCGATGGGCGCCCCCGCCGCCATGAGCGCGGCCCGCTCGACAGCTGTCGCGACGAAGTCCTCGCCAGCGAGCACGTCGGTCACGATGCCGGTCCGCAGCATGTCGGCCGCACCGATCCGCCGGCCCGTCAGCAGCAAGTCGCGTGCCATTGCGTCGCCGGCCACGCTGCGCAGGAGCATCGTCGTGCCCATCCCCGGGTGGATGCCCAGGCGCAGGAACGGGACCGCAAAGACAGCCCGCTCGCTGGCCACCCGCACGTCACACGCCAGGGCCAGGGCCGCCCCGGCACCGATGGCGGGACCGTCGATCGCGGCCATCGTGGGCACCTCGAGCTCCCGGATGCCCAGCCACGTGCGGTAGAAGGGGAGCATCTTGTCGCGCAGCTCGGCGACAGTGGCGTCGGGATCGCCGCCGATCCAACCCGTGTCGCCGCCCGAGCAGAACGCCCCGCCCGCTCCGGTCACGAGTACGGCGCGCACGTCTCGGTCCGCGCGGAGCTCTGCGACCGCTCGCGCCCAGGACGCGGTCATGGCATCGGACATCGCATTGCGACGCTCCGGATAGTCCAGTGTGAGGACGGCAAGACCGTCCGGTCGGCGGTCAACCCGCAGGTGCATCGGGGTGTCATCCATGAACTGCAGACTAGAGACGTAGGCTGACAGCGCAACGAACCCCCATGCCCACACAAGTCAACGGAGGAGAAATGGCCGACAGCTACAGCGGCGAGGTCTACTGCATGAAGTGCAAGGCGAAGCGCGAGGTGAAGGACCTGCCGATCGAGGAGAACGCCAACGGTCGGCGCATGGCCAAGGGCAAGTGCCCCGAGTGCGGCACCACCGTCACCCGCATCGTCGGCAAGCAGAAGTAGCCAGCGGCCGGCTCGGGTGCGCCTCTCTCGGTTTACAGGGACACTGGACCCGTGACCGAGGATGACGCGCCCGAGCCGGGCCAAGGACTGCCGCCGGCGAGGACCCTTCTTCCCACGACGGCGATACGGCGCAGCGCACGCATGGCATCGCTGCCCGTTGGATTCGCCGGCCGGGCAGCGCTCGGTTTCGGCAAGCGAGTAGGCGGCAAGCCCGCCGAAGCTGTCGCGCACGAGATGCAGGCGCGCTCGGCTGAACAGATGTTCCGGGTCCTCGGCGAGCTCAAGGGCGGCGCCATGAAGATGGGCCAGGCGATGAGCATCTTCGAGGCCGCCCTGCCAGAAGAAGTCGCCGGACCCTACCGAGCCACTCTGACCAAACTCCAAGAGTCCGCGCCGGCACTGCCGGCCGAGACCGTGCACGAAGTGCTGGCCGAGAACCTGGGCATGAACTGGCGCGACCGGTTCGCAGAGTTCGACGACTCCCCCACGGCCGCCGCCTCGATCGGCCAAGTGCACCGAGCGGTCGCGCGCGACGGTCGTGTCGTGGCCGTGAAGGTGCAGTACCCCGGCGCGGGCAAAGCATTGATGTCCGACTTACGGCAGCTGTCGCGCATGGCCCGGCTATTCGGTTCCTGGGTGCCCGGGATGGATCTGAAGCCGCTGCTCGCCGAACTGCGCGACCGAGTGGCCGAGGAGCTCGACTACCTGAGCGAGTCCGACCACCAGCGCGGCTTCGCCGTCGCCTTCGAGGGCGACCGCGACTTCGTCGTGCCGCACGTGTTGGCGGCCGCCCCCCAAGTGATCGTCACCGAGTGGATCGACGGCATCTCGCTGGCCGAGATCATCCGCACCGGAACCGAGGAGCAGCGCGACCACTTCGGCACGCTCTACCTGCGCTTCCTGCTCAGCGGACCGGCTCGAGCCCGAATGCTGCACGCCGACCCGCACCCCGGCAACTTCCGCGCGTTACCCGACGGCCGACTCGGGGTGATGGACTTCGGGGCGGTGGCACGCCTGCCCGAGGGTCTCCCGGCGGCCATGGGCCACCTGCTCCGGATCGCCGAGACCGGCGACGCCGAGTCCGTGCGAGCCGGGCTCGTGGACGAGGGATTCATCCGACCGGGTATCGAGCTCGACCCGGACGAACTGCTGGGCTACCTCGCACCGTTCGTGGAGCCCGCCCGCTACCCCGTGTTCCACTACACCCGCAGTTGGATGCGCGGACAGTACATGCGCATCAACGACCCGCGGCACAAAGACTTCACAGTCGGGCTCAAACTCAACCTGCCACCGGAGTACCTGCTGATCCACCGGGTCTGGCTCGGGGCGGTTGGCGTGCTGTGCCAGCTCGATTCGCACGTCGCCACCCGCCAGGAGTTGCTCGACTGGGTGCCCGGCTTCGAGGACTAAGACCTACGACGCGTCCGTCCCCGCGCCGTCTCCCTCCTGGGCATGTGCGGCGATCACGGCCAGCAGCTGCGCCCCGAAATCGTCGAGTTTGCGGGGCCCGATCCCGGGGATGGCCGCGAGCCGCTCCGCTGACGTCGGGCGTTGCTCGGCGATCGCCTGCAGGGTGGCATCGGTCGCGACCACATAGGCGGGCACCTTCTTCTCACGGTCCTGGGACATCTCCTCGACTGCCCCCGCCCGCCACTGCCGCAGCGACTCGAGCAGATCCAGGTCGACGTCCCCCGGACATGACCGGCAACGTCCGAGAGAGCGCTCGGCCCCAGTCGTGAGCGCCTTGCCGCACACTCGGCAGCGGGCAGCGGCGCGTCGAGCTGAGCGAGGTTTGGGCGCGTGTGCAGCGGCGGAGCTCGCTCCGGCCGCATCCAACGCGGCCAGAAAGCGTGACGGCCGGCGGTTGCGCCCACCAGCGGCGCGCGTCCGAGCGAAACTAAGCTGCAGGTGGTCCTTGGCCCGGGTGATGCCGACATACAACAGGCGGCGCTCCTCGGCGAGTTCGGCCTCGGTCTTCGCCGACGAGTGCGGCACCACTCCCTCGACCAGCCCGACCAGGAAGACCGCCTGCCACTCCATGCCCTTGGCCGAATGCAGCGAAGCCAGCGTGACGCCGGCTGACTCCGGAACGTCTTGGCGCTGGGCGCGCTGTTTGAGCTCATCGGCGAACTCACGCAGCGATGCCTCCGGGTGGTGGCGCGCGAAGCCCTCCGCCGCGCTGTGCAGCGCCGACAGGGACTCCCAACTCTCACGGACCGCACCCGCGCCGGCCGGCGGCTCCGCCGTCCAGCCCAGGCCAGCGAGCAGGGCGGCCACCGTCTGGGCCACACCGGAATCCGGTCCTCCGCCGTCCGTTCCTCCCGACGACGCGGCGCCGCCGCGAATGACGGAGATAGCTCGGCGCACCTCGGGCCGGTTGAAGAAGCCTCCGCCGCCGGCCACGCGGTAGGGCAGGCGCCGCTCGGCCAGCGCCTCCTCCACCGGTTCGGTCATGGCGTTCATCCGGACCAGCACCGCGATCTCGGCTGGTGGGACCCCGTCGGCGATGAGCTCGGCGATCCGGTCGGCCACGCCGGCGGCCTCGGCCTCTTCGTCGGGATACGTCATCACCCGCACCGCCGGCCCAGACGGCCGCTGAGACTTCAGCGCCACCCCCTCCCGGCCGGCGGCGAGCACTCGGTTGGCGGCTCCGGCGATCTCCGGCGTGCATCGGTAGGTGCGCGGCAGGCGCAGCACCGTGGCGTCGGGGTATCGCGCGGCGAAACCGGTCAGGAGCGTCGCATCGGCCCCTGCGAACGAGTAGATCGTCTGAGCGGGGTCCCCCACGACGCAGATATTGGTGTTCGTCCCGAGCCAGCCGTCGAGGAGTCGTTGCTGCAGCGGTGAAGCGTCCTGGTACTCGTCGACCGTGATCTGCGCCAATCCACCGCGCAGGTGGGCGGCGACGCGCGGCTCGCTATCGATGAGGGCCACCATCAGGAGCAGCACGTCCTCGAAGTCGATGCGCCCGGCGGCGTCCTTGCGACGCTCGTAGTCCGCGAAGATCGACCCCATGCGCTCTGGGGTGAGTCCCGCCGGCAGTTCCCGGCCGAGCGACGTGACAGCGGCCGGGTAGTCCGCCGGAGGCAGGCTGCGCACCTTGGCCCATTCGATCTCGGTGGACAGGTCGCGCACCGTGGCGTTGTCGGTAGCGACCCGGGCCAGGCTCGCCGCGGCGCCCACCAAGGGAGCTTTGGCCGCCATGACGTCAGGCACGTCCCGCCCCGTCTGCCGGGGCCAGTAGTAGCGCAGCTGCCGCAGAGCAGCGGAGTGGAACGTGCTCACGCGCACGTCGGGCACTCCGAGGGCCCGCAACCTGCGCCCCATCTCGCCCGCGGCCTTGGTGGTGAAGGTCACCGCCACCGAGCGGCTCGGGTCATGCGCGCCCGTCGCGATTCCATAGGCGATTCGATGGGTGATCACACGCGTCTTGCCCGACCCCGCCCCCGCCAGGATTGCCACGGGTCCGCGCAGCGCAGTCGTCGCGGCTCGCTGATCGTCGTCGAGGTCGGCGAGGAGGGCTCCGGGGTCGGACATACGGCGAGTGTGCCAGCCACCCCCGACGTTCCGGCCGAGCGCCTGGCAGGTGTGGATGATGCCCGAGCAGCCAATTCGGCGCAGGCCAGCCATGCACCGGCGCTTCGCCTGTGTCAAAGTTGCCGCGTGACTCTCGAGGGCTCCACCGTGCCATCGCCGCTGACCATGTACTCGACCCCGTGGTGCGGCTACTGCAGACGGCTCAAGTCGCAGATGGCGCGCGAGGGCATCCCGTTCGTCGAGGTGGACATCGAAGCCGACCCGGCTGCGGCGAAGTTCGTCGAGGACGCGAACAACGGCAATCAGACCGTTCCGACCGTGATCTTCCCGGACGGGACCGTGGTGACGAATCCACCCATCGCCGCCGTGCGCAACAAGATGCTCGGCTGACGCAGCTCGGTCAGAAGGGCAGCTCCGCGATCACCGCGCAGTGATCGCTCACCCCGAGCGGCAGGATCTGCACCGATCGCCGCGCAGCGCTCACCTGTGCCGGGCTGAAACCGTCCAGCAAGATGTGGTCGAACCGGATCCGAGGCGCCACCGAGGGGTAGGTCGGGCCATCGACGACTCGATCCCAGCCCGTCAACCACTCCGGCAGCGCGCCCGGCAGATTGAAGTCGCCCATGAGGACCAGCGGCCGCGGCATCGGCTCGAGCCACCTCACCAAGCGCTTGAGCTGCCTCACGTTGACGCCCGGCACGAAGGACAGGTGGGCCGTGGCGACCGTCATGACGCCCCCGGCATAGGGAACCTCGGCCGCGATGGCCACCCGCGGCTCGTCGGGCACGTTGACCACTCTGGGCCGCGGCGCGGCGGCGACCACCAGCGGAAGCGACAGCCTGGGGGCCGCGAAGGTCACCCGCTGCCACTTGGCCACCGGTACGCGCGACATCAGCGCGACGCCGTACAGCGGCCCGTGGTGCGGGTGCGCACC
>JBIRBF010000029.1:0-19463 GCA_044326505.1 Candidatus Nanopelagicales bacterium | reverse complement strand
ATCGTGCTGATATTACCTACGGAACCAATAATGAGTTTGGTTTTGACTACCTACGCGACAATATGGAACACCGCGTCGAAGATCGGCGCCAGCGCTCGCTCGTTTTTGCGATTGTTGACGAGGTTGATTCGATTTTGATCGACGAGGCTCGCACGCCGCTGATCATCTCCGGCCCGGCCGAGCACGAACCCAAGTGGTACGGCGACTTCGCCCGCCTCGCCCTGCGCCTGCAGCTCGACGAGGACTACGAGGTGGACGAGAAGAAACGCACCGTCGGCATCCTGGAGCCCGGCGTCGAGAAGGCCGAGGACCGCCTGGGCATCGAGAACCTCTACCTGCCCGAGAACACCCCGCTCGTCGGCTTCCTCAACAACGCCATCAAGGCCAAGGAGCTGTTCAAGCGCGACCGCGACTACGTCGTGCTCAACGGCGAAGTCATGATCGTCGACGAGCACACTGGGCGCATCCTTTCCGGCCGGCGCTACAACGAGGGCTTGCACCAGGCGCTCGAGGCGAAGGAGGGCGTCGAGATCAAGGCCGAGAACCAGACTCTGGCCACGATCACGCTGCAGAACTTCTTCCGGCTCTACGACAAGCTCTCCGGCATGACCGGCACCGCCCTGACCGAGGCGGCCGAGTTCAACGGCACGTACGGCCTCGGCGTCATCCCCATCCCTCCGAACAAGCCCCGGCGGCGCACGGACAACCCGGACCTGATCTACCGGACCGAGGATGCCAAGTTCGCCGCAGTCGTCGACGACATCGCCGAGCGCTACGAGGAGGGTCAGCCGGTGCTGGTCGGCACCGTGAGCGTCGAGAAGTCCGAACGTCTGTCGGCCGAGCTGCGCAAGGCCGGTGTCCCGCACTCGGTGCTCAACGCCAAGCATCACGAGTCAGAGGCCCACATCGTTTCCGAGGCGGGTCGCAAGGGCGCCGTCACGGTAGCGACCAACATGGCCGGCCGAGGCACGGACATCATGCTGGGCGGCAACCCGGAGGTGATCGCCCGCGCGACGCTCATCGCCGGCGGCCTGTCGGCGGCCGAGCAGCCCGAGGAGTACGAAGCCGCCTGGCCGGACGCCCTCGGGGCGGCGACGAAGGCGGTGGCCGACGAGCACGAGGAGGTGCTCGAGGCCGGTGGCCTCTACGTGCTGGGCACCGAGCGCCACGAGTCGCGCCGGATCGACAACCAGCTGCGCGGCCGGTCCGCGCGACAGGGCGACCCGGGCGCCACGAGGTTCTACCTGTCGCTGGACGACGAGCTCATGCGCCGGTTCAACGCGGCGATGGTGGATTCGTTCCTCACCAGGTTCAACGTCCCCGACGATGTGCCCATCGAGGCGAAGATGGTCACGCGCGCGATCGCCAGCGCACAGTCGCAGGTGGAGGCCCAGAACGCCGAACTGCGGCGCAACGTGCTCAAGTACGACGAGGTCATGAACCGCCAGCGCCTGGTCGTCTACGTAGAGCGCCGCGCGATCCTGCACGGCGAGGACATGTCCAACCAGGTGCGTCGGTTCATCGACGAGGCCGTCACGCTGCATGTGCAGGCCGAGACGTCTGAGGGCTACCCGGAGGACTGGGACCTCGAGGGCCTGCTCGGGGGCCTGCGGGAGCTCTATCCGGTGACCCTCACTGTGGCGGAGCTGGAGTCCCGCTCGGGCGGCGGACGTCACGGCATCACCAGCGAGTTCCTGGTCGAAGAACTGTGCGATGACGCGCAGGAGGCCTACGACCGGCGCGAGGAGCACTTCGGCGAGGAGGTCGTGCGCGAGCTCGAGCGGCGCGTGATCATGTCTGTGCTGGACAAGCGCTGGCGCGAGCACCTGTACGAGATGGACTACCTCAAGGAGGGCATCGGCTTGCGGGCCATGGCCCAGAAGGACCCGCTGGTGGAGTACCAGCGCGAGGGCTACGACCTGTTCCAGGTCATGATGCAGGCGATCGGCGAGGAGTCGGTGCGCTACTTGTTCACGGTGGAGCCGGAGGTCCACCGGCCGCACGTCGAGGTGCAGTCGGCGGAGAACGTGGGCATCTCCGGGGTCGCCAGCGGAGCCACCTCTGCCGCGATCGCGGCCGCGGCGGGTCTGTCACCCAAGGATGTCGACCTGGCTTCCTTGGACGTCGCGGCGCCGGCCGATCCGTCGGCCGCACAGCCAGCAGCGTCCGAGGTCGAGATGGAGCTGCCCGCGGCGCTGGTCGAACGATCGCGGCCGGGTCAGCTGCAGTACTCGGCACCGACCGCTGAGGGGGGCGTGTCGCGGCAGGTCCAGAACGTGGCCAACGTGGACGACCCCGAGGCTGGCAACGCCGGGGAGCGCGACTACGCGGGCACAGCCAAGAACGCGCTGTGCCCCTGCGGCTCGGGTCGCAAGTACAAGCGCTGCCACGGCGCAGCGAAGCGCTGATCGGGCGTTAGATCGGCAGCAGCACCTCGAACGTCGCGCCGCCGCCCGGGGTATCAAAGATCCGCACGTCGCCGTTATGGGCGGCGACGATCGCAGCCACGATGCTCAGACCGAGGCCGCTGCCGCCGGCTGTGCGCGTCCGCGCCGCATCGGTGCGGTAGAACCGGTCGAAGACGGCCGACTTCTGCTCGTCGGGAATGCCGGGTCCGTGGTCCACCACTCGCACGACGGCCCGCACGGGGGACGCCGTGGCCAGCACGCCCACCTCCACCTGCACCGGGCCGCTGCTGTAGCGCAGAGCGTTCGTCAGGAGGTTGCGCAGCACCTGGCTGAGCCGATGCTCGTCGCCGCGGACGACCGGGGCTTCGTTGCCCGGCAGCACCTGCAGGGTGATGTCGCGACCGGGGTGCGCGGCTCGCGCCGCGGCGATGTCGATCGACGCCTGTCCCAGCAGGTCGACGGTGGTGCGCTCCAGCGGACGCTGCTGATCGAGGCGCGCCAGCAGCAGCAGGTCCTCCACCAGGGCCGACATCCGCTCCGCCTCGCCCTCGATCCGGTCGAAGGTGCCGGGCACCTCGTCCGGGGCGACAGCGCCCTGCCGGTACAGCTCCGCGTAACCGCTGACGGCGGTGAGCGGCGTCCGCAGCTCGTGCGACGCGTCAGCCACGAATGCCCGCATCCGACGCTCCGAGGCTTGGGACGCGGCCAGTGCGGCTGCGCGCTCATCGAAGGCACCCTCGAGGCGGCCGAGCATCGCGTTGAGGGCTGCCGACATCCGTCCGACCTCTGTCCGCGGATCCTCGTCTGGCACTCTGCGGGAGAGGTCGCCCGCTGCGATCGCCGCGGCAGCGACCTCCACGTCGGACAGCGGGCGCAGGCTGCGCCGGACCAGCACGTAGGCGGCCCCGGCGGCGAGCGCGAGCGCCACCAACCCGACGGCGAAGAGCAGGAGTGCGAGGCGGGTGCTGATCTGGTCGAGGTCCGTCAGGTCCCGCGCGATCACCAGGTAGCCGCCCTGCACCGCGGTGACGGCCACCCGCCACGATCCGCTGCCGGTGCTGGACCCGACGGTGAAGGGTGCTCCCGAACGCGCAGTGGCACTTGAGATCGGGGGGAGGTCGGGCGTGCTCGAGCTGAAGCTGCTCCCCGATGACGCCACCACATCGCCGCCGGTGTTGTAGAGGCGCAGGTAGTAGTCGCTCGGCAGCGGCGGCCTGGTGCCGACCCTGCCGGGCTGGCCGCCAGGACCATTGGCAGGTGCGCCATTGAGCGCCTGATCCGCCAGCACCGGGTTGCCGGCGACCTCCTGAAGTTGCCTGTCCACCTGCTGCAGCAGGTAGTCCTCCAGCAACGAGGTCGCGAGCACTCCGGACACCGTGAGCGCGGCTGCTACGAGCAGCACGACGACCCCCACGAGGCGGGCCCGCAGCGACGCCGGGGCGCGGCGACCGGCCACGTCAGCCGCCGACGGGGGGCCGCAGGCGGTAACCGACCCCGCGCACGGTCTGGATCAGCCGCGGGTCGGAGGTGTCGACTTTGCGGCGCAGGTAGGACACGTACGACTCGACGATGTTGGAGTCACCGCCGAAGTCGTACTCCCAGACCTGGTCGAGGATCTGCGCCTTGCTCAGCACGCGGTCGGGGTTGCGCAGGAAGAGCAGAAGGAGTTTGAACTCCGTCGGCGTGAGGTCCACCTCGACCCCATCCTTGCGGACCAGATGGCGGGCCTCGTCGAGCTCAATGTCGCCCACCCGGATGACCTCCTCGGGCGTGCGGGCCGCGCGGGTGCCGGCCCGGCGCAGCAGTGCGTGCACCCGGGCGAGGACCTCTTCGAGTTTGAATGGTTTGGTGACGTAGTCGTCGCCGCCGACCTCGAGCCCGCGCACCGTGTCGTCGGTCGAGTCCTTCGCAGTCAGAAAGAGCACGGGGGTCTGGTCGCCCTCGGCCCGCAGGCGCCGCACGACGTCGAAGCCGTCGAGGCCGGGCATCATCACGTCGAGGATCAGCGCATCGGCGCCGGCGGTCCGCGCGGCGGTGAGCGCGGCATTGCCATCAGGTGCGGTGACGACCTCGAAGCCGGCATGTCGCAGGCTGGCGGCGATGAGTTCGAGGATCACCGGCTCATCCTCGGCAACGAGCAGCCGGGCCCCCGACATGCTGCCCGGGGCCCGGTCGCGCGTATCGGTCACGGTGCCACTATCCCGTAGTCGGGGTCGTCAGGTCGTACAGCACCACGCCGTCGACGGTGGTGGAGCCGAAGTTCTGTTCCACCCAGGTCGAGATCTCCGAGGAACTGTTGGCGCCGCCTTGGCTCGGCCCGAATCCGCCGCCGCCCAGGAAGTAGTGGATCTTGCCTTCCGCGACGTACTCCTGGAACTGCGCCAGGGTGGGGGACGGGTCGGAGCCGTTGAAGCCGCCGATCGGCATCACCGGGTTGCCGGTGGCCAACTGGTAGCCGGCGGTGGACATCGACCCGATTCCGGCAGCCACCCAGGTGTACTGATCGGCGTCGGTGTTGAGCGTCGTCACCAGTTCGGAACCCACCGTGGGGGAGTCGAGCAGGCCGCTCATCCCGCCGGGGCTTCCGCCGCCGCCCGGGCCTCCACCGCCGCCTGGGCCTCCGCCTCCCGGGCCGCCCGAGGAGCCGGCTAGCTGCGGTCCGGCGTGGGGCAGCGAGCCGGTCTGGACGCTCGCAGCGGTCTGCACGCTGAAGAGCAGCGGGCCAACGAGGAGCGTCGCGCACGCGGCGGCCAGGGCAGGAGCGCCATAGCGCGACAGCGCCAGGGGGGTGCCCACCGCGACTGCGGCCAACGACCCCACGATGCCCACGGCGAGGCCCACCAGCGCGTACCAACTGCCGGCCAGGGTCAGGATCCACGTCGAGGTGAGGGCTCCGACAGCCAGTGCCAGGGCGAGCGCGATGCGCGCCCCCGGACGGCTACGGCGCTGCCAGAGCACTGCCGTCCCGATGGCGACGAGCGCGGCCAGCGCAGGCGCCAGTGCGATCGCGTAGTACTCGTGGATGATTCCGGACGCGAAGCTGAAGGTCGCCCAGGTCACCAGCGCCCACAGCCCCCAGAGGAGTGCGCCGGCGCGCGCCCGATCGGTCCGGGGCGATCGGCGGGTGAACCACAGGACCGCTACCAGGGCGATGAGGGCCACGGGGATCAGCCACGCGATGTAGCCGGCCCACGAGCCGTCGAACAGCCGGCCGACGCCGGTGGAGCCGCCGAAACCGCCGCCGGGGCCCGCACCTGAGCCCGCGCCGGGGCCTACTGCACCGACCTCGTTCCCGGTCAGTCGGCCGATCCCGTTGTAGCCGAGGAGGAGTTCGACGACGGAATCGGTCTGCGAGCCGCCGATGTACGGCCTCGAGGACGCCGGGGTGAGCTCCACGATCGCTATCCACCAACCACCGGCGACCACCATCGCGACGAACGCCAGCACCAGGTCGCGCAGTCGCCGCCAGACGCCCGTCGGCGCAGCCACGGCGTAGGCGATCGCGAAGGCTGGCAGCACCAGGAACGCCTGCAGCATTTTGGTCAGGAAGCCCAGGCCGACAAGTGCGCCGGCGGCCATCAGCCACGTGGGGGAGGCCTTCTCGATCGCCCTGACGGTCGCGTAGGCGGCTGCCACCAACAGCAGCACCAACAGCGCGTCAGGGTTGTTGAACCGGAACATGAGCGTCGCCGCCGGGGTGGCGGCGAGCAGTGCTCCGGCGAGCAGGCCGGCGCCGGGACCGTACCAGCGCTTCACGGTGGCGTACAGCAGTCCCACGCTGGCCACACCCATGAGCGCCTGCGGCACCAGGATCGCCCACGAGTTGAGCCCGAAGACGCGCACGGACAGTGCCATTGCCCACAGGCTCAGCGGTGGCTTGTCCACTGTGATCGAGTTGGCCGCATCCGAGGAGCCGAAGAAGAACGCCTCCCAGTTCTGCGAACCCGCCTGCACGGCGGCGGAGTAGAAGGAGTTCGCCCAGCCGTTGCGGCTCAGCCCCCACAGATAGAGCAGTGCCGTGGCGCCGAGCAGCGCCCAGATGCCCCAGCGCCGCCAGCCGCCGAGCAGCGCGGCCGCGCGCCCGGACCTGGCTCGCTCGGTCGGTCGGGTGATGGGTGGGGAGCCCTGTGGGGCGTCCACTGCTGTCGTTGCGGCAGTCATGCTGAAGTCCTTTCGGTCGAGGCGGCGTCGGCGCCGTCCGCCGGCTGCGGCCGGCCGAGTTCGGCGGCCGGGGTGGCCGACCGGAACACCCAGCCGCGGAAGAGCACGAAGCGCAGCAGCGTGGCGGCCAGGTTGGCCGCCGTGAGAGCCACGACCTCGGTGCCGCGCGACACGGTGGGATGCAGCGTGTGCAGAACCGCCAGTGAACCGCTGGTGAGCAGCAGGGCAACGCCCAGGACGGCGAATCCCTGCAGCTGGTGCCGCACCGCGTGGTCACGGCCGCGCAGGCCGAAGGTGAAGCGCCGATTGACGGCGGTGTTGGCCACGGTCGCCAGCAGCAGGGCCGCGATCGAGGCCGTCTGCGGCCCGGCGAAACCGCGGAAGAGCCAGAACAGTCCGGAGAAGATGAGCGTCGAGCCGACGCCCACCACGACGAAGCGCAGGATCTGTCCCGCCAACCGAGCCCGTCGGTCGGCTTCGACCCGCGGCCGGGCGTTGATGCGGTCGAGCGGGATGGAACCGTTCATGAGGCCCCGGCCGACTCGAGCCATGCCGCGGACGTCCTTGCGCGCCGTGTCGAAGATGTCCACCCGGGAGTCCGGGTCGTCGGTCCAGTCCACGGGTACCTCGTGGATGCGCAGCCCCGCCCGCTCGGCGATCAGCAGCAGCTCGGTGTCGAAGAACCACTCGTCATCCGCCACGAGCGGTAGCAGTTCCCGCACCCGGTCGGTTCGCACCGCTTTGAAACCGCACTGCGCATCGGTGAAGCCGACCCCCATGAACATCCGCAGCATCCGGTTGTAGGTCCGCGAGATGAACTCCCGCTTGGGCCCGCGCGTGATGTGCGACCCGCGGGCCAACCGGGTGCCGATGGCCACATCGCTGTGGCCGCTCACCAGCGGTGCGACCAGCGGCAGCAGCGCGTCCAGGTCGGTGGATAGGTCCACGTCCATGTACGCCACGACGGTGGCGTCCGAGGCGCCCCACACCTGTCGCAGAGCGCGCCCCCGGCCCTTGCGGTCCAAGTGCACCGCGCGGATGCGCTCGTCGCTGGCGGCGAGCCGCTCGGCGATTGCGCGCGTGCCATCGGTGCTGGCGTTGTCCGCGATCGTCACCGACGTGCGGATGGGGAAGCCGTCCAGGTAGCGGCAGAGCCGGGCGATGCTGTCGGCCAGGCAGGCCTGCTCGTTGAACACCGGGATGACGATCTCGATCGTCGCGGTCTGGGTGGTGGCCCGCTCGATGGGCGGACTGGTTACGCGCATCGTGCACTGCCGGCGCAGGAGTGGTTGCTCATGGCACCAACAGTGGTGACCCGAACTGGAGACTGCGTGAGGCGATCCTGTGAGGAACCTGGGAATAGGAGCGAGAGGGGTCATGTTGTAAGGGGTGTAACGTTGTAATCATGTAATCCAAACGGGATTGCCAGACAGAGGAGAATGACATGCGTCCACATGGACCGAGATTTGGACCGGGTCCCCGAGGAGGGGGCCCCAGGGGCCGCGGCCGGACCGAAGAGCCGCCCACAGTGACGGCCGAAGAGGTCGGCGGCTGGCTCGTGGGCCGGCTCCCCGACGACTGGTTCGTCGGCGAGCCGACCGTGACCATCGATCGCGACGAGATCGTGATCGTCGGAGCGATCGCCGCCCCAGAAGCCGGCGACGCAGCTGCGGCTGCCGAGGGCCGCGCCAGCCGTTTCCGCAACGACACCCGCGATGCCCGCATCGAAGTGGCACTTGAAGCCGAGCGCAAGTTCGGCCGCAAGGTGTCCTGGGGCGTGGCGGTCGGCGAGAACGACTACCTGTTCACCAACCTGGCCGCTCCGGCCATGACCCGGCTGCGCCAGCCCGAACGCCAGGTGCTCGACACCCTGGTCGATGCCGGTGTCGCCCGATCACGCGCCGAGGCCCTGGCCTGGTGCGTGAGGCTGGTCGGTCAGAACGAGCAGGACTGGATCGCTTCACTGCGCACCGCCCTCGACGACGTCGACCGGGTGCGCCGCGAGGGGCCCGCCTGATCCGCGAGCGCGGGTGACGCCGCGGTTGGCCTCCCGCCGCGCAACTGCGGTGAGGTCGGGGTGGGCGTCGACGAAGTCAGCGACTGCGTCGGCGTCCACCCCTGCTGCGTCGCGCAGGGCCCATCCGATTGCCTTGGCCACCCAGAAGCGCCGATCGGCTGTGTGCGGCTCGCACAGGGCGAAGAGCAGCGGCAGGTCGGTGTCGGCACGGTTCCCGCGCTGGTGCTGGATCGACGCGCGGATCAGCCACTGATCGTTGGTTGCGTTCCAGCGCCACATGACGTCGACCAGGCCGGGCCCGGCGCGCACCATCGGATTGATGACGTAGGAGTTCAGCGAGTCAATGGTGTCCCACCACGGCCGATCCAGCAGGCTGGCACGCACGTCGGCGTCCAGGCGCGCGGGGTCCAGAGCGCGATGCCAGCGGCCCAGGAGTTCGATTCCCGCCAGCTGGAACTCTCGCTCGGGCTCGGCGCGCAGCCGCCGCTCAGCCGCGCAGAGCTCCTCGGCCGACGGCGCTGGGAGTCCTGCCCAGGACACCTTCTGGGCCGCCCGTCGCTCGGGGACGCCGACGCCCAGGAAGGGTTCGCGCTTGAAGTAGTCGGCCATCGCCCGGGCTCGGGCAGGGTCAGCCGCTGCGCGTAGTCGCGGGATCAGGCTCGCGGCCGGTGCGTCCGGCCAGTCCGTCCGCTCGGCCATCTAGTGCGCGTCCCGCCGCTCCACCAGCCCGAGCACGTAGGCCGCCTGCCCGACATGGGCCGTGGTGTCGTTGACCACCGACACCAGCCTGACGGCGGCAGTCACCGGCGGGTCCCAGCGGTCGTCCACGACGACGTCCAGGGCCGACTCGGGCAGGGCGCCCACGATGGCCGAGGTGCGCGCGTGGACCGCGTCGTAGTAGCCGAGCAGCGCATCTGCGTCGCCGACATCGAAGGCCGCCACGTCTGTGGCTGTCTGGCCGTAGCCGATCGCCGCGTCCGGGTAGGGCAGCGCGAACCGTGCGGCCCAGCCATCCGTGAGCCAGACCTGTGCGCCGCTGCCGCTGCCGGTGGCGAGGGCCACCCCGGCCAGGTGGTCGTCCTCGACCCGGGCCAGATGCCAGAGCAACCAGCCGATGGAGTTCGCCGCCGGGTCCGGCTGCCACAGAATCCCGGCCGAGTCCAGGCCCTCCACCGTTCCCGGCAGAGCCTCGGCCACGCGGTCGAAGGCGTCGGCCAGCAGCCGAATGGACCAGGGCTGCCCTAGGTCGGCGCTGGTGGGCGCATCGGTGGAACTTGTAGCAGGGGCGGTATCGGTCATGGCTGCTCCTCGTCGATGGCGCTGGCCTCGAGTCTGCTGCATCGGCGGTTCGTCCGCCCGGCGGGAGCGCTCTTGAGCCAACACGTTCGCGGCCCGCGGCCCGGCGCCGTAGCCTGGGCTCGTGGCAGATGTGACATGCGTGGACGGCCAGGTGCTGTCCGTGATCCCGGAAGCAGTCCTCGACCGCGACGACGTCCCCTACGAGATGACCCTTCGGCTGTCGCGGGATGGCGAGCCCTTCGGCGTGGTGGGTGAGCGTTGCGGCTACTTCCTGGCAACCGTTGCCAACCGACTCAGCAAGGCCGCCGAGCAATCCGGTCCCGTGGCCGATGATGGGTTAGGCGTCGTGTGGGGCGACCCCGACGATAGGTTCCCGCCCAGCTCCATGGAGTCCGGTGTGCGGGCTTGGGCCGCGGAGCGCGGTCTGCCTCCGGACGAGGCCTGGGCCGAGCTGATGCGCTATCTGCCCAGGGAGCGGTCGCTCTTCTCGTTCCGCCGCCGCGACCCGGACGATCCGGCCCGGCTGGCTGAGCTGCGCTGCTCGCTGCGCACGTCTAAGGTCTGGGTGGCCACCGACGAGCGCGGCACCGGTCGATGGAAGTTGCGCGAGCGCGCGCTGCTCGACGCCTGGGGCGAGAGCGGCCATGGCCTGCGGGCGACCCTGACGGCGCCCGAGCTGCTGGCCTTCCTCCGGCTGCTGCTGGCCCAGGCCGGGGCGATCGGGATCGCCTATGCCGAGCCAGACACGGCCGACGTGCACCGCTCGGCGCCCTAGCGGCCCGCCGGGTCGCCGCGGCCGTTGTGAGACTGACTCTGGCGCGCAGCCGTGTGGCAGAGTAGGGCGCAGCGCCGCAGTGGAGTCCCTCGCCGGCGGCCGGAGGTGATGTTCATGGGCGTGCGCGATGTCGTCTACGACCTGTACGCCCGCCAACTCATGCGCGAGCTGGAGCACGCCCCCGAGCAGGAGCGTCCTCGCCATGTGGGCGTCATCCTGGATGGCAACCGGCGGTGGGCCACCGAGCAGGGCGCCGAATCGGAGCTGGGGCACCGAGCGGGCGCGGCGAAGATCGCGGAGTTCCTGGGCTGGTGCGAGGAGGCCCACGTCGAGCTGGTGACGCTCTGGCTGCTGTCGACCGACAACTTGGAGCGCTCGGCCCAGGAGCTCGAGCCGCTCATGCGGATCATCGAGGTGACTGTGGCCGACTTGGCCGCCACCGGGCGCTGGCGAGTGCATCCCGTCGGGGCGCTGGACTTGCTGCCGGCCCACACAGCGGAGGTGCTGAAGGAGGCCGAGTCCAGCACCCGCGACAGTGACGGCCTGATGGTCAACGTCGCGGTGGGCTACGGCGGCCGGCGCGAAGTAGTCGATGCCGTCCGGTCGTTGCTCGCCGAGCAGCACCAGCTCGGGACCAGCCTGGACGACCTGGCCAATGCCCTCGATGTGGAGCACATCGCCGCGCATCTGTACACCAGGGGCCAGCCCGATCCGGACCTGGTGATCCGCACCTCGGGGGAACAGCGGCTGTCGGGGTTCCTGCTGTGGCAGAGCGCCCATTCCGAGTTCTACTTCTGCGAGGCCTACTGGCCGGACTTCCGTAAGGTCGATTTCCTGCGCGCCATGAGGTCCTACTCGCTGCGTCAGCGTCGATTCGGCACATAGTCGGCCGACCGTCCGGTCGGGCATCGTCCGATCGTGCGCGGCTCGCCCTGGACGGCGTGTCAGGCGCGGCCGGGCGGACGCCGGGCGTTAGGTTCCGAATAGCCGTGGACTCACGCACGGCTCTTGGGAACACGAGTCCCCCAGCAGGAGGTCCCCGTGCGCGACACCGCCGCCGAGCCCGACAGCCACCTGGATCTGCGCACCGGCCGGCCCGCGCGCAGCGTCGGCTCGACCTCCGTCACCGCCAGCCCGTCGGGTTCCGCGGCGAAGGTGCGGACCTATGTCCTGGATACCTCCGTCCTGCTCTCGGACCCCCTCGCGGTGCTGCGCTTCGACGAGCACGACGTGGTGCTCCCGGTGGTGGTGATCAGCGAGCTGGAGGCAAAGCGCACACACCCGGAGCTGGGGTACTTCGCCCGGACCGCCCTGCGGCTGCTCGACGACCTACGGGTCGAGCACGGCGCGCTGCACGCACCCGTCCCGCTGCCCGACGGCGGCAGGTTGTGCGTCGAGCTCAACCACGCTGACCCCTCGGCTCTGCCGGACGGAATGCGCGACGGCGGCAACGACATGCGCATCCTGGCGGTGGCGGCCAACCTGGCCGCCGAGGGCGCCGACGTCGTCGTCGTCAGCAAGGACCTGCCCATGCGCGTGAAGGCGTCCGTGGTCGGCATCGCCGCAGATGAGTATCGGGCCGAACTCGTCGCGTCGAGCGGGTGGACCGGCATGGAGGAGTTGCGGGTCGCGTCCGACTCGCTCGACACGCTGTACCACGAGGGTGTGATCGACCTAGATGAAGCGCGCGAGCTGCCCTGTCACACGGGCCTGGTGCTGCACTCGGATCGCGGCAGCGCCCTCGGCCTGGTGACGCCGGGCAAACGGGTCAAGCTGGTCCGCGGCGATCGTGAGGCGTTCGGCTTGCGCGGTCGCTCGGCCGAGCAGCGGGTGGCGCTCGAATTGCTGCTCGACCCATCCGTTGGAATCGTGTCGCTCGGCGGCAACGCCGGCACCGGCAAGTCGGCGCTGGCGCTGTGCGCCGGCCTCGAGATGGTGCTCGAGCGCAAGGAGCACCGGCGGGTCGTGATCTTCCGGCCGCTGTATGCCGTCGGCGGGCAGGAACTGGGCTACCTCCCAGGCTCCGAGGGGGACAAGATGAACCCCTGGGCTCAGGCGGTGTTCGACACGCTCGGCTCGGTAACCTCACAGGCCGTCATCGACGAAGTCGTGGACCGCGGGATGATCGAGGTGCTGCCGCTGACCCACATCCGTGGCCGCAGCCTGCACGACTCGTTCGTCATCGTCGACGAGGCGCAGTCGCTGGAGCGCAACGTCCTGTTGACCGTGCTCTCGCGGATCGGCCGGGATTCGAGGGTTGTGCTCACCCACGACATCGCCCAGCGCGACAACCTCCGGGTGGGCCGGCACGACGGTGTTGTGGCAGTCGTGGAGCGGCTGAAAGGCAATCCGCTCTTCGCCCATGTCACGCTCACGCGATCGGAGCGCTCGGCCATCGCCGCGCTGGTCACGGACATGCTGGGCGACGGCGCCTTCTGACCCGCCCGGCGGGGCTCAGTCGGCCGCGGGTGCCGCCACCAGGCAGCCGCGCGCAAGATCGAACCAGCGCAGGTGCTCCACCGGCGTACTGATCAGACCTGCGGCGTCAGCGTCATCCCGGATCAGGTCTGCCTCCGCCGGCTCTGGATACGACAGCAGCAGCGACTCGGCCGCCGCCAGGTAGTCCGCCAGGGCCGATTCGTCGGCGTGCTCATGGTGCTGCGGGTACACCATGCCGTCCGGTCCGAACTCCACGTCCGTCAGCCGCAGGGGTGGTTCCACCGGCCCGGCCCTATGCCGCCAGAGCCCTGTGCGGATGTCGAACGTGTAGTCCACCAGCAGTCGGGCCCCGTGCTCTGCCACCAACTCCACGGATCGGACGATGTAGCTGAACACGTCCTCTGAGATGAAGTAGTTGAAGTTCACCCGCACCCAGCCGGGTTTGATCCCCTCGCAGCCGGCCAGGATCTGCTCCTGGTAGTCCGCCGAGACCTCGTCGGAGATCCCGAGCAGACGGTGGCCGTAGGGCCCGGCGCAGGAGCAGCCGCCGCGGGCCTGAATGCCGAACAGGTCGTTGAGGATCGCCACCACGAGGTTGTGGTGCAGGTAGCGCCCGCCCGGCCGGCCGACGGTGAACGACACGATCGAGAGCCGGTCGGCCTTGGTGTTGCCAAGGATTCCGATGCTCGGGTGGCGCTGCCATGCCGCAATGGCCCGTCGGACCAGGTCGTCCTCGTGGGCGCGGATGACGGCCGGGCCGACGCTGGCCTTCAGCTTGAAGACCAGTCCCGCCCGGATCGACTCCACGATCGCGGGCGTCCCGGCCTCCTCCCGGTGCTCGACGTTCTCGAGGTAGCTGTGGCTGTGCGGTCCGACATAGGCCACCGTGCCGCCGCCCACCACGTCGGGCACGGAGTTGACCGCCAAGCCGCGTCGGATGGCAAGCACCCCGGGGGTGCCTGGGCCGCCGATGAACTTGTGCGGACTGAGCACCACCACGTCCTTGTGTGGCTCCGGGTGCTCATCGCAGACGGGGTTCATATCGATGTCCACGTAGGGCGCGGCCGCCGCGAAGTCCCAGCACGACAGCGCGCCGTACTCGTGCAGCAGCGAGGCGATCGCGCACGTGTCGCTGAGGATTCCCGTGACGTTGCTCGCCGCCGAGAACGAGCCGATCTTCAGCGGCCGCACGGCGTAGCGCTCGAGCGCCGCGCGCAGAGCCTCGATGTCGATGTGGCCGTCGAGGTCGGCCGGAATCGTCACGACCTCGGCGATGGACTCCCGCCAGGGCAGTTCGTTGCTGTGATGCTCGAACGGCCCGATGAATACCACCGGCCGTTCGTCGGCCGGGATCTGATCGCGCAGGTGGTAGCGGGCGTCCAGGTCGGCCGGGATCCGCAGGTTGAGGATGCCGATCAGGCGGTCGATCGCGCCGGTCGTGCCGGAGCCGGTGAAGATCACGGCGACGTCGTCGTCCGCGCCCAGGCCGGCCCGGATGGCCGCTCGGGCATCCTCCCGCAGCCGGGTGGTCTGCAGACCGGTGCCGGAGGACTCCGTGTGGGTGTTGGCGTAGCGGGGTAGCACCTCGTCGGTGATGAACTCCTCGATGAACGTCAGTCCGCGGCCGGAGGCTGTGTAGTCGGCGTAGGTGATGCGACGGCTGCCGTAGGGCGTACGCATGACCTCGCCGTCACCGATGACCGACCGCCTGACGAGGTCGATGAGGGGCGACGGCGGAATGCCGGGGGAAGGCGCTGACACGTCGCTGGCGCGGGCGTCGCCGGAGGTGGCCATGCCCCCCAGGGTAAGCCGAAACAGGGCGCCGGTCAGTCCCGTCGCCGTAGCGGCGGACCTAGACCGGCGGACCCACCGGGATCGTCGTAGCGATCGGGCGCATGGTCTCGGCGAAGAAGTCGTTGCCCTTGTCGTCCACCACCACGAAGGCCGGGAAGTCCTGCACTTCGATCCGCCAGACGGCTTCCATCCCCAGGTCCTCAAAGTCGAGCACCTCGACCTTGGTGATGCAGTCCTGTGCCAGTCGTGCCGCCGGTCCGCCGATCGAGCCGAGGTAGAAGCCGCCGTGCTTGGCGCAAGCGTCCGTCACGGCCTTCGACCGGTTGCCCTTGGCCAGCATCACCAAGGATCCGCCGGCGGCCTGGAACTGGTCCACGTAGGCGTCCATCCGGCCCGCGGTCGTGGGGCCGAACGAGCCCGAGGCGTAGCCCTTCGGGGTCTTGGCCGGGCCGGCGTAGTAGACGGCGTTGTCGCGCAGGTAGTCCGGCATCGGCTCACCGCGGTCGAGCATCGCCTTGATCCGTGCGTGGGCGATGTCGCGGGCGACGACCAGCGAACCCGTCAACGACACCCGGGTCTTGACTGGCAGTTCGGCCAGCTGCTCCCGGATGGCGGTCATGGGTTGGTTCAGATCGATCTGTACGACGTCGTCGTCTAGGTGCTCGTCGGTGATGTCAGGCAGGTAATGGCCCGGCTCGGTCTCGAGCTTCTCCAGGAACACCCCCTCGGGGGTGATCTTCGCTAGCGCCTGGCGGTCCGCCGAACAGGACACGGCTATCGCGATGGGCGCACTCGCGCCGTGGCGGGGCAGCCGGATGACCCGCACATCGTGGCAGAAGTACTTGCCGCCGAACTGTGCGCCGATCCCGAAGGAGCGGGTGAGCTCGAGCACCGACTGCTCCAGCTCGCGGTCGCGGAAGCCGTGGCCCCAGCGCGAGCCCTCGGCCGGCAATGTGTCGTAGTACCTGGCCGAGGCGTACTTGGCGGTCTTCAGCGCGTACTCGGCGCTGGTGCCGCCGATGACGATCGCCAGATGGTACGGCGGGCAGGCGGCGGTGCCGAGTTTGCGCAGCGACTCGTTGAGGAACGTCGTCATCGACTCCGGGTTGAGCACCGCCTTGGTTTCCTGGAACAGGAACGATTTGTTGGCGCTGCCGCCGCCCTTGGCCATGAACAGGAACTCGTACTCGGCCTCGTGACCGGGCTTCGTATCGGCGTAGAGCTCGATCTGGGCCGGCAGGTTGGTGCCCGTATTGACCTCCTCCCACATGGTCAGCGGCGCCATCTGCGAGTACCTCAGGTTGAGCTGTTGGTAGGCGTCGTAGATCCCCAGCGACAGGTGCTCCTCGTCGCGCCCGGCGGTCAGGACCTGCCCGCCCTTCTTGCCCATGACGATTGCCGTTCCGGTGTCCTGACACATCGGCAGCACGCCGCCGGCGGCGATGTTGGCGTTCTTGAGCAGGTCCAACGCGACGAATCGGTCGTTCGCCGACGCCTCCGGATCGTCCAGGATCCGCCGCAGCTGGGCCAGGTGGCTGGGGCGCAGCAGGTGCTGGATGTCATGGACCGCTTCGAACGCGAGCATGCGCAGAACGTCCGGTTCCACCTGCAGGAAGGTGCGCCCGGCCGCTTCCACGACGCTGACCCCGTCGGTGGTCAGCAGGCGGTACTCGGTGGGGTTCTCGGGTTCGGTGACGCCGAGCGGGAGCAGGTCCTCGTAATGGAATTCCGGCATGCGCCTCAGCCTACCCGCGCACCCGTCGGCGGCCGAGTCGTCGCAGGCTAGTGCCAGAAGTCGGCGAACTCGGGGGCGTCCTCCTCGGCCTGGCCCTGACCCTCGGCCATCGCCGCCGGAACAGCCGCCGGGTCCATGAGGACGTCGAGGTCGGTGGTCCTCGGACCGCGGACCAGGACGTCCGAGCCGGCGTCGCGCAGCGCAGCGACCTCGCGCTGCAGCGCGTCGGGCTGGATCGTCATCATCGGAACGGCCTCCTTTCGGTTGGCCCCGAGCGACAGCACGACGACGCGCTTGGCCCCCGCCACGAGGTCGCAGTGGGTGCCGCTGCCGCTCACGCCGCCGTCCATGCAGCGGCGGTCGCCGACCGGCTGCGGGCTGAACAGGCCGGGCACCGAGCTGCTCGCTGCGGCTGCCGCGGCGGCCGAGACGCCGGCCGCGGAGGTGACCGCCAGCCGCTCGCCGGTGTAGGTGTCGACAGTCGTGGTGACCAGCGCCGCCGACGGCCAGCCGCGCAGGGCGAGGGTTCCGGCGAGGGTGCGGCGCAGCTTCGCCGCGGGGAGCGCATCGGCGGCAAGGGCGGCGAATCCGATGGCGCGGACCGTGCCGGGCTGAGCGTCGGTGGCGTCGCGGAAGAGGTCCAGCGCCCGCTGCTGGCTCGGTTGCAGGCCGTCCGCGGGCGCCATCGCAGCCAGCACGCTGGGCACCTTCGCCAGCAGTCCCAGTTCGCGGGTGGCCACGGCCAGCCGGCCGCCGGCCAGCAGCGTGGCGACCACCGACCCGGCCGAGGTGCCGACGATGCGCGTGGCGGAGCCCAGGTCGATTCCCTTGCGCTCCAGCGTCCGCAGGTAGCTCAGCTGCCAGGCGACGAAGAAGATGCCGCCGCCGCCGAGTACCGCGGTGCGTCGGTGACCGTCGCCGTACCGGGCCTGGTAGTCGATGGGCAGGGCGAGGCCGTCGTCGGTGCTCATGGGGGAACGCTAGCGCCGCCGCGCTGTCACCGCGCGGCCTACTCGAAGCGGCGCCTACTCGAAGCGGCGCCTACTCGAAGTCAATGGCCGAGTACACGCCGAGCTTGTCGAGGCTGTGCTTGGCGCTGATCAACCGGATCGTTCCCGAGCGCGAGCGCATGACGATCGACTGCGTCGTCGCGGCGCCCGGTCGGTAGCGCACGCCCTGCAGGATCTCGCCGTCGGTGATGCCCGTGGCGACGAAGAACACGTCGTCGCCGGTCACCAGGTCGTTGGTGGTGAGGATCTGGTCGAGGTCGTGGCCGGCGTCCAGCGCGCGCTGGCGCTCGGCTTCGTCCTGCGGCGCGAGCCTTCCCTGGATGATGCCGCCCAGGCACTTGATGGCGGCCGCCGAGATGACGCCCTCCGGGGTGCCGCCCAGGCCGAGGAGCAGGTCCACGCCGGTGTCCTCGCGGGCCGCCATGATGGCGCCGGCGACGTCGCCGTCGGCGATGAACTTGATGCGGGCTCCGGCCTTGCGGATGTCCTTCACCAGGCCCTCGTGGCGCGGCCGGTCCAGCAGCACCACCGTGAGGTCGGCGACCTTCTCGCCCTTGGCGCGCGCGACGGCACGCAGGTTGTAGGCGACCGGCGCCTCCAGGTCCACCGCATCGGCAGCCTCCGGCCCGGTCACCAACTTGTCCATGTAGAACACGGCGGAGGGGTCGTACATGGATCCCCGGCCGCTCACTGCCAGCACGGACAATGCGTTGTGCATCCCCTTGGCAGTCAGGGTTGTGCCATCGATCGGATCGACCGCCACGTCGCACTCGGGCCCGGTGCCGTCGCCGACTCGCTCGCCGTTGAACAGCATGGGGGCGTCGTCCTTCTCGCCCTCACCGATCACCACGACGCCGTTCATGGACACCGAGGCGATCAGCGTGCGCATGGCGTTCACGGCGGCGCCGTCGGCATCGTTCTTATCGCCGCGACCCACCCAGCGAGCAGCGGCCAACGAGGCTGCTTCGGTCACTCGGACGAGTTCCAGGGCGAGGTTGCGGTCCGGTGGTGTGGGCTTGCGCTCGACGGTCATAGCACAAGGGTAGTCGGCTGGTGAGGCTCGGCTGCAGGCGGCGCAGTGCGGGGTCCCGATCGCCGATGCGGCGCGCACGGGGGATGATGTGCGCATGGGTGAGCAGTCAGAACAGTCGGTCGTCGGCCCCGCCGAGCCCGGCCCCGGCTACACCGTCCTGCCGCGCTCGACCAAGTCGCGGGCCAACCAGACGGTGCGAGATCTGGTGCTGTCGATGCTGGTGGTCGGGTTGTTCGTCGCCTTTCTCTACATCATGGTGCTGCGTCCCACGCCCGACCCCGTCCGCGTGGTGGACGTCGCCGGTCCGGCTTCGCAGGCCCAGGTGGCGGGCGTCTTCGACGTGCTCGTCCCGGTGCTGCCCGAAGGGTGGCGAGCGACCTCTGCCCGACTGTCCGCGGGACCGACGGAGGACACCGGGCAGTGGTACAACGGCTACATCTCGCCGACGGGGGATTTCGTGGCCGTGGTGCAGCAGGACTACGACCTCGCCGACTTCGTCATGACACAGACCCAGGCGGGGACCCCCCAGGGAACGGTCGAGATCGCGGGCCAGCAGTGGACGCGCTACGGCTCGCCCGGCGCGTCGGATCGTTCGCTCGTCCGCCAGGGCGCGGACGGGACCGTCGTCGTGACGGGCACGGTTCCGGACGCCGAGCTGGAGCAGTTCGCCGCGTCGCTCAGGTCGGCCAGCACCTCCTGATGTGAGGGTGGCCAGGATGCGCACGAGAGAGAGCGATTCAGGCCCGGGCGGGCGCTGAAGCACTCCGTTTCAGGCGCGCGCTGCGGGAGGGT
>JBIRBF010000242.1:0-2593 GCA_044326505.1 Candidatus Nanopelagicales bacterium | reverse complement strand
CGAGAAGCGGATGCTGCAGGAAGCCGTCGACGCGCTGTTCGACAACGGCCGTCGCGGGCGTCCGGTGCAGGGTCCGGGCAACCGGCCGCTGAAGTCGCTGTCGGACATGCTCAAGGGCAAGCAGGGCCGGTTCCGCCAAAACCTGCTCGGCAAGCGCGTGGACTACTCGGGCCGTTCGGTCATCGTCGTCGGTCCGCAGCTCAAGCTGCACCAGTGCGGCCTGCCCAAGCAGATGGCGCTCGAGCTGTTCAAGCCGTTCGTCATGAAGCGGCTGGTGGACCTCAACCACGCCCAGAACATCAAGAGCGCCAAGCGCATGGTGGAGCGGGCCCGTCCTGTGGTCTGGGACGTGCTGGAAGAGGTCATCACCGAGCACCCCGTGCTGCTCAACCGGGCCCCCACGCTGCACCGCCTCGGCATCCAGGCGTTCGAGCCGCAGCTGATCGAGGGCAAGGCCATCCAGATCCACCCGCTGGTCTGCACGGCCTTCAACGCCGACTTCGACGGCGACCAGATGGCTGTGCACCTGCCGCTGAGCGCCGAGGCGCAGGCCGAGGCCCGCGTCCTCATGCTGTCCAGCAACAACATCCTGTCGCCGGCTTCAGGTCGTCCGATCACCACGCCGACGCAGGACATGGTGCTGGGGATCTACTTCCTCACCACCGAGAAGCCCGACGGCGCTGGCGCCGGCCAGGCCTACTCGTCGGTGAGCGAGGCGCTCATGGCGTTCGACCTTGGCCACCTGGACCTGCAGGCGCCGATCAAGGTGCGCCTGGGCGGCGAGGTGCCTCCGGCCGAGTGGGTCGACCCCACCGGTCGCTGGCACGCCGGCGATGCCTTCGTGCTCGAGACCACCCTGGGCCGAGCGCTGTTCAACGAGGCCATGCCCAGCGCGGAGCCGTTCGTCAACCGTCAGGTGGACAAGAAGGGCCTCGGCGCGATCGTCGACCAGCTCACCGAGCGCTACACCAAGGTCGAGGTGGCCGCGGTGCTGGACGCGTTGAAGGACCTCGGCTTCCACTGGGCCACCAGGTCCGGCGCGACCATCTCGATCGCTGACGTCGTCACCCCGGCCGCCAAGGGCGAGTTGCTGCGCGATGCGGAAGCGCTGGAGAAGGAGAAGCAGAAGGCCTTCGACCGCGGTCTGATCGACGAGTCCGAGCTCAACGAGGAACTCATCGAGATCTGGACGCACACGACCGACAAGGTCATGACGGCGATGAAGGACAACTTCCCGGACACCAACCCCATCGCCCAGATGGTCAACTCCGGGGCCCGAGGCAACATGAACCAGCTCCGGCAGATCGCCGGTATGCGTGGTCTGGTGGCCAACCCCAAGGGTGAGACGATCCCGCGGCCGATCAAGTCGAACTTCCGCGAGGGACTGTCGGTGCTGGAGTACTTCATCTCCACCCACGGCACCCGCAAGGGTCTGGCCGACACCGCGCTGCGGACGGCCGACTCCGGCTACCTGACGCGGCGTCTGGTGGACGTGTCGCAGGACGTCATCATCCGTGAGGAGGACTGCGGCACCGAGACCGGTCTGTGGATCTCGCTCACCGAGATGGACGCCCAGGGCAACCCGCTGCGCGACGAGCAGGGCAACCTCGTGCCCGGCGAGCGCCTCGACTTCACCGTGGTGAGTCGGGTGCTGGCCAAGGACGTGGTCGCTGGCGGCGACGTGCTCGCCGAGCGCGGCACCGAGATCACCCTGCCGCTGGCGGAGTCCTGGGTGAAGTCGGGGGTCGAGCGGATCAATGCCCGTTCGGTCCTGCGCTGCGAGTCCAAGGTCAGCACCTGCGCCCTGTGCTACGGACGGTCGCTGGCCACGGGCAAGATCGTGGACGTCGGAGAGGCCGTGGGCATCATCGCCGCGCAGTCCATCGGCGAGCCCGGCACCCAGCTCACCATGCGGACCTTCCACACCGGCGGTGTGGCCGGCGAGGACATCACGACCGGCCTTCCGCGAGTGGTCGAGCTCTTCGAGGCCCGCACCCCGCGCGGCGAGTGCGAGGTCAGCCGCTGGGCCGGCGTCGTGTCCATCGAGGACACGCCGGAGTCGCTCATCGTCACGGTGGCGCCGGACGACCCCAACGAGGAGCCCGACGTGCACAAGGTGTCGCGGCGACTTCGCGGCAAGCTGCGCGTGAGCGACGGCGAGCGAGTGGTCCCCGGCCAGCCGCTGACTCCGGGTCCTATCGACCCGAAGAAGGTGCTGGAGTACACCAACGCCCGGGACACCGCACAGCACATCGTGGACGAGGTGCAGAAGGTGTACCTGCCGCAGAGCGTGAACATCCACGACAAGCACATCGAGGTCATCGTTCGGCAGATGCTGCGTCGAGTGATCATTTTGAAGTCCGGGGACACGGACTTCCTCACCGGCCAGCTGGTCGACTCGGCCGCCTTCAAGACGGTCAACCGCAGAGTGCTGCACGAGGGCGGTCAGCCCGGCGAGGGCCGGCCCGAACTCATGGGAATCACCAAGGCATCGCTGGCCACGGACTCGTGGCTGTCGGCGGCGTCCTTCCAGGAGACCACCCGCGTGCTCACGGAGGCGGCGATCGAGGGCCGGACCGACCCATTGGTGGGG
>JBIRBF010000144.1:0-7108 GCA_044326505.1 Candidatus Nanopelagicales bacterium | reverse complement strand
GGTCCGAGGTGGGCAGAGTCCAGTAGTTCCGGGCCATGTTGCTGCGGTTGCCCACCTGACCGCGGTTGGTCTGTGAGCCAGTCGTGCGCCGCTACCGCCACCAGATCGCACTGCGGCCCATGCAGCCACGCATCCAGCGCCCAGCCACCCCCGTCGACGAAGCGCGCCCCCACCTCGATCAGGCAGGGTCCCTCCCCGTCCAGCTTGAGCTCCATGTGGAACGGGGTGCGCACCAGGCCGATGGCACGCATGACCGCCACCGCGTAGTCCGACAGGGCGTCGAACCGGGGGTCCGAGGTGGGCAGAGTCCAGTAGTTCCGGGCCATGTTGCTGCGGTTGCCCACCTGACCGCGGTTGGTCAAGTAGACCGCCGTGGTCACCGGCTCACCAGCGGCGTCGACCTGGCCATTGATCTGGAACTCCTCGCCTTCGACGAATTCCTCCAGGATCGTCGCCTCGGACCTGCCGCCGAAGTAGGCCGCCAGCTCCTCCGGATCAGGCGGCCATTGCCGGATCAGCACGTCGCAGTTGCCCATGCCTGCTCTCGGCTTGAGCACGAAACCCCGGTAGACGTCGGGATCGGCAGCCAACACGTCGGCCGGCGAGGCGACGGCCATCGAGGCGTTCGTCCGAAGCTCTGGAGCGCGCTGGCGCAGCAACTGCTTAAGCGCGTAATTGTCGCGCATCGGGACCATCTGCGCCGGGGTGTTCCACCCCAGCCCGAGTTCGGCTGTGATCGCGGTCGTGAGCTCGACGAAGTGCTCCACGTAGGTCGGCACGACGCGCACGTCGTACCTGCCTGATAGCTGCGCAACTAGGTGGGAGGCCGCCCCGGCCGGGTCCTCGATGGGCGGCGGCTGCAGCCGGTGCGCCACTGCCCGGGAGTGATCGATGGGTAGCGTGATCGCCGCCAGCTGACGGCTGTGCCGGTCCGGGAAGGCCAGGACGCTGCGCAGCCCGGCCTGCCGCCAGTAGTAGCTGATCAGCTCGGCGCCGTAGCTCCCGCTCGGGTCGACGATGAGCGCGACGGGTTCGGTCATCGACCTCGGACCAACTCGGTCAAAGTGGCATCGATCGTATCGACCGTACGGCTCAACTCGAATCGCCCGACGACCCGGCTGCGAGCCGCCAGCCGAGCCGCAGCCAGCTCTTCCGGCGACTGGGCCAGCCAAACGTTGATCGCCGCGGCGAGGGCGCTGGGATCCCCCGGCGGCACGACGGCGCCGCACGCGGGCGCCACCGCCTCGCTGGCCCCCGTCACATCGCTGGCGATCACCGGCGTGCCCACTGCCAGGCTCTCGAGGGGGACCAAGGCCATCCCCTCCCACCTCGACGGCATGACCACCAGGTCCGCGGCGGCCAGCCATCGCAAGGCGTCCGCGCGCTCGACCCCGCCGACGAGCACGATGTCCGAGTCCTGCAACCGCTCCGGCGGCTCGGCGCTCCACTCGTCGTAGAGCGGGCCGTCACCGACCAGGTACAGCACCCGGCCGGGAGCTGCGGCCAGCGGCCATGCCTCGAGCAGGACGTCCTGCCCCTTCTGCCGATGCATCCGTCCGAGGCACACCACCGCGGTCGTGCCCGGCTCGATGCCGAGCTCCGCGCGCAGGGCGTCGCGCTCGGCCGCGGGGACGATGGCATCCGTGTCGATCCCGTTGCGCGCGACGACGTAGGGCACGTTGATTCCATTGGCGAGGCCGTCAGCGCACTCCGCCTCGCTCACGGCGATCACGACGTCGGTCCAGCGGGTGGCCGCGCGCTCCCAGCGCAGCGCTGCGGCTCCGATCGGCCCGTCGGCCGCCTCGAACGACCACGAGTGCGGGCTGAAGGCCGTCGGAATGCTGCCGCGCAGCAACAACCGCCCACTCAGCCCGGCCTTGCTGCCCTGCAGGTGCACCACGTCCGGCTGCACGATGTCGACGATCTGGCGCAGCCGGCGGGTCTCCCGACGCACGCCGATGTACGGCTGCCGCACGGCCTCCCAGGCGAAGGTCCGGATACCCTCACGGGCACAGGCCATGCCGAGCCAGCCATCGGTTGGGCAGGCCAGCGCCACCTCCCAGTCGCGAGCAGCCAGACCGGTGGACCAGTCGAGCACGCACTGCGCTACACCAGTGATGGTCGGTTGCGAGACGTAGAGCACCGTGGGCATTGTCGACTCCTGCACAGTGGTCGAGTTCGGCTGGCGCGGCGCTGACATGCACCGTCCTCAGGATCGGGAACGCACAAGGGCAGCATGGCGCACCACGTCGGCGAAAGCGCGCGCGACCTCGGAATCACCGGGCGCCCGCACGGCGGCGGCGCGGCCGTTGGCTCCCATCGCCGCGCGAAGTGCTGGATCGTCCAGGCGACCCAGAGCCCCGGCGCAGGCGCCCGGATCCGCGGCGTCCAAGACGATTCCCGCCGGCCCGCCCGGGGTCCGCAGGCGTCGGGCGATGGGTCCTTCGCCGGCGACGATCACGGGGACTGCCGCCAGCATCGCCTCTGTCGCCGTGATCCCGTACCCCTCGCGGCCGGGTGTCCGCGGGCCCCCGGGCCGGGTGAGTACCGCGAGCGCATCGGCAGCAGCGACCAGTCGCCCAGCCCCGGGGATGGAGCCCAGGAAGGACACCCGGCCGGCCACACCCGAGCGTTCAGCGAGTGCGCGCAGCCGAACGGTCTCCCCCGGCGTCGCGGCGTCGTCGCCCCCGATGACCACCAGTCGCCAGCCCCGCGCCGCGGACAGCCCCAGCGCGTCGATGGCCACGTCCACTCCCTTGTAGGGCACCAAACGAGTGATCATCATCAGCGTGCGCTCGTCGCTCGCCGGCAGCCCTAGGGACGCGAGCGCGACGGCGGCCTCGGGTCTGGGTAGTGGGTCTGGCGGTCGCGGCGGCTCGATGACGATCAGGTCGGCTCGACCCGTGGGCTGACCGACCTCCAGCGCCGTCGCGACCACCGCCGTTGCCGCTGCGCCCAAGGGCTTGGCCAACGAAGCGTCGAAGCTGTGGTCGTGCTTGACGTACACGAGCGGTCGCCGGAGGATGCCGCGCGCTCCCGCCGCTACTACCTGCGCCTTCACCCCGTTGGCAACCACGACGTCGGGTCGCTGCTGCTTGAGTGCCCGTGCCACGGCCGGCACCCGAGCCATGATCCCCGCCGGAGAGGCAGGCGTGGCCACCACTGCGGTGGGAATCCCCCGGACTTGCATTTGCTCCACAAGTGGGCCGTCGGCTAGCACCACCGCCGACACCTCGAACCCGTTGTCTTGGGTCAGGCCCAGGTCAATGGCGTTGAGCAACCATCCCTCGGCGCCGCCGGCGGTCGTGCCGAAGGGAGTGACCACCGACACCCGTAGCGGATCCACACCACCATGAGTACCGGACGGGCGGCCCCCGGCGCCACTCATCGGCCCACCACCTGCCTGGCGAGTGCGAACAGCGACGGTCGCAGCCAGCGATAGAGCAGCGCAAGCGCAACCAGGTACACCAGGGAGCCCACCACAGACGCGATGATCACGTTCGGGATCGCCCACGCCACCGGCACCATCAGCGCGGCCGCGATCAGCGCGGGCCAGACCGAACCCCAGATCGGCGCCGGACCGATCCGCCGGTAGACCACGATCCGCAGGTAAACCCACTGCGCGCCCATCGCGACGAACGTCCCGAGGGCAGCTCCCACCGGACCCCACAGCGGAATGAGCGCCAGGTTCACAGCCACGTTGACGACGAGCGCCAGGATGGCCCCGATGAGCACCTGGCGGTTGATCTTGCGGGCGATAAGCGCGGACTGGCTCAGGAACTGCACCGCGTACGGCACCAGCGTGAGCCCCAGCACCGCCAAAGTGAGGCCCGACTCCACCCCGCCGTACTGGGAGCCGAACACCAGCGTCATCACGTCCGATCCTCGGACGGCCAGCACCAGCACATAGGGCAGGAACAGGCAGATGAGAATCGTCGGCGTCAGCGAGACGAGCTTGAGCAGCTTCGGCTTGTCTGTCTCGGCGGCCATCTTTGGTGCCGTCACCCGAACCATGGAGTAGATCAAGAACAGCGCGGTCTCGAACAGCCGGTAGGCCGCCGCGTACACCCCTGTGGCGCTCAGGGTGCTCAGCCAACCCAGCAAGACGGTGTCCGACCGGAACGTCAGGGTGTTGAGTACGCCGGACAACCCCACGGCGTGCGATCGGCTCCACATCGCCCGCATACCGTCGCGAGTCACCAGCCCCCAGCGCGGCATGAGCCCGATTCGCGCGGCCGACACGAGCATGGCCGCTACCCCGAGCAAGGTGCCCAGGCAGTAGGCCGCTGCCATCGCCGTGGCATTCGGCCATTTGTAGACGGTGACGATCACCAGAATCGTCACCAGAATGCGCTGGATGAGCAGGTTGTAGGCCACCGCCCGCTGCCTCGCAATGGCACCGGCGCCGTAGCGGATGAGCTCGTTGAAGGTGTCCGCCAGGGATGCGATGCCGACGAGCACGAGGCCGAGCCGGTACTGCGGCTCACCCCAGATCGGCAGTGCGAGCAGGATGATGACGGGCACGCCCAGGATGAGTCGCCACAGAATCGCCTCGGTGAGCAGGGTGGGCACGCTCTTCCGGTTGCCGCTGCCGTGCTGGATCACCGTCGATCCGAATCCCCACACCGCGAAGGCCACCGGCAGCATGCTGAGCGCCAGCGCCCACGAGAACAGTCCGAACTCCGAGACGGACAGAAGGCGCGTGACAACCATGAACATGACGAACGAGGCCACCTTGCTGAGGGCCTCGATGACCGCCAGCAGGGCGACCGTGCGCCCCTCCGCCGCGCCGGTGCCGGCCTGATCGTCGGCGCCTTGCGGTGCGTCCTCCGGCTCCTCCGGCCGCTCCGGCGGCTCCTCGAGGCGGTCGGGGGGCGGGCTGGTCATGAGCGTCGGCCCACATGCGCCGGGCGCCGCGCAGCGCGCTGTGCCAGGATCGGGCTGTTACTCACCGGCGATGCCTGCGTCGCCGACCCGCGGCAGCAGAGCGAAGGAGAGCCGCCATGACCATGGCCGAACTCGCTTCGCGCGCGAGTCCATGCATGCCCGACCTGCAGATCGTTCGCCACGACAATCCCGACTCCGGCCCGTTTTCCCAAACGACCTCACCGTACCCGTACTGCGTGGTGCGCCACCTGTTCGCCGATGATCCCGGCCCGAAAGGCGGCACAGGCGGGCTTCGGCAACCATGGCGGCAGGGCCTCGCGCGGGTCGGGCGCCGCTAGGGCACCCACGATGCTCACCCCGCTGCTCCCCATCGTGCTGCTCGGCACGGCCTTCGTCGGGCTGACGCTGTTGTTTCGACCGCAACTGAGCGCGCCGGTCTTCGGCCTGGCGATGCCGCTCGCGGCAGTGACCCTGCCGGGCGGGATCTATCTCGTGCAGTTGCTCTCGTTGGTGCTCATCGGGGTCGCGATCCTCACCCGGCTGGAGGATGGACTCACCCCGTTGCCACTCAACTGGCCTGTCCTCATGGCGACGGTGTGGTCGCTGGGGGTGATGGCGTCGACGACCTTCAGCGACGACCTGAGTGGTTCGCTCATCCTGGGCGCATGGCAGATCGCGGCGGCCCTGCTCGCCGTCGCATGGGCCGAGCTGACCGGGTCGCCGCAGCGGCTGCGGCCAGCGCTCATGGCCTGGCTCGTCGGCTCGGTGGTGGTGGGCCTTACCGGCGTGGTGGGGGCGCAGGGCCTGCAGGCCAGCTACGGCGGGGCTGTGGTGAGCGGCCGCGCCCAGGGCATTTTCAGCCAGCCCAACGAGTACGGGTTCTACTGCATGGTGACGGTGATATTCGCGCTGGGAGTGGCGGTCCTCACCCGCGGGTGGCTGCGCCGCGTAGCGATCCTGTCCCTGGCCGTGTGCTCTGTTGGCCTGCTGCTGTCGCTGTCGCGCGGAGCGTGGACCGGCACGGCGGTGGGCGTAGTGGTGCTGGTCATCGCGATCCCGCAGACCCGCCGACCCGTGGCGATCGGACTCTTGGCGATCGTCGGCGCACTCGCAACGCTGTGGGTCGCGGCACCCAACTCCCCCTTGCTGCAGATCTTGGTCGAGCGTGTCCTGAGCATCGGCGACCGCGGCGCCAACCCCTACGACAACCGCCCCACTCTGGTGGCCGAAGGTATCCGGCAGTGGCTCAGCGCGCCGGTCTTCGGCCACGGGCCCAACTCCTATCCGCGCCTGGCCAGCGGAGTCGAGTCGATGGCACGACCCGAGGGCGCAGAGCATGCCCACAACTTGTGGGTGACGCTCGGCGCCGAACAAGGCCTCATCGGCGTTGCGGCGATGATCGGTTTCGGTGTGGTGGTGGTCGCCACTGCGCATCGGTTCCGACCACGTGTGGTGGCGGCTCATCGCGCGGGTGGTAGCTGGCTGGGCCGGGCGAACCGAGCTGCTGCCCGCAGCAGGGCGACGGCAGTGTCGCTTCCGGCCGCGGTCACCTTGAGCGCTGCCTGCAGCCTGTCCAGCATCCTGGTCGAGGGATTGGCGGACTACCCACTGCGCAACGCCATCGTCCGAAACGTCATGTGGGTGATGATCGGCTGGGTCCTGGCCGGGCGCCGGATCGACGACTCCGACCGCGCAGCGGCCGGCACCGATGCGGCCGTGACGCCCGTGCCGGCTCCGAGCGAGCCCGAAGGGGCCAGCCCCACCCTCGCCTGATCCGCGCTCGCACGGCCCAGGTGCGCTGCTCATGGCGCGACGGCACGCTCACGCCCCCGCCTGCAGCACGCGCTACGGGTAAAAGTTCCTGGAATCAGTTCATCGCCCCTCAAGACAGCGCGCCTGGAGTCCGTTCACTCCTATGGAGCAGCGACGAGGCGGTGAGCGATGACCGACACGGTTTCCTTCGGAAACGACCCTCAGCCGACCGCGCGCGCCGCCGCGAAGCGGTTGGCCGGCCTGCTCGTCCTGGTCGCGCTGGTCGCCATCTCGCTGCTGGCCGGAACGCTGCTCGCGCCGGCGCCGGCCTCGGCTGCGGCGGCGGTGTCCGGGCCGGCGGTGGGGGTGCAGTTCCACGGCACCTGGGGCGACTACACCGACGCCCAGCGCGCCCGGGTCCTGGACACCCTCAAAGCCAACGGCGCCACCACCGTGCGCATCGACGTGT
>JBIRBF010000091.1:0-10388 GCA_044326505.1 Candidatus Nanopelagicales bacterium | reverse complement strand
GGCTCTGGCCGGGCCGCGCCCCCGCCCCGAGCGCCTCGCGCCGTGCTGGGCGCTGGGCAACGGCCCCGGGCGGGGGCTCCTCGCCGCCGCCGAGGCCGCCTGGCTCACCTGCGACGGCGAGGTCGCCCGCCTTCTCCTGGACCCCGACTCCCGGCCGCTGGACCTCGGGCGGACCACCCGGGTCGTCCCGGCGCACCTGCGCCGCGCGCTGGACGCCCGCGACGGCGGCTGCGCCATCCCCGGCTGCGACCGCCCGCCGGGCTGGTGCGAGGCCCACCACGTCCAGCACTGGTCCCACGGCGGGAGCACCTCGCTGGACAATCTGGCCCTCACCTGCACCAAGCACCACCACGAACTGCACCTGGGCCACTGGGACGTCACCATGCGCGACGGACTGCCCCATGCCGAACACGTCCGTCGCCACAGACGCGACATCCAACGCCGACGACAGCGCCACCCCGAACACTCAGCCCACGCGGCATGAAGACACGGCACGGGTCTGCCCCCACTTGCGCGCGAGCTCAGTCAGTGGCGCGCCCGCCCGGCAGCGCCCCTCCGCCGTGCCCGACCGGGCCGCAGACGTTGTTCCGGCACAGGTGGACAGCGCCGGCGCAGCTGCCAGGGCATGTCTGTCCAGTCGCGCCAGCCAGTCAGCCCCTGGGGCCATGGCCGGGATGCTCCCGTCGGCCCGTCGCCCCTGCAACCGCTAAGCGGCAAATTGCGACCGCTCGGCGCAGGTGACCGAATTCGGGTATCGAGGTCACAGCGCGTGACCCTAACGTCTGCGGCACCTGTTTGACAGGGCCCGACGACGCTGCGGGCAGTGACCGAGGAGGTTCAATGTCCACCACCAACCCGCCACCGGGTTCGCCGCACGTGCCCGACGCGGCGGCCTACGAGGCCATGGAGAAGTCCCCCGAGTTCATCGAATTGCGCCGCAGCTACCGCGGCTTCTCGTTCCCCATGACCGTCGCGTTCCTGGTCTGGTACTTCGCGTTCGTTTTCGCGGCGATCTTCGCTCCGTCCTGGATGGCCACGCCCGTCATCGGCAACATCAACATCGGCATCATCTTCGGCCTGCTGCAGTTCGTCAGCACTGGCCTCATCACGTGGCTCTACGTCCGCCACGCCAACCGCAAGCTCGACCCTCTCTCCGAGGAGATCCGCAACGAGATGGAGGGCACGTCCTCATGAGCGCAACACTCATCGCCGCTTCGACCGTGGCCGGCAAGCCCGCCGTGAACATGGCGATCTTCGTCCTCTTCGTCCTGGTCACCCTCGTCATCGTCATCCGGGCTGCCCGCGGCAACAAGACCGCGGCCGACTACTACGCCGGCGGCCGGTCGTTCACCGGCGGCCAGAACGGCACCGCCATCGCCGGCGACTACCTGTCCGCGGCGTCCTTCCTGGGCATCACCGGGGCGATCGCTGTGGTCGGCTTCGACGGCTTCCTGTACTCGATCGGCTTCCTGGTCGCCTGGCTCGTCGCCCTGCTGCTCGTCGCCGAGCTGCTGCGCAACACCGGGAAGTTCACGATGGCCGACGTGCTCGCGTTCCGGCTGCGGCAGGGGCCCGTGCGAACGGCGGCCGCGATCTCGACCCTGGCTGTGTCGCTGTTCTACCTGCTGGCCCAGATGGCCGGCGCCGGCGGCCTGGTCAATCTGCTCATGGGCGTCAGCGGCAGCGTGGGCCAGTCGATCACCATCGCCGTGGTGGGCATCATCATGATCGTCTACGTCCTCGTGGGCGGTATGAAGGGCACCACCTGGGTGCAGATCATCAAGGCGGCCCTGCTCATCGCCGGCGCAGCCCTGATGACCTTCTGGGTGCTCGGCAAGTACGGCTTCAACCTGTCCAACGTGCTCGGCGCGGCGGCGGACAACAGCCCGCTCGGCGACAAGCTGCTCGCCCCCGGAGCCAAGTACGGCAAGACCACCATGAGCAAGATCGACTTCATCTCGCTGGCGCTCGCCCTCGTGCTCGGCACGGCCGGCCTGCCGCACGTGCTCATGCGGTTCTACACCGTCCCGACGGCCAAGGCCGCCCGCAAGTCGGTGGTCTGGGCGATCTCGCTGATCGGCCTGTTCTACCTGTTCAGCCTGGTGCTGGGCTTCGGCGCTGCGGCGCTGGTGGGACCGGAGAAGATCATGGCGGCACCGGGCAAGGAGAACTCGGCGGCGCCGCTGCTGGCCTACGAGCTCGGCGGCACGTTACTGCTGGGCTTCATCTCGGCGGTCGCCTTCGCGACGATCCTGGCGGTGGTGGCCGGTTTGACGATTACGGCGAGCGCCTCCTTCGCCCACGACATCTATGCCTCCGTGATCAAGAAGGGCAACGTGTCGGCGGATAAGGAGGTCAGGGTCGCTCGGATCGCAGCGGTCGTGATCGGCCTGCTGGCGATCGTGGGCGGCATCTTGGCGCGCAGCCAGAACATCGCGTTCCTGGTAGCACTGGCCTTCGCCGTGGCCGCATCGGCCAACCTGCCGACGATCCTCTACTCGCTGTTCTGGAAGGGCTTCACCACCCGGGGCGCGCTGTGGAGCATCTACGGCGGGCTGATCAGCTCGATCGTGCTCATCATCTTCTCTCCGGTGATCTCCGGGGCGAAGACGTCGATCCTGCCGAACGTGGACTTCGCCTGGTTCCCGCTGAACAACCCTGGCCTGGTGTCGATCCCGCTGGCGTTCTTCCTTGGTTGGCTGGGAAGCGTCACCAGCAAGAGCGAGATCAATCCCGAGAAGTTCGCCGAGATGGAGGTCCGCTCGCTGTCCGGGGCGGGCTCGGAGAAGGCGGCGGTCTCGCACTGAGCGCCCGGTGCTGGTCGCGTGCAGACGCACGCGCCCAGCACCGGCTCCCCACCGATTTGACCTAGTCCCACCCCACAGCAGAACCTAAGACACCCCACGCAAGGAGAAGGCCATGACCTCGGACGCGCTCGAGAACCTGATGAACGAGGAGCGCTCGTTCCCGCCGCCGCCGGAGTTCGTCGAGCAGGCCAACGCCGGCCCGGAGCTCTACGCCCAGGCCACCGCCGATCGGCTGGGGTTCTGGGCCGAGCAGGCCCGCCAGCTCGCCTGGGACACTCCGTTCACCGAGGTGCTCGACTGGTCCAACCCGCCATTCGCCAAGTGGTTTGCCGACGGTCGGCTCAACCTGGCCTACAACTGCGTGGACCGCCACGTCGAAGACGGCTTCGGCGACCAGGTGGCGATCCACTGGGTCGGAGAGCCCGGGGACACCCGCACGATCACTTACGCGGACCTGCAGGAGCAGGTCAACAAGCTGTCCAACGCGCTTGCCGAGCTCGGCGTGGGCAAGGGCGACCGGGTCGCCATCTACCTGCCGATGATCCCGGAGGCCGCCGTCGCGATGCTCGCCTGCGCCCGGGTCGGCGCCGTGCACTCGGTGGTGTTCGGCGGCTTCAGCGCCGAGGCGCTGCGCTCGCGCATCGAGGATGCCGAGGCCACGCTCGTCATCACCGCCGACGGGGGCTACCGCCGCGGCGCGCCCAGCGGGCTCAAGCCGATCGTGGACGAGGCGCTGGCCGAGGGTGCGCCGACGATCGAGAACGTCATCGTGGTCAAGCGCACCGGCCAGGACGTCGGCTGGACCGAGGGCCGCGACCACTGGTGGGACGATGTGGTCGAGCGGCAGAGCGCCGAGCACGCGTACGAGGCGCACGCCGCCGAGGACCCCCTGTTCATCCTCTACACGTCCGGCACAACCGGTAAGCCCAAGGGGATACTGCACACCTCCGGTGGATACCTGACGCAGGTCGCGTACACGTTCCGCAACGTCTTCGACATCAAGGCGGATAACGACGTCTACTGGTGCACCGCCGACGTCGGCTGGGTGACCGGACACAGCTACATCGTCTATGGGCCGCTGGCCAACCGCGCCACTCAGGTGATGTATGAGGGGACCCCGGACACCCCGCACCGGGGTCGGCTGTGGGAGATCGTGCAGGAGTACGGCGTGACGATCCTGTACACCGCGCCGACGCTCATCCGCACGATGATGAAGTGGGGCGAGGGCGTGCTCGACGAGTACGACCTGTCGTCCCTGCGGCTGCTCGGGTCGGTGGGCGAGCCCATCAACCCCGAGGCCTGGATGTGGTACCGCCGGGTCGTGGGCGGGGACCGCTGCCCGATCGTCGATACCTGGTGGCAGACCGAGACGGGCGCGATCATGATCTCGCCGTTGCCCGGGGTCACGGCGACCAAGCCGGGCTCGGCGCAGGTGGCCCTGCCGGGCATCGGCGCGGACATAGTCGATGATGCGGGAACGCCGGTGCCGGACGGTGCGGGCGGGTACCTGGTGCTGTCCGAGCCCTGGCCGTCGATGCTGCGCACCATCTGGGGCGACGACGAGCGGTTCGTGGATACCTACTGGTCGCGCTGGCCCAACACGTACTTCGCCGGCGACGGCGCGAAGAAGGACGGCGACGGCGACCTGTGGCTACTCGGCCGGGTGGACGACGTCATGAACGTGTCCGGCCACCGGATCTCGACCACCGAGGTCGAGTCGGCGCTGGTCTCGCACCCGTACGTCGCCGAGGCCGCCGTGGTCGGTGCGTCGGACGAGATGACCGGGCAGGGCATCGTCGCCTTCGTCATCCTGCGCGGCGACGCCGCAGATGACGACGATGTGGTGCAGACCCTGCGGGCGCATGTCGCGCACGAGATCGGGCCGATCGCCAAGCCGCGCCAGATCCTTGTCGTGGCCGAGCTGCCGAAGACCCGCTCGGGCAAGATCATGCGTCGGCTGCTGCGTGACGTCGCCGAGAACCGCGATATCGGCGACGTCACCACCCTGGCTGACTCGAACGTCATGGAGCTCATCCGGACCGGGCTGAATAGCCCGACGGACTGACCAGCGCCGCAGGGCTGATCAACCGGACGGGCCGCATCGGCTCCGGTAGCGTCGCGACATGGATGGCTGGCTGCTCATCGCGCTGGCACTGCTTGTGGCAGTGGGCGGCGCGGCGGCGGTGGCCTGGGCCGTGCGCGGCCGACCGCGGATGGGCACGTCCGCAGACGACGCCAGCTACCGGACCCTGCACGCGGTCACCAAGGCCGCACCGCAGCTGCGCGGCGGCCTCACTGCGGCCTCGGCCCAACGCGCGGCGAAGCATCTGCGCCGTCTGGCCGATGCGGACGCGCTGGCCATCACCGACGCCGGCAGCACGCTGGGCTGGTCCGGGCCCTCGGACGGGTGGCGGTCTCGCGCTCCCGAGCTGGCCGCCAGAACGCTGGCCGGCGGCGCCATCACGGTCATCGGCGCCGACCGTCTGCGACCGGTGTCCAGCCAGCTCCGTGGCGCAGTCGTGGCGCCGCTCACCCGCGACGACGTCGTGATTGGCGCGATCGTCGCCTTCTCGGCCCATCCGACCACCCCCGCTCTTGTGCGGGCGGTCGAAGAGCTGGCCATCTTCGCCTCCGGGCAACTCGACCTGGCCGAGCTCGACCGCGCGCGGGCCGAGCGGGCAGAGGCCGAGGTGCGCGCCCTGCGAGCGCAGATCTCGCCGCACTTCGTGTTCAACTCCCTGGCCGCCATCGCCTCCTTCGTCCGGACCGACCCGGACCGGGCGCGCGAGCTGCTGCTCGACTTCGCCGACTTCACCCGCTACTCGTTCCGGGCGCACGGCACCTTCGCCTCCTTGGCCGACGAGCTCAAGGCCATTGAGCAGTACCTGCTGCTCGAGCAGGCCCGCTTCGGCGATCGGCTGCAGGTCCGGCTGCGGGTGGACTCCGAGATCCTTGGGGTGCGGATCCCGTTCCTGTGCCTGCAGCCGCTGGTCGAGAACGCCGTGCAGCACGGACTGGAAGCCCGCTCCGGACCGGGCACGGTCGAGATCCGCGCCGCCGACCGCGGCGCGGACTGCATGTTGAGCGTGGAAGACGACGGCGTCGGGAACGATCCCGAGGTGATTCGCCGGGCGTTGGCAGGCGAACCAGGCGCGCATGTGGGCATGACGAACGTGGACGAGCGGCTGCGGACGGCCTTCGGCGACGATTACGGACTCGTGGTCGAGACGGCCCCGGGGGCGGGCACGAAGGTGAGCTTCCGGGTGCCGAAGTTCGCCGACGCGGTCGGCAGGTAGGAGCGAGGATGTCGGAGCGGAACGCGGCGCGCGCCGAGGGTCTGCGGGTCCTCGCGGTGGACGACGAGGCACCTGCGCTGTCGGAACTGCAGTACCTGCTGGCCGAGGCGCCGGAGGTGGCCGAGGTGGTCGCTCTCGGCACCGCCGCCGCCGCCCTGCGGGAGATCGGCACGGGCGCCTACGACGCGGTCTTCCTGGACATCCGCATGCCCGATCTGAGCGGTATCGACCTCGCGCAGGTGATAAGTCGGTTCGACGAGCCGCACCGCCCCGAGGTCGTGTTTGTCACCGCCCACGACGAGCACGCGGTCGCGGCCTTCGACCTCGCGGCCGTGGACTACCTGCGCAAACCGGTGCGGCCGGAGCGGCTGGCGCAGGCCCTCGCACGGCTGTGCGAGCGGCTCGCCGCCAGGTCCGCGGGCCAGCGCCCGGCGGGGTCGCCTGCCGAGTCCGGTCCACAGCCGTTGGCCGATGACGTGATCGCTGTCGAACTCGGCGGGATCACTCGGTATGTGCAGCGGTCGGCGGTGGTGTACGCGGAGACCCGAGGGGACTACGTCCGCCTGCATACGCGTGCGGGCGAGCACCTACTGCGGGCCTCCCTCGGTGCGCTGGAGCAGCGCTGGGGCGGGGCCGGGTTCCTCCGGGTGCACCGCCAGTACCTTGTCAACCGCGCCTTTGTGGAGTCGGTTCGGACGGTCGGCGGCACGCTCACCCTGGATCTCGGGGAGGGCTGCGTGATCCCGGTGAGCAGGCGTCACGCCGGCTCGGTGCGGGACGCGCTGCTCCGCTCGGCGCGGATCGATCGGGGTGCGACGTGAGCCCATCGGCACCCCGGCGGGAGGTCGTGCGCGGTCCGCGCCGGGATGTTCGGCGGGTGCCTGCCCGGCCCGTCGCCGCCGAGATCGACGAGCAGACGGCGCTGGGCAAGGTCTACCTGCGGGCGTTGATCCGCAGCCAGTTCCGGCTTGGCCTGGCGACGGTGGCGCTCGTGGTGCTGCCGCTCCTGGGCCTGGTGGCGGCCACCGCGTTGTGGCCCGAGCTGCGGTTCCTGCAGGTCGGGCCCGTGCCACTGTGGTGGCTGCTGCTGAGCTTTCTGGTGTATCCGGCGATCATGAGCGTCGGCTGGTGGTACGTCCGCCTCGCTGAGCGCAACGAGGACAGGTTCGCCAGCCTGGTGGACGAGGACTAGCGGGGTTGGCTTTGGCATCGATCTCTACTGCCCTGGCCATGGTGGCGGTCGTCGTGCTGACCATCGCGCTCGCCGGCTACAGCACCCGCCGGACACCGACGACGGCGGACTTCTATGTGGCCTCCCGGGGCGTGCCGCCCTGGTGGAACGCCTCGGCGATCTCGGGGGAGTACCTGTCGGCGGCAAGCTTCCTCGGCGTTGCCGGACTGGTCATGCTCGGCGGGGTCGACGCGCTTTGGTTTCCCGTCGGCTACGCCGTGGGCTACGTGCTGCTGCTGGCGCTGGTCGCGGCTCCGCTGCGGCGCTCCGGGGCCTACACGGTGCCGGATTTCGCCGAGGCCCGGCTCGCCTCCCGCCGGGTACGCATGGTCGCCAGCGTGGTCGTGGTGGTGATCGGCTGGCTCTACCTGGTACCGCAACTGCAGGGGGCCGGGCTTGCGCTGCGGGTGCTGCTGGGAACCCCGATCTGGGTCGGCGGGGCCGTGGTGGCCGCGACGGTGCTGGTCGTGCTGGCCACGGGTGGCATGCGCTCTGCCACGCTGGTGCAGGGGGTCCAGTACTGGCTCAAACTCGCGGCGATCGCCGTGCCGGTGGTCTTCCTGCTCGCGGCCTGGCAGCAGGCCGGCACTCCCGACGGACCGTCGTTGGCCGGCTCCCGCTTCCGGACGGCCACGACGGTCAGCCTCGACGTCACGACGACGTTGCGGGTGGCCGAGCCCACCGACCTGGTCGCCCGCGGCGACGTGGACAACCAGCCCGTGTCGGGTCCGGTCATGTGGGCGCCCGGCCAGCACGTCGTCGCGTCCGGGGCCACGCTGGATTTCCCCGCCGGCGCCGCGGTGCCAGTCCCGGAGGGTGTCGAACTACTGTCGGGACGTGACTGGGCGTTCCCGCTGCAGGGCTCCGGAGAGCACGTGGCCTACCGGGAACTGGCTCTGATGCTGGCGCTATTTCTCGGCACGATGGGCCTGCCGCACATCCTGGTGCGGTTCTACACGAATCCGGACGGCCGGGCGGCGCGACGGACGGCAGCGGTGGTCATCGGGCTCGTCGGCCTGTTCTACCTGAGCCCGACCGTCTATGGCGCCCTGGGCCGCTTCTACGCGCCCGAGCTCATCGTGTCGGGGTCGTCCGACGCCGTAGTCCTGCTGTTGCCTGGACGAGCGGTCGGGGGTGCGCTTGGGCAGATGCTCGGCGCCCTCGTAGCCGCCGGTGCCGCAGCGGCCTTCCTCACCACAGCCACGGGACTGACGGTCTCGGTCACAGGAGTGCTGTCGCAAGACCTGGTCGGCCGAGTGATCCCGGACCCGGTGCGGGCGTTCCGATTCGCCGCGATCCCCTCAATAGCGGTGCCGCTGCTGCTCGGCCTGGTCGCCGTGCGGCTGCCCCTGGCGAGCGCGGTGTCGCTGGCGTTCACCGTCGCCGCCACGACGATCGCCCCGCTGCTGCTGCTCGGAATCTGGTGGCGACGGCTCACAGCCCCCGGCGCGGTGGCCGGGTTGATCACCGGCGGTGTGCTGTCGGTCTCGGCGATCGCCGTCACCACCTTCGCCCCGCCCGCATCCGGTTGGCCGGCGGCGCTGCTGGCCCAGCCGACTGCCTGGGTGCTGCCGCTGTCGGCGGCCGCCACAATCGTCGTGTCGCTGCTGACGAAGGACCGCATCAGGCCGGACGTCTGGCGGTTCATGATCCGGCTGCACGCGCCGGAGGCCCTCGGCTTCAGCCGATCCCGCCCGGACGTGGGGGCCTCGTGACCGCGCTCGTGGAGTTGGCTCGCGGGACGGCCGGCGATGCCGGACCAGCCGTGGTGCCTGGCGTTCTCGCCGCGACCGCCGATGACCTGGCGGTGCAGCTGATCGAGGGTTTCGTCCTCGAGGCCGGTCCGCCCACTGTCGAGTTCGCCTGGGTGGACCTTGGATCGATGGCACGCCGCGAGCTGCATTGCGCGAGCGATCAGGACAACGCGCTGGTGTGGGCGACTGAGCAGGCCGCCGACAGCCGCTACGCAGCCGAGCTCGCCGCGCGCGTCATCGCCGGCCTGGCCGACTTCGGCCTGCGCCGCTGCGCCGGCGGGTTCATGGCCGACAAGTGGTCAATGGGCATCGATGAGTGGTGCGCCCACCTGCACAGATGCGTGGTCGAGCCGACGCCGGCCGCAGTACTCGACACCGACATCTTCCTGGACTTGCGTCCGATCGCTGGCAGTCTCGACACCTCCGCGGCGGTCCAGACCCTGTTGACGGGCTCGGACTCGATGCGGCTGCTGCACGGGCTGGCCGCGGCGGCGACCTCGTTCGGCGTCCCGCTCGGCCTGTGGGGACGCATTCGGGGCGACGAGATCGACATCAAGCGGGCGGGGCTGACGCCGCTCGTGCTCATGGCGCGGCTCTACGGCCTGCGAGTCCGCTCGGCCGAGGTGGGCACGGTGGGACGGCTGCGCGATGCGGGCGATGCAGGCCTGCTCGGCCGCGGCTTGACCGACGATCTGGTGCAGGCGTTCCAGGTGTTCACCTGTGTGCGCATCGAACGGCAACTGGCACAGGCGGCGGCCGGCGAGGCGCTCACAGACAAGGTGCCGCTGGCGGCCCTGGACCGGCCGTGCCTGATCGAGCTGCGAGATGCGCTCAAAGCCGTCAAGAGCGCCCAGGACGCGACGGCCTGGACCTTCCGGACCGACCTGTAGCCGAGCGGTCGCGCGCCGCCGCGGCGAGCGCCACCCCTTCCAGACGAAAGGAGCCCGACATGAAGGCCTGGATCGTTGCGGCGCTGGTAGGCGTGGCGCTGCTGGTGCCCGCGCTCACGGTCGCCGCGGTGCTGGCGGATCTGTCGGCGGCCGATCGGGAAGCCCTCACCGAAGCCCTCGGCGCGCAGCTGGTGACGCTGGCGCTCGGAGCCGTGGCCATGGTGGCTGGGATCGCGGCGTTGGGCTGGTGGGCGTGGCGGCAGGGCCGCCGGCGCGATCGGGCGACCGCCGCCGGCATCGACATCATCACCAGCGCCAACCCCGGGCATCGCCTGCCGAACGACTCGGCTACGGCCCGAGCTGTGAACAACCTCGCCGCCGCCCACCACGGGGCCGAGGAGCGGCTGCGG
>JBIRBF010000060.1:0-14097 GCA_044326505.1 Candidatus Nanopelagicales bacterium | reverse complement strand
CCGCAGGTCAGGACGCCGGCATTATCGGTGCCGCGGGGCTCGTCGCCGAGGGTGCCCAGTACTGGACGCCGCCGGAGTAGCCGGGCCACGCAGCCGCGACCGGCCGATCACACCCGCTCGAGCGTCATCGGCATCCCATTGCGGGGTCGCAGCGTGACGGCGCCCATCACCTGTACGTCCGCGTCTGGCGTAAGCACCGGTGCCCACGTCTGGGCCAGGGTCGCGATGGCGAGGCTGGCCTCTGTGAGCGCGAACTGGTCGCCGATGCACATGCGTTTGCCGTAGCCGAACGGGAACCATGATCCCTTGGGCATCCCGGGTGCTTTGTCGCTGAAGGCACCGTCCTCTGTCAGCCAACGCTGCGGAGTGAAGCTGAAAGCGTCGGGCCAGTACCGCGGGTCGCGCTGCATGGCGAACTGCGACGTCATGATGATCGAGCCGCGCGGCAGCAGCCAGCCGTCGAGCTCGATGTCCTCGGTATTGGTCCTGCCGATGATCCACGCCGGGGGGTAGATCCGCAGTGACTCGAAGATCACCGCGCGCGTGCGGTGCAGTTTGGGCAGATCCTCGAACTGCGCTGGTCGCCCGCCTAGCACCTCGACGAGCTCCTCGCGCAACCAGGCCGCCACGTCGGGGTTCTGGTCCAGCAGGTACCAGGTCCACGTGAGGTTCATCGCGGTCGTCTCGTGCCCGGCTAGCACCAGGGTCATGACCTCGTCGCGCAGTTGCGCGTCGTCCATGCCTCGGCCGTCCTCCTGCGCCTGAATCAGCATGCTGAGCAGGTCGCCCGTGTCGCCCTCGGCGCGGTGCTCGTCGATCATCCGCTGCACGATGACGTCGAGGCCGTCAAGCTCGTTCGGCAGCTGGTTCAGTGACGTGCCCGGGATGCGCGCGATCAGCGTCCCGCCGGGCAGCATGAGCCGCGGGAAGGCCTCGAGCAGGGTGGTGAGCGCCTCGCCGACCCCCGCAGCATCCGCGCGCAGGTCGGTGCCGAAGAGGGTCCGCCCGACGATGTCGAGGGTGAGGGCACTCATGTCAGCGGCCATCTCGACGGATTGGCCGGCCCGCCAGCCGTGTCCGTGCTCGACAGTGGCGGCGGACATTCGCGCGGCGTACTCGGCGATTCGGTCGCGGTGGAACGCGGGCTGGACCAGGCGACGCTGGCGCAGGTGATCCTCGCCCTCGTTCGTCAGCAGCCCGTTGCCGAGCAGCACCTTCGCCTCCATCAGCGCGCGGCTCTTGGTGACGACGCGGGCGTTCTTGCGGTGGAACTCCTCGACCAGGGCGGCATCGTTGAGGGCGTAGACGTGCCGGCCGAGGACAGACCAGTGCGCGACTCGGGGATAGCGGAAAGCCAGGTCGGCGAAGTACTGCGGGCCTAGGTCGTCATCGAGGAACTGCCGCAGCAGGAAGCCGGTGGAGCTCGGTCCCGAGGGGCGCGGTATGCCGCGCGGCTGGCGGATGTTCTGCGCCCGCACCGACGCCCGGGCCAGTTTGGTGCGCGCCGCAGTGTCGTAGGCAGCAGCTTCGGGAGGGGTGCGGTGGGGCGTGGTGGCGGTGGACATGGCGGTTCCTCCTCGGTGCGTCTCTCCACGGTACGCCGGTCGGGGGCCTGGCGGGTCAGCCGAATGTTCGGCTCGTGCAAAGGGCGGGTAGGGGAGGGCAAGCGACCGCTGTCGCGTGGCCGCCTGTGCACGCTGCGTGGACCGTGCCAGACTCTTCGCGTTCGCGGCCGTCCGGGCCGCATCGCGAAGGAGACGCCCATGACGTCCGGTTCGGGCGGGAGATCCAACGCCGTGGAGGGCTTCGGCGACGTTGCGGTGCGCGCCGAGGGCTTGGTTAAACGGTTCGGCGATGTGGTGGCCCTCGATGGCGTCGACCTGGAGGTGCCAACAGGCACCGTGCTCGGCCTGCTCGGTCCCAACGGTGCTGGCAAGACCACCACGGTGCGCATCCTCGCGACCCTCTTGCAGGCCGACGCCGGGGTCGCCGAGGTAGCGGGGCGCAATGTGCGGACCGAACCTGACGCCGTGCGCCGCGCCATCGGCCTGACCGGGCAATACGCGGCGGTAGACGAGTACTTGACCGGGCGCGAGAACATCGAGATGGTCGGTGGCCTGTATCACCTCCAGCGGGCGTGGGTGAAGGAACGGGCGGGCCAGCTGCTGGACCGATTCCGGCTCAGCGACGCCGCCGACCGGCCGGCCAAGACTTACTCCGGCGGTATGCGTCGGCGGCTCGACCTGGCTGCCAGCCTGGTCGCGGAGCCTCGGATCCTGTTTCTGGACGAGCCGACAACGGGTTTGGACCCGAGGTCGCGGCTGGAACTCTGGGGGGTCATCTCGGACCTTGTCCGCGACGGCACCACAGTGCTGCTGACCACGCAGTACCTGGAGGAGGCCGACCAGCTCGCCGACGACATCATCGTGATCGACAAGGGCAAGGTGATCGCGCGCGGGACGTCCGAGCAGCTCAAGCAAGACGTGGGGGGCGACCGCCTCGAGGTCGTGGTGCCGGCCGATCTGCTCGATGCCGCGGCCGACGCCCTGCGCCCGCTCGCGGACGGCCCAGTGTTGACAGACGGGGTCGAGCGCCTGGTCAAAGCGCCGGTGTCGGGTGGCTCCACGGTGCTCATCGACGCGGTACGTCGGCTCGACGAGAGCAAGGTCCACGTCGAGGACATCGTCCTGCGTCGGCCCACCTTGGACGACGTCTTCATGTCCCTCACCGGCCACGGCGCCGAGGACGCGCCAGCGCCGGACCCGGGCGCCAAGCGCCGCCGTGGCCGGAAGGAGCCCGACGCATGAGCACCATCGACATCCCCGCGGACGCACCAGGGGCGGCTGCGCCCCGGCCGCCCGCCATGCGCCGGCCCTGGTACGGCTGGGCGCTGCACGACGGCGCCGTGGTGGCCAAGCGCAACCTGCTGCAGATCCCGCGCGTGCCCGAACTGCTGTTCTTCTCGCTGGTGCAGCCGGTCATCTTCGTGCTGCTGTTCTCCTACGTGTTCGGCGGTGCCATTCCGGTGCCCGGTGGCGGGTCCTACCGCGAGTACCTGATCCCGGGGGTGTTCGGTCAGACGGTCGCCTTTGCCGCGGCCGGCGTCACGGTCGGCCTCAGCGAGGACATGCACAAGGGGATCATCGACCGCTTCCGGTCGCTGCCGATGGCGAACTCCGGGGTGCTAATCGGCCGCAGCATGGCCGACTTGCTGCGCACCGTCCTCGTGCTTGTCGTCCTGTCGATCACAGGTCTGCTGGTGGGCTGGAGCATCGACTCTTCAGTGCCCGAAGCTGTGGCCGGCTACGGGATCATCCTGCTGTTTGCCTACGCGATGATCTGGGTGGGGGCCTGGGTCGGACTGCACATGCCCAGCCCGGAGGTCGCCAACACTGCAGGGCTGGCGTGGCTGTTCCCACTGACGTTCCTGTCCAACGCGTTCGTCCCGCTGGCCGGCATGCCGGACTGGCTGCGGACGATCGCTGAGTGGAATCCGATCTCGGCGGTGGTGCTGTCGGCGCGCGAGCTGTTCGGCAACCCCACCGGCCTGCCGGGCGATTCGTTCCCGATGACGCATCCGGAGCTCTACGCGGTGGGGAGCACCCTGCTGCTGCTGTTCATCTTCGTGCCGTTGTCGGTGCGCAAATACCGGCGTACCACCAGCAAATAGGCGCGCCTTGGGGCGGCGGCAGGGTCAGCCGCCGTACACCTCGACGCTGACGACCTCGACGGTCAGCTGCTTCCCGTTCGGCAGCGTGTAGGTGGCCTCGTCGCCCTCCTGGCATCCCATCAGCGCCGAGCCCAGCGGCGAGGCCGGCGAGATGACCTGCACGTCATCAGTGTGCTTGGCTTCCTCCCGCGAGGCCAGCAGGTACGTCTCGGCGTCGTCGTCGCCGGGGTAGCGAATCGAGACCAGCGTGCCCTGCGTGGCCTTGCCCTCGGCCGCCTCGGGCGCCACGCCGATCACCGCGCTGTCGAGCAGGTGCTCGAGCTGCTTGATCCGCGCATCGTTGTGCGCGTAGTCCTCTCGAGCGGCGTGGTATCCGCCGTTCTCCTTCAGGTCGCCCTCGGCGCGCGCCGCGGCGATCTTGGCCGAGATCTCCTTGCGGACGGGGCCGGAGCGCTGCGCGAGCTCCTCGGCGAGGCGGTCGTGGGCCTCCTGGCTGAGGTAGGTCGTGTCGGTCATTGCTGTCCCTCCGTGGACCAGGGTTGCGGCGGATTCTCGGTGCCGGGCGGGAACTCCGGCCCGGGGACGGGCGGAGCGCCCCCCGCGGCGCAGCCGAGCAGATCGACCACGCGGCCGGGGGCTCGTGTCCGCACATCGTAGGTGGGCTGCACGTAATCGTCACCTGGCGCGATCACAATGGTCGCGTACGCGACGTCGTGAGAGTTGCCATCGGCGACCCGGATTACGCAGGTCACCTCGTCCGAACCCTTGCGGCGGACCTCGAACGTCACCTTCGTGTGGTCGGCAGCGACCGCATCCCAGGTCAGCAGCTTCCATCGCACGTCGGGGTTGGCCAGGGTCCAGCCCACCCAGGTGAGCCCGACGGCCAGCACGACAGCGAGCACGGCGACCACGGGCGCGACCCAGCCAGGCCGCCGACGCAGGCCGTAGCGGGCCTGCAGGTCCGGCGGTAGTGTGCGCAGATCCACCATCGACGGGTCTCCCTTCGCGCGTCCGTGGTCCGGCTGCGAGACTAGCGCTGCAGAACGAACAGGAGAGGACCGTGTCTGAGTCACTGCGGCTGATGGCCGTGCACGCGCATCCGGACGACGAGTCGAGCAAGGGCGCGGCGATGATGGCCAAGTACGTCGCGGGTGGCGCCGAGGTGCTCGTCGTGACGTGCACCGGTGGGGAGCGCGGCGACATCCTCAATCCGTCCTTCGACCTCGGTGCCCGCGACATCGCCCGCGTGCGACGCGACGAGATGGCCCGGGCCGCCGAGATTCTGGGCGTCCAGCACGTGTGGCTCGGCTTCGAGGACTCTGGCTTCCCGGACCAGGAGCACGACGAGCCGTTGCCCGACGGCTGTTTCGCGGCGCTCCCGCTGGCCCAGGCAGTGGTCCCGCTCGTGGAACGGATCCGGGCCTTCCGCCCGCACGTCGTCACCACCTACGACGAGGTCGGCGGCTACCCGCACCCCGACCACGTCCGCACGCACGACGTGACGGCTGCGGCGTTCGACCTGGCCGGGGATCCGAATTTCGTGGCCGCCGGCGCGCCTTGGGCCCCGCTGAAGCTTTACTACGACATCACCTTCCACCTCGAGCGCATGCAGCGGCTGCACGACGCTGTGATCGCCGAGGGTGGCGAGTCGCCGTTCGGGGAGTGGCTTGAGGCCTGGGGCGACCGGCCGCCCAAGTCCGATCGGGTGACAACGCGGGTGCTGTGCGCCGACTACTTCCCGGTCCGTGAGGCGGCGCTCAAGGCTCATGCCACGCAGGTGGACCCCGACGGTCGATGGTTCGCGATCCCGCGGCAGATGCAGGAGCAGGTCTGGCCGACCGAGGACTTCGAGCTCGCCGCGACGCGCCTCGAAGTGCAGCTTCCCGAAGACGACCTCTTCGCGGGCGTCGCGCCCGACGATCAGGCGGCCCCGGGCACGCCTGCGACGTGGCTGGCCCCGCGCCGGACGGAGGAACTGTGACGCCCACCCCCATCCCATCGCCCTCGGCGGAGATCGTCTTGCCGGTGGACCCCAGCCGGGTCACGCCCGGTCTGTACGGGTTCCTGTCGCTGCTCTTCCTGATTGTTGCCGTCATCGCGCTGTACCTGTCGATGCGCAAGCAGCTGTCCAAGATCAATTTTGACGAGGACGCGGTGCCGGCAGGCGTGCGGCCCTTGCCGCCCTACGCGACCAAGGCCGAGCGGCGCAAGACCGCCCAGCGAATCGAGGCCGATAAGTCGGCCAAGGTCGCAGCCAGACAGGCCAGTCGCGCCGCGGCGAACCCGGATGCTCCGGGGCATCCGGCAGGTGCAGCCGGCACTCGCGCAGGCGGGTCCGACGAGACGCCGTCCGGCGAGCAGGGCACGCCCGCCGCAGGGGCCTGACTCCGGAGGCAGCAGGGGTCAGCCGGCGAAATCCTCGAAGGCGATCACCGGCTCGTGGCCAGCACCAGCGGCGTCCCAAGCACAACTCGGCGTGAGCCGAAGGACCCGTGCGAGTTCATTGGCTGGCATTGGTCGGCCGAGCAGGAAGCCCTGCCCCAACCGGTAGCCGAGCTGCCGCAGGGCCAACCGCTGCTCGACCTGCTCGATGCCCTCGGCCACCGCTGATTCCAGACCCAGGGTTGTGGTGAGGTCGCGCACCGCCCTGGCCAGACCGACACCGTCCGGGCCCGGCAGCTCTGTGACGAATTCGCGCGGCAGCTTCACCCCGCTTACCGGCAGCGCCCGTAGCCGCTGCAGCGACGACCAGCCCGTGCCGAAGTCGTCGATGAACAGGTGAACCCCCAAGGCGGCCAGCTCCGCGAGCCGATCCGTGCTCACTCCCTCGCCGGGCATCAGGGCGCTCTCGGTGAGTTCGATGATCACGGTCCGCGGGTCGATGCCCGTGCGCTGCACGGCCTCGGCGACGTCGCCGACGGCGTCGTCCTCGCTGAGCTGCCGTGCGCTGAGGTTCACCGCGACTCGCAGTGCGGTGTGCGCCGGGTGCTCCTCGTGCCAGCGGCGCCCATCGGCCAGGGCCTTCCCCAAGACCAGTCGGCCGATCCCGGCGATCAGGCCGGTCTCCTCGGCCAGTGGGATGAAAGTGTCCGGCGGGATGCTGCCGCGCGTCGGGTGGTGCCAGCGGGCGAGCGCCTCGACTCCGGCGATGGCGCCGGTGTCGAGCGACACGATCGGTTGGTAGGCCACGTCCAGCTGCCCGAGCTCGACGGCGCGACGCAACTCGCCGGTAAGTTCCATCCGCCGCAGGGCATCGACGTGCATCTCGGTCTCAAAGATCGTGCAGCGGTTCTTGCCGAGCGACTTCGAGCGGTACAGCGCGAGGTCGGCGTCTCGCTCGAGTTCCTCGCCCTCGATCGTGGCGGCATCCCCCACTGCGATGCCGATGCTGGCGCTGACCACGACGTCGTTGTCGCCCAGCCGGATGGGTCGGCCGACTTCGCGCAGGATCCGCGCGGCCGTCTGCTCGGCGTCGGCCACTGCCGACGCGCCGTCCAGGATGATCGCGAACTCGTCACCGCCGAGCCGTGCCGCCAGGTCGTACTCGCCCAGGCAGCCCAGGATCCGACGGGACACTTCGACGAGCAGATCGTCGCCGGCCGGGTGGCCGAGTGAGTCGTTGACGTTCTTGAAGTCGTCGAGGTCCATCATCATCACCACCAGGTGGCCCGGTTGCCGGTGCGTCCGGCGCACCTCGCGAGCCAACCGTTGGCGGAAGACGGTGCGGTTGAAGAGTCCGGTCAGCGGGTCGTGGAAAGCCTGCCGCCGCAGTTCCTCCTGCAGCTGATGGCGCACGGTGACGTCGTGGTGCGTGACGACGAAGTGCCGTTGGTCTGGAAGCCAGGTGACCACCACGTCCAGTTGTCGGGCGCCGTGTCCCCCCGACGCCGTGCTCAAATCGGACTGCGCGGTGCCACGCCGGCGCGCGTTGCCCAAGAGCCGCTGGGCGTGCCGCGGCTCCGTGAACCAGGACACCCAGTGCTGGCCCTCGACCTGAGTGCCGTTCGGGGGCCCGTCGGCTGCGCCTTCGTCGCCGGCTGCGGCGAGCTCATGGGCGGCTGGCGACGCGAACAGCACAGTGCCGTGCGGGTCGAGCAGCACGATGACGTCGGAGGAATGCTGGAGCAGCAGCGCCACCTGGTCCTTCGAGCGCTGGTCCACCAGTTTTCGCGACAGGTCCACCCGGTCGAAGGCCAGCCCGACCGACTGGCACATTGCCGTGAGCGCCGAGAGGTCGCTGACCGAGTACTCCGTTGCACTCCACACGTGCAGCAGGCGTGGTGCACGCGAGGGGATAGTGAGCGCCAGCGCCGGCGGTGGCTCATCGAAGCCGTGTTCGCGCAGGCTGTCCTTGGGCGGAGCTTCGGGCTGCAGCCCGGCCTCGGTCACAGCTGCCAGGGACCATGCGGCGAGCAGGTCGCCCACGTGGTCATCGATCACCTCGCTGATCGCACTGTCCTCCTGGGCGCCGCCGAGCTCGCGGCCGATGATGCGCAGCACCCGTTCGCGGCGCAGGGCGTCGCCGTAGCCGTCCACCAGCGTCGCCACGCGGAACGCCACCAGGAAGCCCAGCAACACCATGAGCGAGATCACGATGCCGTTGCCCACTTGGAAGTTGGCCGTCGAGTGCGCCACCACGATCACCAGCGGCGACAGCAGGGCAACGGCAAGCAGCGTGAGCACCCGGGTGCGATTGACCGAGGGCGTCACCGGGACGACCTCGGGCACGTCCACCGCGCTGGGTGAGGAACTCGCAGCGCCGATCAGCAGGGCCGACACGACGAAGAGTGCGCGCGCCGTGATGGACAGCAGCGGCGCCTCCTGCGCGCTGAGGCCCAGCGCCATGCCGACGTGCTGCAGGATGCCGGCCCCGATGGCCAGGGTCAGGCCCCACCGAACGAGCCGCACAGCCGGGTTCAGTGCGGCAGTCGGTGTCAGCCACAGCCGGGTTGCGAGGCTGAGCAGCAGCAGGTCGAGGGCGAGGCCCAGAGCGATGGGGAAGGTGTGAGCCGCGCTGTCGGGGCCAGACTCCAGCATCGGCTCGATGGCTACCCCGATGAGCACGATGCCGCCGGAGGCCATCACGATGAGGCTGTCCACGACGGTACTGGCATCGCGCGAGGAGCGGTTGGCGCGGACGAACAGGCCAGCGGCAAGCGCCAAGGGCCCGAACACCGCCAGCGGCAGCAGCGGCGACGGCGTCGCACTCTGGTTGATTGCGAGCCCGACGCCAGCGGTCCACCAGGCCAGCGTCAGGGCGCCCAGGGCGACCGTCAGGGCCAGCCAGGCAGGTCGCACCCAGAGCGGCCTGGTCGCCACGTTGACCCCGACCACCACCGTCGCCATGGCGCCCGCCAGGACATAGGCCATGAGGCCCGGCCAGCTGCGGTTGGCCGAGAGGTCCAGCAGCAGGGCGACCAGGCTGAGCGTCGCGGCAGACGCGAACCAGGGGCGGCGCACCAGCGCCGCCCCTGCCCGAAGATCCGGCCACGACCCCACGGCACGTACTTCGGCAAAGCTCCGGCACAACTTGAGGTGCGCAGCCCTGGCCGTCGGCGGCCAGGCGGGGCCTCGGGCGTCCCCAGGCACTGGTCAGGCGCGTAGCGTGGGTCCGTGCGCTCGTACGTTCTGCAGCTCCGCTGGGTGCCCTGGCATGTGTTGTGGGCGGTGATTCTGGCGGGGTGCCTGGGCATGGCCTATTGGCAATGGGACGTTGCCACGTCACCGCACCCGGCCGGTGCGCCGGTGCAGACCTGGCGCAACTACGCCTATGCGCTGAACTGGGTGATCTTCGCCGGTGTGGCCGTCTGGTTCTGGTGGCGCTATATGCGCGACCAGCGGGCCGCGGAGGCGCGCCCGACCCCGGCTGCGGCCGACGCGCCAGCTGACCCGGCCCGGCCGGAACCTGCGGCACAGCCGCCGGCGCCGTCGCGCATGCTGGACTACGACATCTTTGGCGCCACGTCGGCCGCGGACGAGGCCGACGGTCGCGAGTCGGACCGGCGCAGGTAACGTCTGCGTCATGCTCGGTGCCTTCAAGCGATTCCGCGTGATGGCGTACGTCGTTGGCGTGATGCTGCTCATCCTGGTTCTGGGGATGATCCTGAAGTACGGCTTCGACCTGCCCGCGGTCGTGCAGATCGCCGGGCCCATCCACGGTTTCCTCTACGTGCTGTACCTCGTCACAGTGGTGGACCTGGCGCTCAAGGCCAAGTTCAGCGTGATCAAGACTCTGCTGGTGATGCTTGCCGGCACGATCCCGTTCGTGTCGTTCGTCGCAGAACACCAGGTAGCCAAGGGGATGAAGCCCCTGCTCGCCCAGGCCGAGTCGGCGGTGTCCGCGGATAGCGCCGGCGCCGCGGCCTGAGGACGCGCCGCACTTGGGCCTAGACTGAGGCGCATGCTGCGCTTCATCGCCAACGTGCTTTGGCTGGTCCTGTCCGGGTTCTGGATGGCGATCGGCTACGTCATCGCCGGCTGCATCATGTTCCTGCTCTTCTTCCTTGTGATCACGATTCCCTTCGGCATCGCGTCGTTCCGCCTCGCCGGTTACGCGCTGTGGCCCTTCGGTCGCACCGTGGTGGCGGACCCGGATTCGGGCGCGGGAAGCACCATTGGCAACGTGCTCTGGTTCATTCTCGCCGGGCTCTGGATCGCGATCGGTCACGTGATCAGCGGGATCCTGTTCTTCATCACGATCATCGGGATCCCCTTCGGCGTTGCCAGCTTCAAACTGGCCGGATTGGCGCTGTTCCCGCTCGGTAAGAAGATCGTGTCGCTCGACGAGGCGCGCGCCATGGGCCAGACCGGATTGGTGCAGGTGTCGCCCATCGGGGGCCAGACCTCGTGACACTCCGGTGACGACCGGGCCGGCCCCGCAACCGGGACCGGATCCCGGCAGCGGGAAGGGCGCTGAGTCTTCGCCCGCATCACCTCGAGCACTCCGGCTGCGGCCGCTGCTGATTCTCGAGACCAGCACGCTGCTGAGCGGGATCGCCAACGGCATCACGCTGATCGCGTTCCCGTGGCTGGTGCTCCAGCTCACCGGTAGCGCGTCCGCGGCGGGTCTGATCGGAGCCATCACCGCCGCACCGCTCGTGCTGTCGTTCCTGTTCTCGGGCGTTGTGGTCGACATCGTGGGACGGCGCCGAGTGGCGGTGGTGAGCGATGTTCTATCGATGACCTCGGCCGCGCTCGTGCCCATCTTCGACGCTTCAGTCGGGCTGTCGTTCTGGCTGCTGGCTGCACTGGCGGTGATGGGTTCGATCTTCGATCCTGCCGGGGTGAGTGCCCGCGAGGCCGTGTTGCCCGAGGTAGCCGCGGCAAGCGGGATGGATCGGGAGCGCGTCAACGGCATCCACGAAGCAGTCTGGGGTGCCGCGTACCTGATCGGCCCCGGTATCGGAGGGCTGTGCCTGGGCTGGTTCGGCGCCGCGCCTACGTATTGGCTCACCGCGGGGATGTTCGCCGTCAGCAGCATGGTGATCTTCACCCTGCGCGTGCCCGGTTCGGGCAGACCGGCCGAGCATGAGCGGCCCGAGGGCGTGTTCCGGGGTGCGTGGGAGGGGGTCCGGTTCGTATTCGGGGACCGCGCGCTGCGAGCCGTTGCCCTCATCAGCATGGTGATCGTGGGGGCGTGGCTGCCTGTCGAAGGGGTGATCCTGCCGGTGCACTTCGACGCGCTGGACCAGCCCCAGCAGCTCGGCATCACCATCATGGCCACCGCCCTCGGCGGGCTGCTCGGAGCTGTGGCCTATTCCGCCTGGGGCGCGCGTTGGCGCCCGCACCTGACGTTCGCGCTCGCGGTCCTGCTCGCCGGCATCGGGGTGATGGGGATGGCACTGATGCCGCCATTTCCGATCTTCCTGGTCGCAGCCTTCCTGGCCGGGCTGGCCTACGGGCCGGTCGGTCCCGTCGTGAATCTGGCGATGCAGAACCGCTCGCCCTTCCGCCTGCGCGGCCGGGTTGTGTCGCTCATGACGTCGATGGCCTATGTGGCCGGTCCGTTGGGCTATGTGCTCATCGGACCCGGCGTGCAGGCGTGGGGTGTGACGGCGGTCTTCATGGCCGTGGGCGTGGTGATCGCTGTGATGGGTGCGTTGGCGCTGCCGATGCGGTCGCTGCGCGCCATCGACGACGGGCCGCTATACGAGGCGGCCGCGGAGTGAATCCCGGCTTGGAACCGACTGGACGGGCCCGGAGCGTCTATCGCAGTGGCCAGGCGGCCGGGAACGCTTCGGACAGCCGCACCGCAGTCTGTCCTGCGTCGGCCGGGGCCCCGAACAGGAAGCCCTGGCCGAGCCGGTAGCCAAGCCCCACCAGGGTGTCCCGCTGGTCGGCGGTCTCGACGCCTTCGGCGATCACCGCGTCGAACTGCAGTGAGTTGGACAGTTCCAGCACCGCCCGGGCAACGCCGAGCTGGCGAGGATCGGGCAACTCGGCGACGAAGTCCCGGGCGAGCTTCAGGCCCGAGACGGGCAGGGTGTCCAAATAGCGCAGGGACGACCAGCCGGTGCCCCAGTCGTCGATATAGATGCCCAAGCCGAGCCGGGAGAGTTCGCCGATCCGGTCGTTCGTCACGCCTTCACCCGGCAGCAGGACGCTCTCGGTGACTTCCAGCACGACGGTGGCCGGATCGATGGCCGACTGCATGATCGCCTGCGCCACGGTATCCACGAAGTCGTCGCGGATGAGCTGCCGACCGGCGACGTTGACGCAGATGCGCATGTGCGCCAGCCCCGGTATCGAACGCTGCCATGCGGCGGCCTGGGTGAGCGACAGCGTGAGCACCCGCTCACCCAGCCGGCTGATGAGGCCGCTGGACTCGGCCAGGGCCAAGAACTCCGACGGGGGCAGCATGCCGCGGGTCGGGTGCTGCCAGCGGACCAGGGCCTCCAGCCCTGCCACACCGCCGCTGAGCAGGTCCACGATGGGCTGGTAGACCACCGTGATCTGGTCCTCTTCCAGCGCCTTGCGCAACTGAGCGGTGAGCTCGAGTCGCGCCATCGCGTCGGCGTGCATGGACGGTTCATAGACGTGGTAGCGGTTCTTGCCGCCGTACTTGGCCTGGTAGAGGGCCAGGTCGGCGTCGCGGGCCAGCGCATCTGCATCCTCGGTCGAGGCGTTGCCGACGGCTACGCCGATGCTGGCACCCACGACCACCTCGGTGGAACCGAGTTGGACTGGCTCGCAGAGTTTGGTCAGGATCCGCTCGGCGACCGTGGTGGCGTCCTTCACCGACCAGGTGTTCTCGAGGATGACGGCGAACTCGTCGCCGCCCAGGCGGGCGGCGGTGTCGCCCTCCCGCAGGCAGTCGCGCAGCCGGTTCGCCACGGTGCGCAGCAGCGCATCGCCAGCCGGGTGGCCCAGCGAGTCGTTGACATGCTTGAAGTCGTCGAGGTCGATCATCATGACGACGAACTCCAACGGCGAGCGGCGCGCGCGGGCGAGCGCGCGGCCGAGCTGCTCGCGGAAGACCACGCGGTTGGTGAGCCCGGTGAGCGCGTCGTGGAAGGCCTGTCGGCGCAGTGCCTCCTGCAGCTCTTCGCGTTCGGTGACGTCATGGTGGGTGACGACGAAGTGCTTCTCGTCAGGTAGCCAGCGGGCGCTCACGTCGACGTGCTTGAGCTGACCCCGACCGTCGCCCGTGGTGAGGGCTCCGCGACCTGAGCCGGTGCCTGCGGCGTAGGACTCGCGCGCGCGATCGAACACGGCGTCGGCCTGCTCCTTGTCGTGGAAGAGCAGGCGCCAACGGATACCGCGCACCTCGGCGGGCTGCAGGCCGGTGAGGAGGGTGATGGCCGGCGTAATGAACTCGACTATGCCGTCGATCGAGACCAACGCGACGACGTCGGTGGACTGCTGCAGCAGGGAGGCGACGCGCTGCTGGGCCTGCTCGTCGACGAGTCGCCGTTGCAGGGCGAGGCGGTCGTAGGCGCTGGCCAGCTGGTCGGTGAAGAGTTCCAGCGAGTTGTGCAGGGTGTCGTCGAGTCTGCGTCGGGGATGCACCAGCAGGGTGCGCCCAGTGGCGCCGATGGGGAATTCGGCGGTGAGGCGGGCATCGGACTGGCCTGCGGGAAGGCCGTCTGCGGGGACGTAGTTGGTGACCACCTGCGCGGCTACGGGGCGCGCAGGGGACTGGGCCGCGAGGGCGGCGACCCACGCGGGCGCCATGGCGTCGAGCTCTGGCGGCGTGGTGGCGTTTGCGATGGCATCTGTGGCCCGGGTGAGGGTACGTCCGCGAGTGACCAGGTTGCCGTAGTCCAGGAGCAGCAGCGAAATCCGCAGGCTCATGAGAATCGTGAGCACTCCCACGAGCCCGAGGACAAACAGCGGACCGTAGGTGCCGAGCTTGTCGCCGAGCACCAGAACCACCAGGGTCGGCACGAGCATCGCCACGATAAGCAGGGCCAGGATGCGGGTGCGTT
>JBIRBF010000063.1:0-13567 GCA_044326505.1 Candidatus Nanopelagicales bacterium | reverse complement strand
CAGGGCGTTAGCCCCGCCCGGGCAGCCTGCGTCGAGCACCGCATCCACCAGCACACCCGGGGTGCCGGCCGACCCGAGGATGGGGGTGACCGCGTCCACCCAGAGCTGACCGACGTCGATGGACTTCAGCCCGGGAAGGTCGGTCATTACGTTCGGCAGGATCGTCTGCCGGTCCCCGAGGCTCGGAAACCCATCCCGTTGACGCCACACGCAGGGCCGCATACGGCCGCATCCAGACGGAGGCCGCCGGAGTCGAGAATCTTGGACGACACGTTTTTGGCGGTGGCGCCGCCCTTGGCACTGCGCCACGACACCGCCTGGCCCTGCACATTCGAGTCAAGGGTGACCCGATCCATGACCAGTTCGCCATCCACGCCCTCGATCAGACCCAGGATGTCGCTTTCGCCGGTGCCGACCCCCGGTGCGTGGGAGTCGGAGATCTGCACACTGCGCAGGGTGATGTCCGCGCCGGTGATGCCGGCGATCGCGGTGCGGCGGCAGTCATTGTTGAACGAGTTGATGCGGCCGGCCTTGACGTCGGTGACCGCCAGCGACGCGTTCTGCTGGGCCGCGACCAACCAGGGCAGGTTGTCGAACTCCAGACCTGGTTACCCTCGATGCGCGCACCCTTGCCGACGATCTCCACAGATTCAGTCGCCACGATCGGTTACTGCCCTGGGCCCGGGTACAGCCGGGCGGACGACGACACGTCCACCTGAAGTCCTGCGGTGAAGCCGATCGTGTTCTGTCCGGGGCTGGAGTTGGCGTCCTTCACCGCCTGCTCGAACGTCCCAGCGCCGCCGCACAGGCTCGGGTTCGTGACCGTGAAGGTCTGCCCCCGGCCGCCGCAGCGGGACCAGCAGCCAGGGTGGTCGCCCCCGCCATCGCGACAATCGCAAGGGCCGCAGCCGCCGTCGTGGACCTCCTCGGCATCACCCCCTTGCGCCCGACCGGCAATACCGAAGACTACGGAATCTGCCCGGTCGTCACAGCGCACGGCGGCCGTCCGGGAGGCCCCGGGCCCGTTCGGACGGGACATCGCGCGGCCTCGCACGGCACACTTGCACCGCAGGCGAACCATGCGTGGCCAACCGACGAAAAGGCGGCAGTGACGTGACCAACCACCCCCGAGCGGGTCAGCCCGCCCAAGCCGAAGACCTCGTCGACGTCGCGGGGCTGATCACCGACTACTACACGCTGCATCCCGACCCCGCCGACCCCGCCCAGCAGGTGGCCTTTGGCACCAGCGGGCACCGCGGCTCGGCCTCGGACGCTGCGTTCAACGACGACCACATCGCCGCGACGACGCAGGCCATCTGCGACTACCGGAAGGCGCAGGGGTACGACGGTCCGCTGTTCATGGGTCGCGACAGCCACGCCCTCAGCGAGCCCGCGCATGCCACGGCGCTCGAGGTGCTCGCTGCCAACGGCGTGCACGTGCTGGTGGATTCGCGCGACTCCTACGTGCCGACCCCGGCGATCTCGCTGGCGATCCTGGAGCACAACGCCGCCAGCCCCGGCGGCCCAGCCGACGGCATCGTGATCACCCCCTCGCACAACCCACCGCGCGACGGCGGTTTCAAGTACAACCCGCCGAACGGCGGCCCCGCCGACACCGACGTGACCCGCTGGATCCAGGATCGCGCCAACGAACTGCTGCGCAACGGCGGCGAAGGCATTCTGCGGGTCGGTCTGGCCAGGGCCAAGGGTGCGGACACCACCGGCACCTACGACTTCCGCGGCCGCTACGTCGACGCCCTCGGCAGCGTCATCGATATGGACGCGGTGCGCGGCGTGAAGATCGGCGCCGACCCGCTCGGCGGTGCCAGCGTGGAGTACTGGGCGGCTATCGCCGACCGCTACGACCTGGACCTGACGGTGGTCAACCCCCTGGTGGACAAGACCTTCGGGTTCATGACGCTGGACTGGGACGGCAAGATCCGGATGGACTGCTCATCCCCCAACGCCATGGCCTCACTGGTCGAGAAGCGCTCGTCGTTCGACATCGCCACCGGCAACGACACCGACTCCGACCGCCACGGCATCGTCACTCCCGACCATGGGCTGATGAACCCCAACCACTTCTTGGCCGTGGCGATCGAGTACCTGTTCGGCAACCGCGGCGGATGGTCCCCCGACGCCGGCGTCGGAAAGACGCTCGTGAGCTCGTCGATGATCGACCGGGTGGCCGCCGGCATCGGTCGCCGCCTGGTGGAGGTTCCCGTCGGCTTCAAATGGTTCGTCCCGGGCTTGATCGACGGTTCGATCGGTTTCGGCGGCGAGGAGTCCGCCGGCGCATCGTTCCTGCGGCTGGACGGCAGCGTGTGGACGACGGACAAGGACGGCCTGCTCCTGGCTCTGCTCGCCTCGGAGATCCGGGGAGCCACCGGCCAGAGCCCGTCGGAACACTACCGACGCCTGACCGAGGCCTACGGCAACCCCGTGTATGCCCGTGTGGATGCGCCGGCCACGCGGGAGGAGAAGGCCAAGCTGGCCTCGCTAAGCCCGTCCGATGTGACGTCAACGGAGCTGGCCGGCGAGCCGATCGAAGCGATCCTCACCCGCGCGCCCGGCAACGATGCCCCGATCGGGGGGCTGAAGGTCACATGCGAGAACGGGTGGTTCGCGGCTCGCCCATCGGGCACGGAGGACGTCTACAAGATCTACGCGGAGTCGTTCCTGGGCGCCGACCACCTGGCACAGATCCAGGAGTCGGCCCGTGAGGTGGTGTCGGCGGCCCTGCGGGGCTGATCGAGTGAAGCAGGGACCAACGCCCCTGTGAGGGTCGCAACTGCCCTGCCTAGCGTGAGTTGCGGGTATCCGCGCCCGCAGCCTCGATGGGGTGGTCGATATGCCGCTCAAGTTGCCGTCTGTGATCGTCGCAGTGCTCGCACTCTTCGCCGGCCTCATGCTCAGCGCCGGGCCGGCGAGCGCGATCCCGACCGAACCCGTATATGTGCCGCAGGGCCCCGCTCGGCTGATGGATACCCGGCCAGGGGGCGTCACCGTCGACGGTCTGGGCCCCAAGGGTGCCCTGGTGGGGCCCGGTTCCGTAGTGCTGCAGATCGGCGGGCGCTACGGCTACCCGGCCGGCGGAATGGGGGCGGTGCAGCTCAACGTCACCGTGACGGCCCCGAGCAGCAACGGCCACCTTCGCGTCTGGCCGACTGGCAGCGCGATGCCTACGGCCTCCAACCTCAACTTCGCCGCCGGCCAGACCGTCGCCAACTCCGTAGTCAGCAAGACCAGCGCGGACGGTCGCGTGAGCATCTACCTGGGCGGCGGCACAGCCCACGTCATCGTGGACGTGATGGGCTATTTCCCGTCGCTTGGCGAGTTTGCCCCGCTGAGCCCGGCGCGACTGCTCGACACCCGGCCGGGGCAGCCCACGATCGACGGCCTTGGCCCCAAGGGCGCGATCGTCGGGCCGACCAGCATCAACATCGACGTGCTCGGTCGCGGCGGCGTCGCCCTCAGCCGGGTGTCGGCCGTGGTGATGAGCGTGACCGTCGCGCAGCCGAGTGCGGCCGGCCATGTCCGCGTATGGCCCGCCGGCGCCGCGATGCCCAATGCCTCAGCGGTCAACTTCCCAGCCGGACGGACCGTGCCGAACCTGGTGGTGGCCAAACTGGGTTCGGCCGGACGCGTCAGCCTTTTCCTGAGCAACGGGACGGCCCACCTCATCGCAGATGTCATGGGGTACTACGCGGCGAACGGCGACTACGTCCCGTTGCAGCCCGCACGCCTCATGGATACGCGTGGGGCAGGCACCATCGACGGCCAGGGCCCGCTCGGAGCCTTCAACGGATACTCCTCCCTCACCCTGACCACCAGGGGCGGTACGCCACTGGGAGCTCGTGCTGTGGTGCTCAACGTCACGGTGGTGAACCCCGCCGGTGCAGGCCACTTGACGGTCTGGCGAGTGGGGACGGCACAGCCCAACACGTCGAATGTCAACTTCTCACCCGGTCAGACGGTGGCCAACCAGGTCGTGGCCGACGTGAGCTCGACCAGCACGCACGTGCCCGGCGGGATCAGCATCATGGTCACCGGAGGTCCGGCCCATGTGATCGTCGATGTGGTAGGCGCGCTGCCGCCGCCGTACTCCGGGCCTTTCGCGCAGCGGTCGCAGACCGTGTCGGCCGGCGGCGCCCACTCCTGCGCCGTCGTCGCCGGGGCGGTGCGGTGCTGGGGCATCAACGCCTTCGGGCAACTCGGCGACGGCACCACGACGCAGCGGAATAGCCCCGTGGCGGTGCCGGGCCCCGTGAGCATCGCGGCAGTCAGCGCGGGGGACCGGCACACGTGCGCCCTTGCCACGGGCGGGCAGGTCTACTGCTGGGGGAACAACGGCGATGGACAGCTGGGGGACGGCACCACCGTGTCGCGGCTCTCTCCGGTCCAGGTTGCCGGGCTGCCGCCGGCCACCGAAATCTCGGCCGGCGGCAGCCACACGTGTGCGCTCGTCCGGTCCGGCCGCGTGCTCTGCTGGGGCGACAACACCTACCTCCAACTCGGCGACGGCACCGCGACGCAACGGTCGTTCCCGACCACAGTCTTGGGGGTGACGGGCGCCTCCGGCCTGGTCACAGGAGAGAATCACACCTGCGTCCTCGCTGGGGAACGGATCGGCTGCTGGGGTAGGAACACCTCCGGCCAGCTCGGCGACGGAACCACCTCCAACCGCTCGACGGCCGTGCCCACCGGCGGCACGTGGGGCGGGATGCTGGCCGCGGGATTCCTGATTGCAGGGTCGAATCACACGTGCGCCCTGAACCTCCTGGGCGAGTACTGCTGGGGCCTCAACACCAGCGGCCAACTGGGCGACGGCACCTGGAGCAATCGAAATGTGCCCACAGCGACCGCGCTACCAGCCAGCCAGCGCTTCGCCGACGGCGGCTCCAACCACTCGTGCGCCTACGCCCCCTCCGGGGCCGCGAGCTGCTGGGGCTGGAATGCCTATGGGCAACTCGGCGACGGCACGACCCTTGGCCGGCTCACGCCGACCGCCGTCAGCGGCTTGGCGTCGGTCACAGAGATGGCCGCGGGCTGGAACCACACCTGCGCCCGCGATGGCGCCCACGTCAAGTGCTGGGGCGACAACTACTTCGGGCAGCTCGGCGACGGCACGACGATTGAGCGCACGACGCCCGTTGGAGTCAGCGGGCTCTAGCCATTCGCTGCGCGATACATCGCGATCACATCGGCCGAGATCCGGCCGCGCGCGGCGACCTCGATGCCCTGGTCGTGCGCCCAGGCACGTACCGAGGCGGTGTCGACGGCCGAGTCCGAGCCGCCGGAGCGTCCACCTGCAGCGGCACGCCGGCGAGTCTTGCGTCCACTCACGCGACGGCCCGCCTCGATGTAGGGCGTGAGGGCCTCGGTGAGCGCCCGGGCGTTTGCCTCCGAAAGGTCGATCTCGTATTCCACGCCGTCGAGCGAAAATGCCACGGTACTTTGCGCCGCACTGCCGTCAATATCGTCCTCAAGCACTACTTGGACCCTGCTTGCCATGGCATTCCCTTCGGACATCCCCCGATTAGACGCTCACAATAACGGTCACCGCAGGATGCCACACATGAATCGGGAAACAGTTCCCGGGATATCCCCTACGACTCGAACGTCGTGAGCATCCGATGGTTGCCCAGGGTATTCGGCTTGACGCGCTCGAGGTCCAGAAACTCGGCGACACCCTCGTCATACGACTCCAGCAATTGCTCGAACACATCGTGCCCCACCGGAGTTCCCTCGATTTCCGCGAATCCGTGACGCATGAAGAATTCCCGCTCGAACGTGAGGCAGAACACCCGCTGCACACCGACGTCGCGGGCGCGGGCGAGCAAGGCCGCCAGCAGCGCCCCGCCAATCCCCCCGCCGGTGATGCCCGGAGCCACAGCCAGGGTCCGGACCTCGGCGAGGTCCTCCCACATCACGTGCAGGGCACCGCAGCCCACCAGCCCGCCATCAGGGCCGACGGCCACCAGGAACTCCTGCACGTCTTCGTACAGGGTCACTGTCGCCTTAGCCAGCAGGCGACGACTGGCGGTATACGTCTCGACCAACTGCTTAATGGCCGGCACGTCGTCAGTGCGCGCGGCCCTGATCAGGAAGTCCGATCCGACCGGCGCCACCTGGTGCCCGGGTTGTTCGATGGTCATGTGACGTTGCGGGCGAAAACAAGCGCGAGGCCGATCAGCGTGAGGTCCGGGCTGTGGTCGGTGATTGTCCGAGACTCCGGCACGACAATCTCGGCCAGCCCACCAGTCGCGATCACAGCGCCGATGTCGGGTAATTCCTGCCGGATGCGGTCGACCAGTCCGTCGACTTGCCCAGCAAACCCATACAAGGCGCCCGACTGAAGTGCCTCCACCGTGTTCTTGCCAATTACACTGCGTGGCCGCACGAGTTCGACTTTGCGGAGTTGCGCGGCGCGCGCAGCGAGCGCGTCAAGCGAGATCTGAATTCCAGGCGCGAGCGCACCACCCAGGAAATCACCGTTGGCCGAAACCACATCCAGATTCGTGGACGTGCCAAAATCCACCACCACGCATGGACCTCCGTAGAGGTGGTGCGCTGCCAGCGTGTTCACGATGCGGTCCGCCCCGACCTCCTTGGGATTGTCGGTGAGCACCTGCACCCCCGTGCGCGTTCCGGGCTCCACGATGACCTGCGGCAGATCGCCGTAATAGCGCGCCAGCATGGTGCGCATCTCCCGCAGCACTGCTGGCACGGTCGAGCAAAGCGATATCCCGCTCACCTGGGTATCGCCCAGCAGTCCGCGGAAGGTCAGCATCATCTCGTCAGCAGTACCGCTGGGGTCGGTCCGGATGCGAAAGGACTGCGCGAGCTGGAGCCGATCGAACAGGCCTAGGACGGTATTCGTGTTGCCCACATCGATCGTCAGCAGCATCGCCTCACACCTCCCGCAGGTCGGCGCCGATGTCGAGCACCGGCGCCGAGTGTGTCAAAGCCCCCACTGCGATGTAGTCGACGCCCGTCGATCCCACGGTCGCGGCATCGGCGAGCGTCAGGCCGCCGGAGGCCTCCAGAACCGCACGGCCGCCCGAAATGCGCACCGCTTGGCGCATCTGGTCGGGGGTGAAGTTGTCGAGCAGCACGAGGTCGGCGCCTGCCGCGAGCACTTCCGACAACTGATCCAGCGAGTCGACCTCTACCTCGACCGGCACTCCGGGGAACCCCTCGCGGACGAGGGCAAAGGCCCGACCCACGCCGCCGGCGGACACCACGTGGTTGTCCTTCACCAGCGCCGCGTCGGACAGGTACATCCGATGATTCACGCCGCCGCCACAGCGCACCGCGTACTTCTCGAGCCGTCGCAGCCCCGGAGTGGTCTTTCGCGTGTCGCGCACACGCGCCGACGTGCCAGCCAGGGCATCAGCCCAACGGGACGTGGCAGTGGCAACGCCGGACAAGTGGCAGAGCAGGTTCAGCGCCGATCGCTCGGCAGTCAGCAGGTCGGCAGTCGGACCGACCGCCGACAGCAGCACGTCGCCACGGCTCACCCGATCACCGTCGGAGGCCACGAGTTCGACCGCCACCCGGCCGCAACGTTCCAGCACAACCGCAGCCACCGGGAGTCCCGCGACAACTCCATCGGCCCGCGCCACCAGATCCAGGACGCTACGCTGGTCCCCAGGCACCGTGGCCGCCGTGGTGACGTCGATGCCGCCGCCCAGATCCTCTGCCAGCGCCCGGTCGGCCAAGTCGATCAGTTCGGCCGCGTCGATGCCCTGCGCCCGCAAAGCCTGGGCGTGATCCGTCGGCATCGGGGACTCACTCGTCGGACTCATCACTGTCCTCCTCCTGGTCGGGGACGTCCTCGTAGTCAACCCGCAACTGCGCCCCCGGCCGCACGCTGGTCCTGATACGCCGCCGCCAATGAACATCGTCGGTCGCCGGGAAGTCCTCGCGCCAATGCGACCCTCGAGTCTCCTCCCGCAGACCGGCGCCCTGGGCGATCGAGGCCGCAACGATGGCCAGGTTCGTGGTCTCCCAGGTGCCCGTGGCGGCCTCCTCCGGCGCTGCAGTCGGCAGGTCGTTGAGCTCCTCCACCGCCGCCGCCACCGCGTCGCGGCTGCGCAGCACCCCCACGCCGTCGGTCATCGCCTGTTGGATCGTCGAGCGCGCCGAAGCCGCGATGATCGAGCCCTCGCCCACCGGGGCCACTGGCTCGGCACGGTCCGGCAACCCATCGCGCAGCACGGCGCCGATGCGCTCGGCAAAAACCAAACCCTCCAGCAGCGAGTTCGAGGCGAGTCGGTTGGCACCATGCACACCCGTGCAGGAGCACTCGCCGCACGCGAACAGGCCCAGGACGTTCGTCCGCCCCCATAGGTCGGTGCGGAGGCCGCCGGATGTGTAGTGCTGTGCCGGAGCGACCGGGATGAGCCCCGTGACCGGGTCGATGCCGTGGCTGCGGGCGGACGCGAGGATGGTCGGGAAGCGCTCGATCCACATCCGCTCGCCCAGGTGCCGCCCGTCTAGCCAGACGTGCTCCGTACCCGTCTCACGCATGCGGCGCATGATCTGCTTGGCCACGACGTCGCGCGGCGCCAGATCGGCCAACGGGTGCTGGTCGACCATGAAGCGGACGCCGTCGTCATCCACCAGGAACGCACCTTCGCCGCGCACGGCCTCCGAGACCAGGGGCTGCTGCCCCTGGGAGTCCCCGCCCAGCCACATCACTGTCGGATGGAACTGCACGAACTCCATGTCGGCCACAGCCGCGCCGGCCCGCAGACCCAGTGCCACGCCATCACCCGTCGCGACGGCGGGGTTGGTCGAGGCGCTGAAGACCTGTCCGATCCCGCCGGTCGCCAGCACCACCGCCGGAGCGAGCACGGCACCCACCCCATCGTGCTCGCCCTCTCCGATCACGTGCAGAGTCAGCCCCTGAGTGTGACCGAAGCGATCGACCAGAAGGTCCAGCGCGAGGGCATGTTCGATGACGGTGATGCCGGGGTTGTCTGCGACGGCAGCCACCATGGCACGGGAGATCTCCGCACCCGTCGCGTCACCGCCCGCGTGGGCGATCCGACGGCGCAGGTGACCGCCCTCGCGGGTCAACTCCAGCTCTCCGGCGGCATCCCGGTCGAACTCCGTCCCCCACCGCACTAGGTCGCCGATGGCCTGCGGTCCCTCTGTCACGAGCACGTCGACCGCCTGCGGGTCGCACAGCCCGGCACCGGCGACGAGGGTGTCGCGGCGATGTTGCGCCGGCGAATCGTCATCGGACAGCGCAGCCGCGATACCCCCCTGCGCCCATGCCGTCGAACCTGCGTTGACCAGCGACTTCGTTACCACCATGACCCGATGGCCGGCGCGGTGAGCGTGGATCGCCGTCGCCAGGCCGGCGATGCCGGACCCGACGACGATGACGTCTCCGGATAGCGTCCAGCCGGGCGCCGGGGCAGCGAGCCGGGTCGCAAGGTGCACTGCGCGCGGGAACGGATGGTCGGCAGAGGTCATCGGTTCTCCGGCATCAGGGGGCCACCAGGGTGATGGCGCAGTTGTCGATCAGTCTGGTCGGGCCGAGCCTGGCCGCGACGAGCAGCCGAGCCTGGCCATCGGCCGCAGGCTCCGACTCGAGACCGGGTCCCAGCAGCTCCAGGTAGTCCACCTCGGTCAGTTCCGCCAACTCGGCCGCGGCAGCGGTCAGGACGTCCGCGCCAGTCCCGCCGGCAGCGGCCGCGGCGTGGCCGGCATCGAGCGCCCGGGACAACGACACGGCGAGGCCGCGCTGCTCCGCTGTCAGGTACACGTTGCGCGACGAGAGCGCCAGACCGTCCTCCTCGCGCACCGTCGCAACACCCTCGATTCGCGCAGCCAGATCGAAGTCGGCAGCCATCCGACGGATGAGCGCCAACTGCTGGTAGTCCTTCTCGCCGAACAGCGCGACATCCGGCTCGCAGATGTTGAGCAGCTTCAGCACCACGGTGAGCATTCCCCCGAAGTGCCCCGGGCGGACCGCACCTTCGAGGATGTCGGCCAACGGGCCAGGAACCACGCGAGTCTGCGGCTCGCCGTGCGGGTACATCTCGCGCCCGTTCGGGGCGAAGACCGCGTCGACCCCCTCTGCCGCGCAGGCCTCGACGTCCGCGGCCAACTGGCGGGGGTACCGGTCGAAGTCCTCACCGGCGCCGAACTGGAGCGGATTGACGAACACGGTCACGATCACGATGCCCGTGTCCCCGACCCGCTGCCGGGCGGCGCGCATGAGGCTGCGATGGCCCTCGTGCAGGGCGCCCATCGTCATAACGACCGCCCGCGCGCCGCGCGGCAACGCGCACACCTGCGCCACCGTGGTGAGCAACGCCGGGCCGGGCTGTGGATCTGGGTTCATGTCATCTGGGTTCACCGTGCGTCCTCCTCCGCCAGGGCTCCGAGCAGCGCCTCCGCCCGCGAGGGCGGCAGCAGCCCGGCCGCCAGCGCCCGGTCGGCGGTCAGCCGCGCCATCGCCAGGTAGGCCGCCCGCGACTCGCCGGACACGTTGTCGAGCACGCGGAGGTGATCGGCCACCGTGCGTGCATCCCCGCGCACCACGGGTCCGGTGAGGGCGGGATCGCCGCGCCGCAGCGCGTTGTCCAAGCTGGCCGACATCAGCGGGCCCAGGACCCGGCCAGGTTCGGCGACGCCGGCCTGCGCCAACAGGTCCATCGACATGGCGGTGAGCGTGACCAGGTGGTTCGAGGCGTTGGCAAGCGCCGCGTGATACAGCGCGCGATCATCCTCGGCGACCCACACCGGGTCGCCGCCCATCTCGACCACCAGCGCCTCGGCTACCGGACGGAGCCCCGCCGGCGAGGTGACTCCGAACGGGCAGCCGCTGAGGCGATCGAGGTCCAGGCTGGTGCCTGTGAAAGTCATGATCGGATGCAGGGCGAGCGGCAGCGCACCCTGGGCCACCGCGTCGGCCAGCACCCCGATGCCGTAGCGGCCGGAGGCGTGCATCACGAACTGGTCCACGCGGAAGCTGCCGGCGCGGGCGAGCCCGGCGACCAGGTCGCCCAGCACGTCGTCCGGCACGGTCAGGAGCACCAGGTCGGCCCGGGCCAGCACTTCCGGGACAGCAACCAGATCGGCATTGGGGATGAGGGCCTCCGCACGGAGCCGGCTCAGATCGGAGACCGCGTGGGCGGCGACCACTCGGTGGCCGGCGCGGTCCAGGGCCGCGGCCAGCACGGCGCCGGCCCGCCCCACGCCGACCACGCCGACATTGAGCCGTGGCGGGGGCTGCATCGCACCACCTTCCCCGGCTTTCGCCGGCCGCTCGGACCGCAATCAGCCTAGCGGGCTGGCTGCGGCCCGTCGCCATCGAAGGGCAGCGGCTGCTGGCCCGGGAAACCGCCATCGTCAGGCGTCGGTTCGGTCGCTGGGGCGGCGTCGTCGCTCGGGGCTTCATCGGCGCTCGGGGCCGCGGCAGCCGCCCGATCAGCGGCTCGGCCCCAGCGCAACGACGAGTCGGCGGCCGTCGCGGCCAGCACCCGCTGCGCCTCGTCGACCAGCAACTGCGCGGCCTCGCGCTCGCCGCGATGCAGCGCCATCGGCCGCACAGGGCCCGGGACGATGTCGAAATGCACGCTCGACAACCCCAGGGCGCGCTCCCAGGGCCCCTTCGTCAGCCGCACCGACTGCACCCGCGCATGCGGTGTGATCGCAGTGCGCCGGATCAGCCAGCCGCGCCGCGTGACGATCACCCGTGCGTCCCACCCGACGCCCAAGGCGTGCCATTGGAACGGCGAGCGCCGCTTGGCCGACTCCGGGGCCGGGCGCAAGTCGATGGCTGGGAGGTCCACCCCCGGCAGCAGCCGGTGCACCAGCCCGGTGGCTACGTCCCACGTTGCGACCGGCAGCAGCATGCTGGCGGTGTTCTCGCCGGAGTCGTCGTCGGCTCCGTTCCCGGCCACGGTGATGCGCACGGCGACCCAACCGAAGCGGCGCCACAGCAGCGGCTCGACGAACTCCACGGCGGCGACGCGACCCGGAGGAACGGTGTGGGAGCGGACCCCGAAGAGGCCGAATCGGGTCCGCAGGCCGTCTGGCGACTCGGCGACGGTGAAGTTGAAGTAGGTCGAGAATGTGCCGAAGACCGCGATCACGGGCACGATCAGGCCGATCACCAGGCCCAGGCCCACCACGATGCCCGCCGCGGCAAAGGCGACGACCAGTGCCAACAGTTCCACGGCGAGGATCAACCACACCGAGGTGTGCAGGAGCGAGGACTTGAGCAGCACGCCGTTGGGCACCTCGACGAGCACGTGCTCGGGCGCCTCCCCCGCGTCCGGGCGAACTCCGGCGGCGCGGGCCAGAGTCTCGGCGCGCAGCGCCGTCGCGGCCGCCAATGTGAGGTAGGCCAGCGTGATCCGGGAGTCCCCCGAACCGGCGACCTCGACCCGCACTTCGGCCATGCCGAAGATCCGCGCCACCAGCGGCTGCACCACCTCGACGCTCTGTAGCCGGGACAGCTGGAGCCTACGTTCGCGGTGCTGCAGCACACCAGAGCTGACGCGCAGATCCCCATCGGCGTCGAACCAATATTCCAGCCGGCGCCACTGCAGGTAGACCAGACCACCGACGAGGATCACCACGAGCAGCGCGAGGCCGCCAGCCCCCAGGAGAGCCACGGAGTTGAGGTTGCGGGCCGCACTGGCGAACTGGACCGCCACCACGACGACGATGACACCGAGGAACCTGACCAGATGGACCAGGGGAGTAACGGGTGCGGTGCGCCGCTTCGCCGTCTCGCCCTGCGGCTGGGCCACAGTCACATCCCCGCCGCGCGCGACTCACCCAGCGCAACCAGCCGGTCGCGCAGATCCGCGGCCCGCTCCGGGGTGAGGCCGGGGATGGTGGCATCCGTCGTGGCCGCCGCCGTGTGCAGCCGGACCGTGGCTATGCCGAACGCCCGGTCCAGTGGACCGGCCACGACGTCCACCAACTGCAACCGGCCGTAGGGCACGACGACGAGGCGGCGGAAGAGGATCCCAGACGTGACCAACAGATCGTCGCCGCGCGCCACGAAACCGTAGGAGCGCACCCGGCGGCCGATCAACCACCAGCCCCAGATGAGCTCGGCGATCACCAGTGCGGCCAACAGCCCCAGCAACCAGCGCGGCGCGGGCGTAGCGAACCAGACGACCACGATCACGGCGAGTAGGACCAGCGAGACGGCCCCCTGCACCAGCCGCCGCACCGTCACGAGCTTCTCGGACAGCCGCTCCCAATTCTCGCCCGCAGGCCGGAAGGTGTCGTCAATCGTGGTCATGCTGCGAGCGTAGGCCACCATGGTCGGCATGGTTCGCATCTGCTGGGCGCCGCCTGCCGGGCTGTCGCATCCCGCCTTCGACGGATCCTGGCGACTGAACCTCACCGTTGAGCATGACGTGGTTGTGGCCGCAACTGTTGTTACCGGCAGGCTGCACCGTGGTGCCGAGAAACTGTTCGAGTCGCGCGACTACCGCGCGGCGCTGGCGCTGGCGGACCGCCACGACTGGCTGGGCGCGGTTGGCAGCGAGACCTCACTGGCGCAACTCGTGGAGCGCATGGT
>JBIRBF010000088.1:0-10831 GCA_044326505.1 Candidatus Nanopelagicales bacterium | reverse complement strand
GTGGGTCGGTCCGGCCCCTCCTCTGTGTTGAGTTCGTGGGGTTCTTCGGCCATGCCCGCCACCCCCTTCGGCTTCGGGCGGGCTGGGGTGCGCCACGCACCGAAAGCACGACTTCCGCGCAAACGTAAGCGAATCTTTGGGGATAACCCGACGCGCCCAAGGACCGATTCCAGTCCCCACCGTGTGGGAAACGTAAGGCCTGGTCAAGTGCCATAAGTGCAGGTGCGGGAGGACCTGTCCCCAAGGGTTCTCCACAGGTTGTGCACCGGCGGACTAGGCAAACATCCTGGTTGACGGCGCGTCGTCCACATGACTATCCACAGGGGCCGTCTCACATCGTGGACAGTTGTGCGAGCGTTGTTCCCGGGGCTGCCCTCGGCGGTCAGGATTCGTTCACAGCATTGTGTCGGACCCTCTGAGTAGACCTCGGAGTGGATCGATCGACCTTCCGAATTCCGGGTGGTCCAGCAGTTGAGCGAAGGGGTCGCATGAGCGTCATCGATATGTCGGAGCCGGCGCACAGCGCCGACGCTGGCGCTGCGCCCAACTCCGTTCCGTTTGATCGAGTTCCGCCGAATGACGGGCTCGCCGAACAGTCTGTGCTCGGCGGAATGCTCATGAGCAAGGACGCGATCGCCGACGTAGTCGAGGTCCTGCGCACCGCGGACTTCTACCAGCCCGCGCATCAGACCATCTACGACGCTGTGTTGTCGCTCTACGGCGGCGGCGAGCCAGTGGATGCGGTGACCCTGGCCGCTGCGCTGCAGCGGGCGGGCGACCTGCAGCGCGTGGGTGGCGCGGCCTACCTGCACACGCTGACGGCCAAGGTGCCCACGGCGGCCAATGCTGGGTACTACGCCGAGATCGTGCAGGAGAAGGCGATTCTGCGCCGGCTGGTCGAGGCAGGCACTCGCATCGCGCAGGCGGGCTATGCCGCCCAGGGCGACGTCGAGGCAATCGTCAACCGGGCCCAGGCCGAGGTCTACGACGTCGTGAGCGACCGCACCGCCGACGACTACCAACCGCTCGGCACGCTTATGCACGGAGCGTTCGAGGAGCTCGAGTCCATCAGCCGTCGTGGCGGCGGCATGGCCGGCGTCCCCACCGGCTACACCGACCTCGACGCGATGACCCACGGCCTCCACCCTGGTCAGATGGTCGTCGTCGCCGCGCGTCCCGCCATGGGTAAGTCCACTGTCGGTCTGGATCTGGCGCGGTGCGCGAGCATCAAGCACCAGCTCACCAGCGCCATCTTCTCGCTGGAGATGAGCCGGAACGAGATCGTGATGCGCCTACTCAGCGCCGAGGCGGGCATCTCGTTGCAGCACATGCGCGGCGGCACGATGTCCGAGGCGGACTGGCAGAAGCTCGCAGTGCAGATGGGTCGGCTGGCCGATGCCCCCATGTTCATCGACGACTCGCCCAACCTGTCCATGATGGAGATTCGGGCCAAGTGCCGCAGGCTCAAGCAGCAGCACGACCTCAAACTCGTCGTCATCGACTACCTGCAGCTCATGTCCAGCGGCAAGAAGGTCGAGAGCCGCCAGCAGGAGGTCAGCGAGTTCTCGCGGTCGATGAAGCTGCTCGCCAAGGAACTCGAGGTTCCCGTGGTGGCGATCAGCCAGCTCAACCGTGGTCCGGAGCAGCGGCAGGATAAGAAGCCCATGGTCTCGGACTTGCGCGAGTCTGGCTCGATCGAGCAGGACGCGGACATCGTGATCCTGCTGCACCGCGAAGACGTGTACGAACCTGAGTCGCCGCGGGCCGGCGAGGCCGATTTCATTGTCGCCAAGCACCGCAACGGTGCCACCGGGGTGGTCCCCGTTGCCTTCCAAGGCCACTACAGCCGATTCATCGACCTCGCCCGCGGTTAGGAGCCCCACTATGCGCAGTCCGCAGCGCCCGCCGTTCCGAGACACCGCCCTCGGAGCCCTTCTCATTCGTGCGAGGCTTGATGGGTGGCCGCTGTCGGGCGCGCCAGCGGTTGTACTCACGGCCCCTCAGGCGCGTCAGCTCTAGGTAGCGTTCGCCGCACCCCCCCGGCTGGGACGGCGGCGGCGGGGGGTCATGCCGCGTCACAGGCTGCCCTACTAGCCGAAGTCGAGGCCTTCGGTCGACGATGCCGGCTCGATGTCGGGCAGGCGCACCATCCGGAACGCGTTTATGAGCCCGAGCAGACAGGCGAGGACGGGCACCAGCATGGCGATCTGAAGGGACAGTGCCCGGGCTTCGTCATTGATCGCGATGATCTCGGTTTGCACCGCCGGCGGCTCCTCGGCGATCAGCGTCTGCAGTTGGGTGTCGCTGACGACCTCGGCGTTCTGCTCAAGCGCGGCGGAGATGGTCTGCTTCTGCCCCTCCGGGATGACCGTGCTTGCGTCGGTGAGGGATGTGAATGACAGGGAGAGCGCGGCCAGCATGATGCCGCCGGCCACGGCGAGCCCGAAGGACAGCCCGAAGTTGCCGCCGGCGGAGTTGACTCCCGCGGCCTCGCTGGCACGTTCCTCCGCGATGGGGGCCAGGGTGTAGTTGTTCAGCTGCGAGACGAGCAAGCCCAGGCCCGACCCGGCAATGAGCAGGGGAATCAGCAGGACCCACGCGCCCATCGAGGACTCCGCCCGCGGGACGACCGGAATGACCAGGGCCATGCCCACCAGGGCCAGGAGGAAGCCGGTCCGCACCATCACCGCGGGGCGGCGGCGCCCGGCCCGACGGCCCGCGGTGAGGGCGACGAAGAACATGCTCAAGGACAGCGGGGCGATGGCGAGTCCAGCCTCGAGCGCGTTGTACTCCAGGGCGATCTGCAGGAAGATCGGGATGACGATCATCGATCCGCCGAGCGCGATCTGCTGCAGCATCTGCTGTGTGATGCCGACGCGGAAGTGCGGCAGCGCGAACAGCGCCGGGTCCAGCAGGAACGGCGTGTTCTCGCGCTTGCGCCGTACGAGCCAGCGAGCCAGTGCGAAGAGGGCGATGGCGCCGACGGCGATGAGGGCCAGTACGGCCTCGCCGCCCTCCTGCCACACCAGGATGCCGAGCACGACGCCACCCATCCCCACGACCGAAAGGGCGGCACCGACAAGGTCGATGCTGCGTTCTCCTGTGTAGGCGACGTCCTTGACCAGCCGGCTGCCCACCAGCACCACAACGATGATCACGAACTCGAGCCCGAAGTTCACGCGCCACGACCAGTACGTGGTGATGACGCCGCCGATCAGCGGCCCGATCGCTGCGGCGATCGCCATGGACGCCCCCACGAGCGCATAGACCTTGGCGCGGGCCGCGCCCTCGAAGTTGCCGTGGATGAGCGACTGCATCGCCGGGAGCAGCAGCGATGCGCCGAGTCCTCCGATGATGGCCCAGAAGACGATGATCGCCGTGACGCTCTGCGCCAAAGTCATGGCCAGCGCACCGATGGCGTACGCCATCAGTCCGATGATGTACGCCCGCTTACGGCCCATCAGGTCGCCGAGCTTGCTGTTGATGAGGATGAACGCGGCCGACACCAGGGCCTCAAGGGCGATCGCGGATTGGACGCTGCTGACGGTCGCGCCCAGGTCCTCGGCCACAGCCGAGATCGACACGTTCATGATCGTGGTGTCGACCACCAGGACGAACATCGCCATCGCCAGCAGCAGCGGCAGCCAACGGCTTGGAGCCGTCGCTGGCGACGGCTCGCCCCTCTCGTTCACGTCAGCGTCAGCTATGGGAAAGCACCTCTCACTGAGCTCGTGCGCGACACGCCGAGACTCCAGAGTGTCATGCCCCGTCACGTTCGGTGGACGGGGACGTGCGTGCGCGTTGCGCCGCAACGAGAACACCGGACGAGCCATTCGTGGGCGGGATGCCTGGTAGGCCTGGGTGGATGGCCACTGTCACCGGGGCCTCGAAACGCTTCGTACCATAGGTGCGTGACCACGACCCCCCGCCCGCCGTTCCGCGACACCCGTCTGGGCGCTCTGTTGGTGCGTGCCCACCTGCGCGAGTGGAACCTCAATGGTTCCGGTGCAGTGGTGTTGGAGGCTGCCCGCCGTGGTCCCTGGGGAGGGTCCGAGCACGGCGGCGATCACCGCTACTGAGGATGGCGCACGGTGGTGGGCCGATGGTGACTCGACGGTCTGTGCTCATGGCCGGTCTTGCCGGACTTGGCGCCGGCGGGCTGTCCGCGTGCGGTGTCAGGAGCGTGCCCGCCGGGCCGAGCGTGGCCCCGGCGAGCGGAATGAGCTCGGCAGGGGCGAGGGTTCTGGCCCGCTCGGCGGTGACGCGGTGGGACACCGACCCCTGGGCGCTGGGTTCCTACTCGGCGATCCCAGTGGGCACACCCTCCTCGGCGCGTCAGGTGTTGGCGGACGCGGTCGTCTCCGGGCGGGTGGTTCTCGCTGGCGAGTACACCGCCACTGACTACCCGTCCACGGTGCACGGTGCCTACAACTCCGGGCGCCGCGCGGCAGCCAAGGTGCTCACACTGGTGGGGCCCGCGGCGGAGGTGGTGGTCCTGGGGGCGGGCATGGCCGGTTTGGCCGCGGCCACGGACCTGGCCGCCGCCGGATGCCGGGTGACTGTCCTGGAGGCCCGCGACCGGGTCGGGGGACGCATCCACACGGACACCAGCTGGGGGGTGCCGCTGGAGTTCGGCGCCGCCTGGGTGCACGGAGTGACCGGTAACCCAATGGTGGGGCTGGTGGCGCAGGCGGGTCTCACGTTGTCGCCCACGAACTTCGAGGACGCACTCGCGCATTCCTACCGCTCGGGAACCGACGACCCGGCCGCTGAGGCCGCTGCAAGGCAACTGGTGGACCTCGTGGATGGTCTGGCAAATGAGGATCTGCCCGCGAACACCTCCGTGCTCGACCAGCTGGCCGGGCAGGACTGGCGCCCGGACTCGCCCGCGCGACGGTTCGCCGCCATGACCGAAATCGTGCAGGAATACGGGCTGGACCTCGATCGCCTCGGGGCGCAGGCCCTCTCCGAGGGCGACGACTACGAGGGGGGCGATTCCCTCGTCGTCGGCGGGTTCGCCAAAGTGCCGCAGATGCTCGCGAACGAGCTGACGGCGGGCGGTCACCAGGTCCGCACCGGCATCGAGGCACTGTCGGTGGCAGTCAGCGGCAGCGGCGCGACCATCGCCACCCCGGGCGGTCCAGTGAGCGCCGCCGCCGTCGTTGTGGCAGTGCCCTTGGCGCTGTTGCAGACCGACCGGCCCTCGCTCGGATCCCTCGACGCTCCGGTCGCCGCGGCTCTGAAGTCGCTGACTACCGGAAACCTCGAGAAGGCCTTCCTCGCGTACGCGGGCCAGTGGTGGCCCGATGTGCAGGTCCTGCAGGTGAGCGATAGTCCGGCGGATCGGTGGACCGAGTTCTACAACCTCGTGGGTGTCGTCGGCCAACCGATCGTGGCGGGATTCGCGGGGGGAAGCGCCGCACGAACGCGCCCGATGGACGATGCCGCCTGCGCTGCCGAAGCGGCTGACGTACTTTCCCGGGGCTGGCCGGCCTAACGCCGCACGCAGTTCTGCGCCAGCAGTTGAGGCCGCCGCCTCCCGCATGGTCCGATGGTGGGCATGGTCGCCGTGTGGCGAACCACGGCAACAGGAGGTTCCCATGAGAGTCGCAGTACTGGGCACAGGTGTGGTGGGCCGAACGCTGGCAGGCGGGCTGGCCGCGCGCGGACACGACGTGGTGGTGGGCACCCGCGACCCTTCAGTCACCGCCGAGCGCCACCTGGAGGGGGACGCTGGACCGACGTGGGCGGACTGGCTGGAGGGAGCCTCCGAGGTGGGACTGGCGACCTTCGCGCAGGCCGCCGCGGATGCCGACCTGGTGCTGAACGCCGCCAGCGGCGACGCCTCGATCGCTGTGCTGCTCAGCGCCGGCGAGGACAACCTCACCCGTAAAGTGCTGCTGGACGTGGCCAACCCGTTGGACTTCTCCCGGGGCTTCCCGCCGTTCTTGAGCGTGTGTAATGAGGATTCGCTCGCCGAACGCATCCAGCGCACCTTTCCCGAGGCCAAGGTCGTCAAGTCGCTGAACACCGTTAACTACGCGCTGATGGTGAATCCTCCGGCGGGCGCGACGATGTTCGTCAGCGGAGATGACGAGGCAGCCAAGGCCACCGTCGGCGGCCTGTTGCGTGACCTCGGTTGGACGAGCATCGCCGATCTGGGCGATCTCTCCGGTGCCCGGGGTCAGGAGATGTACCTGGCGCTGTGGGTGCGGGTCATGTCCGCGCTGGGAACCGCGGGATTCTCGATGTCCCTCACCATGCCCGACGGCAGCACCGTCGGGGTCGGCAACTCTCAGGAGCGACCGTGACCGCGATCGATCGCACTCGACTAGCCCAGCTGCTCGCCCGCGAACAGACCACCCATGCCGAGCGAAACCCCGGCAGCAGATCCCTCTATGACGGCGCTGACCACCTGTTCGGCCGGGTCCCCATGACCTGGATGAACAAGTGGTCTGGCGGCTTCCCGCTGTACCTGGCCGGCGCTCGCGGCAACCGCATCACCGACGTCGACGGTCACACCTACGTCGACTTCTCGCTCGGCGACACCGCCGCGATGGCCGGGCACTCGCCCGGGCCGACGGTCGCCGCGCTCGCCCGCCGCGCCGGTCAACTCGGCGGCATCACCACCATGCTGCCCACGGAAGACGCGGAGTGGGTGGCGGTCGAGCTCACCCGTCGGTTCCGGCTGCCCAAGTGGTCTTTCACCTTGAGCGCCACGGATGCTAACCGGTGGGCGCTGCGGTTGGCGCGACTGGTGACGGGCCGGCCCAAGGTGCTGGCGTTCTCCTATGGCTACCACGGGACGGTGGACGAGACCTTCGCCGTGCTTGACCCGGCGACCGGCCAGACCCTCGACCGGCCCGGCAGCGTGGGGCCGCAGGTGCCTGTGGTCGCGACCACGCGCGCCGCTGAGTTCAATGACCTCGAGTCGGTCGAGCGCGCGCTTTCCCACCGCGATATAGCGGTGCTCATCACCGAGCCCGCCCTTACCAACATCGGCATCGTCCTGCCCGAGCCTGGCTTCCTGGAGGGGGTGCGCGATCTGTGCACGAAGTACGGGACGCTGCTGCTGATCGACGAGACGCACACGTTCAGCGCCGGACCGGGCGGCTGCACCGCGGCCTGGGACCTGCAGCCTGACATCTTCGTCATCGGCAAGTCGATCGGGGGCGGGGTGCCGTCGGGCGCCTACGGGATCACCGAGGAGGTCGCAGCAGCCGTTCTGCGATCCGACGACGCCGACATCGTGGATGTCGGCGGCGTCGGTGGCACACTCGCCGGCAATGCACTGAGCAGCGCGGCGATGCGGGCGACGCTGGGTGAGGTGCTCACCGATGACGCCTTCGGCCCGATGATCGATCTGGGCGGCCGCTTCGCCGAGGGCACTCAGCAGGTGATCGACCAATACGACGTGCCGTGGTCTGTGAGTCGGCTTGGTGCGCGCGCGGAGTACCGGTTCGCGGCCCCCGCGCCGCGGACGGGCACGGAGGCCGCTGCTGCGGGGGACGCGGAGCTGGAGGAGTACCTGCACCTGTTCACCAGCAATCGCGACCTGCTCATCACGCCGTTCCACAACATGGCCCTCATGAGCCCGGAGACGAGCGCGGCCGACGTCGACCGGCACACCGAGCTGTTCGACGCGGCAGTGGGCGAGTTGGTGGGCTGAAGGCGGCGCCGTTGCTCACTCGCGGACTGCGACGATGACAGTGACGTCGTCACGGCGCAGGTTCGGCGCCGCCGCGCGGGCCCGGTCGAGGATGCCGGCCGCCAGGTACTGCGCCCGCTCCGTCGGCGTATCGGCGGCGCATTGCTGAAGCAGGTCCTGCGACCAGCCGGTCACCGGGCCGGAGCCGAGCTCATCACCACTCGCTTCGCGCGCCTCGACCAGGCCGTCGGTGAACAGCACCACGGCATCGCCGGGTGCGAGCGGCACCTCGAGGGTTGTCCAGCCGCCCCCAATCGCGCTCACGATGGGTCCGGTGGGGGCGAGCTCATCAACAGGCCGCCGTGCCGTGCTCCAGGGTCCCGGTGCCGTTCCCGTACCGCCCGCGCGGACCAGCAGCGGTGGCGAGTGGCCCGCGTTGAGGTAGCGCAGTCCCTTCGGGGCAGCGGCCAGCATCACGCACGACACGAAACAGTCCGGCGCCTCGTCGAAGACCCTTGCGGCGTTTGCCAAGGCTGCGCCCGGATCCAGCCCGGCGTCCAGCGAGGCCGTGAGCGCCGCTTTGAACATGACCGAGAGGGCCCCGGCTCGCACGTCGTGCCCGCGGGTATCGGCCAGGATCAGCTGCGCCTCACCGGCACCAGCGGCCCTGGCTTCCCACCAGTCCCCGGACAGCACCCCGGCAGCCGTCACCGCTGCCACACCGACACCGAACCCGGGCAGCCGCGCGCGATCTGCGCTGCCCTGGAGGTAGTCGCCCAGCGCGGCTACCAGCGGCTGCTCGTCGATGAGCGATTCCCTGGCTTGCCGTGCGGTGTCGATCTGGGCGGCCAGGTGCTGTCGGAGCCGCTCGGCGTCCCGGCCCACTGCCGCGAGCTCCGCCGGTCCGGAGGGCGTCAGTGGGGTGGCCGTGTCCTGCTCGCCCGCGAGGTGGCGCATCTGACCGCCCAGGTCGGCCAGCGGTCCGAGCACTCTGCGGTGTAGCAGCACCTGACCGCCGATCGCGAGCGCGAGCGCCACGAGCGCCGCGAGAGCCAGCGCCTGTGCGAGGCGCCTGTTCGCGGCGGTGACCACCGCGGTGTCCTGGACGGTGAGCTTGCCGAGCTGGTACTGGATAAGCCGCAGGTCGGTGCGCAGCTTGCCGAAGGCGTACCGCTCGGGGCCACCGGCCGGCGTGGTCAGCCGGGTCACCGTCGCACTGTCCCCGGTCGTCACGGCCGCGATGAGCGGATCGGCCGCGTCGTCCAGCCAGTCCGCGCGCTCGGCGACCGCCTCCTCGTAGATCGGACGCAGACTTGCCAGGTCGCCCGTCAGACGGGCGCCCAGACGGTCCAGTGACGCGCCGCTATAAGCCCGGCCCAGGACGAATGGGGTCAGGGTGCCTTCCTCGGCGTCCCGGGCATAGGTGAGCAGGCTGCGCTCCATGTCGGCACTGGACACCAGCGCCTCGGCGATATCGTTGTCGGCCGGGTAGAGCTGCTCCACGAGCCTCGACCGAGCCTCCGAGACTTCCCGGAATGTGGTCGCCACGATGATCGCCAGTACCACGAACAGCACCGCCACCAGGGTGAGCGCGAGCCGGCCGGTGGCTCTGAGGGTCACGACGCCTAGTTTAGGCTCAACAGCCATGCCTCCCCGCCAGCGTCCGGTCATGTCCACCCTGCCCGCCTACAAGGCCGGCCAGCGCGCCGATCCCGGCGGATTCAAAGTCTCGTCGAACGAGAACCCCTACGGTCCGCTGCCCTCCGTGCTGGATGCCATCGCCGAGTCGGCGCAGCGGATCAACCGCTATCCGGACCCGCACTCCGTGGAGCTCACCGGGGCCATCGCCGACCGGCTCGGCGTCTCGCCGGAATGGGTTGCGGTGGGCTGCGGCAGCGTGGCGGTGTGCGAGCAGGTCGTGTCGGCCGTGGCCGGACACGGTGACGAGGTGGTGTTCTCGTGGCCGAGCTTCGAGGCCTACCCGATTATCACGGGGGTGGCGGGAGCCCAGATGGTGGCCGTCCCGCTGGATGCGGGCTTCCGGCAAGACGTCCGGGCGATTGCCGCAGCGGTGACCGACGCCACCCGCTGCGTCTTCGTCTGCACCCCCAACAACCCCACCGGCACGATAGTCAGCCATGACGCCGTGACCGAGCTCATCGCTGCGGTACCCGACGATGTGCTCGTCGTGATCGACGAGGCCTACGCCGAGTTCGTGGACGATCCGGAGGCGGTCGACGGCCTCGCCCTGCTGCGCGACCACCCGCACGTTGCCGTGCTGCGCACCTTCTCGAAGGCCTACGGCCTGGCGGGGCTTCGGGTGGGCTACGCGGTGGCGCATCCCGAGACCGCCGAGGCCTTCCGCAAGACCGCGATCCCGTTCGGCGTCTCGACGATCGCGCAGGACGCGGCGGTCGCCTCGCTGGCCGCCGAGGACGAGTTGTTCGAGCGCGTGGCGGCGCTGCGGGCGGAGCGCGGGCGAGTGCTGGCGGAGTTGGCCGGCACCCGCTGGCGGTTGCCCGACCCGCAAGGGAACTTCCTGTGGCTGCCGACCGGCGAGCAGACTGCCGACGTGCTTGCCGCTCTGGCCGCTGTTGGACTGGTCGCCCGCGGATTCGCCGGTGTGGGGATCAGAGTGACGATTGCCGAGCCGGCGGCAAACGACTTGCTGATAGACGCTTTGACGGCATTTCAGCCGCCTGAGCCATCGTCGGGTCCGCCTTCGGCGGCCCCTTAGGGACTTTAGTCCCGACGAAATCAGGACGAAATGCCCCCAGAGCAGGGTCTTTTTCCGTGAGCGACGGGTCGCAAGTACCGTCACCATAGGTGCATGAATGGTCTCGATCTGGTCGCTCTCGACCCGCTCATGCTGTCCCGCTGGCAGTTCGGCATCACGACCGTCTACCACTTCCTTTTCGTGCCCATCACGATCGGCACGGCGTTCCTGGTAGCCGGACTGCAGACCGCTTGGGTGCGCACGGGCAAAGACAAGTACCTCAAGGCCACGAAGTTCTTCGGCAAGTTGTTCTTGATCAACTTCGCAATGGGCGTCGTGACGGGCATCGTGCAGGAGTTCCAGTTCGGCATGAACTGGTCGGACTACTCCCGCTTCGTCGGCGACGTGTTCGGAGCGCCGTTGGCCGTCGAGGGCCTGCTGGCGTTCTTCCTCGAGTCGACGTTCCT
>JBIRBF010000099.1:0-9949 GCA_044326505.1 Candidatus Nanopelagicales bacterium | reverse complement strand
CCCGCGGGCGAGATGTGGTCCGTCGTGACCGAGTCGCCCAGCAGGGCCAGCACCCGGGCATCGGCGATATCGGTCACCGGCTGCGGCTCGCGCGGCATGTCGTCGAAGTACGGCGGCTTGCGGACGTAGGTCGACTCCGGCTCCCAGGCGAAAGTGGCTCCGTCGGGAGTGTCCAGCGCGGCCCAACGCGCGTCGCCGGCGAATACGTCGGCGTAGCGCTGGGCGAACATCTGGGGATCGATGCTCGTCGCGATCGCCTCATTGACCTCTGCCTGCGAGGGCCAGATGTCGCGCAGGTAGACCGGCTCGCCGTCCGGGTCGGTGCCCAGCGGCTCGTTCACGACGTCGACGTCCATGCGCCCGACCAGTGAGTACGCCACGACCAGCGGCGGCGAGGCGAGGTAGTTCATCTTGACGTCGGGGTTGATCCGGCCCTCGAAGTTGCGGTTGCCGCTCAAGACGCTGACGGCGGCCAGGTCGGCGGAGCGCACCGCGGCGCTCACGGCCTCGGGCAACGGCCCGGAGTTGCCGATGCAGGTGGTGCAGCCGTAGCCGACCAGGGCGAACCCGAGCTTGTCCAGATAGACGTCCAGCCCGGACTTGGCGTAGTAGTCCGTCACGACCTTCGAGCCCGGCGCCAACGTCGTCTTCACCCACGGCTTGCGGGTGAGGCCCTTCTCAACGGCCTTCTTGGCCAGCAGGCCCGCGGCCAGCATGACCGACGGGTTGGACGTGTTGGTGCACGAGGTGATGGCCGCGATGACAACGGCGCCATTGCCGATGGTCACATCCTCGCCGTCAATCGTGAGGTCGGCGGTGCGGGTCGGCTCGGCGGTGTAAGTCGGCAGCGCGGCCGCGAAGGCCTCCGCGGCGTCGGCCAGCACCACTCTGTCCTGCGGCCGCTTCGGTCCTGCCAGCGAGGGCACCACCGTGCTGAGGTCCAACTCCAGGCTCTCGGAGTAGGTCGGCTCGTGGGTGGGGTCGTGCCAGAGCCCCTGAGCCCTGGCATAGGCCTCGACGAGTCGGATCTGGGCGTCGGGACGGCCCGTCAGGCGCAGGTAGTTCAACGTCTCGTCGTCGATCGGGAAGATCGCAACCGTGGAGCCGTACTCCGGGCTCATGTTGCCGATCGTCGCCCGGTTGGCCAGCGACACGCTCGTGACACCCTCGCCGTAGAACTCCACGAACTTGCCGACCACGCCATGGGCGCGCAGCATCTCGGTGATGGTGAGCACAAGGTCGGTGGCGGTGGTGCCGGGCGACAGCTCCCCGTGCAGTTTGAAGCCGACGACGCGCGGGATGAGCATGCTCACCGGCTGCCCCAGCATGGCGGCCTCGGCCTCGATCCCGCCGACGCCCCAGCCCAGCACGCCCAGGCCGTTCACCATCGTGGTGTGGCTGTCGGTACCGACGCAGGTGTCCGGATAGGCCTTGCCTTCGCGCACCATGACGACGCGCGCGAGGTTCTCGATGTTGACCTGGTGCACGATGCCGGTGCCAGGCGGGACGACCTTGAACTCGTCGAACGCGCCCTGGCCCCAGCGCAGGAAGGCATACCGCTCGCGGTTGCGCTCGTACTCCAGGTCCACGTTGAGCGCCAGGGCGTCGGGCCGGCCGAACACGTCGGCGATGACGGAATGGTCGATCACCAGCTCTGCCGGCGCCAGCGGGTTGATCTTCTCGGGGTCGCCACCGAGTTCCGCCACCGCCTCGCGCATGGTGGCAAGGTCGACCACGCACGGCACTCCGGTGAAGTCCTGCATGATCACGCGGGCCGGGCTGAATTGAATCTCCTCGCTGGGCTCCGCCGATGCATCCCACGCGCCCAGGGCACGAATCTGCTCCGCGGTGACGTTCGCGCCATCCTCGGTACGCAGAAGGTTCTCCAGCAGCACCTTGTGGGTGTAGGGCAGTCGCTCGGATCCGGGCACCGCATCGATGCGGTAGATCTCGAAGCTCGTACCGTCGACCTCGAGTTGCGAGGCGGCGCCGAACGAATCCATGAACCCTCCTTGGTGGCTGCGTGCGTCAAACGTATCCCACAGGCCCGAGGCAACGAGCGCGACCGGCGCATGGCCCGGAGCCGGCCCAATAAGGTCCCCCTGGTGGGCCAGCTAGGCCCGGACGAACCGGGCGACGGCCTCGACGTGGTGCGACATCCCGAACAGGTCGAACGCTTGCAGCGCCGCCAGCTCCCACCCGGCAGTGCGCAGCAGTGCCGCGTCCCTGGCCAGGCTGGCGCCGTCGCAGGCGACGTAGACGATCACGCGGGCACGCTCGCTGGCAGCCACGCGGGCGATGACATCCGCTCCGGCGCCCGTGCGCGGCGGGTCGAGCACCACCGCATCGGCCGTCGCCAGCTGAGCCGCGCCGCCTCGGGACACCCAACGCTTGACGTCGGCCTCGATCACTCGGACCTGCGGAAGGTCCGCCAGGTTGCGCCGGGCCAGTGCCGCGGCCCGGTGGTCCCCCTCGACTGCAATACCGCTGCCCCGCTCGCCGACATCCGCGGCCAGGGCACCGGCGAAGAGCCCCACCCCGCAGTAGAGGTCCACCACGGCCTCGCCGGGCTGTGGCCCCGCTGCTTCGCGGACAGCAGCGGCCAGCACGTCCGGCGCGGCGGCGTGACTCTGCCAGAACCCGTCCGCGGCAACCTGCCAGGTGCGTCCCAGTGCGGTCCGCAGCGCCGTTCGCCCACCGACCCAGTCCCCCGGTAAGGCCCCGACCCTCACGGCGTCAGTCGGCGCTACGACCACGCCGGACTGCGCCGACGACCATTCGAGCCGCTGTCTCGGCGCCCATGCGGCGGCGAAGCCGGCCTGCAACTCCGGCACGGCCACCGCGCAGCCGGCGACGGCGACCAGGTCGTCGCTACGCCGGCCGTGGAAGCAGGCCCGACCCTCGGCATCGGCGGTCACCGACACCCTGGTACGCCAGCCGAGCCCTGCCGGGCGCCCGGGGAGCGGCACCTCCCGCACCGCAACGGCGTCGGCGACCGGCACTTGGCCGATCGCGCGCACGCGCCCGAGCCGCTCGAGCTGATCTGCCAGCACTTGCGACTTCCACCGCAACTGAGCCTCGTATGCCACGTGCTGCAGGTCGCAGCCGCCGCACGTCCCGGCAGCCGGGCATGGCGGCTCCACTCGATCCGGCGAGGCCTCGACCACCTCGACGACCTCGGCGAACCTGATCCGGCCGCGATTCTTCGCAGCCGTCTCGCGTGCCCGCACGACCTCGCCCGGCAGCCCGCCGCGAACGAACCAGGTGGCGCCGTCGTGGTGGGCCACGCAGGTCCCCCCGGCAGCCGGACCTGCCAGCGTGAGCTCGACCGGTGCGCCGAGCGTCACAGCGTCACAGCTCGCTGCGGATCTCGCGAGCGACCTCGGCGTCGGCAACCTCGGCGCTCGGCTCGCCGCGGCGTACGGCGCCGGCCGCGTTGCCGACCGCGGACTCCGCCACGCGCTTACTCGACTTCAGCTGCCAGGGCACGCTCACCACCATCACACCGGGGGTGAACCGCAGCCGCGTCTTGAGCCGCAGCGCGGACTGGTTGTGCAGCAGGTGCTCCCACCAGTGACCCACGACGTACTCCGGCACGTACACGGTGATCAGATCCTTGGGACTTGCCGCGTGCAGGTCACGCACGTAGTCCAGCAACGGGCGGGTGATCTCGCGGAAGGGCGAGTCCAGCACTCGCAGCCGGACCGGGATGCCGCGGCGGTCCCAATCGTCGATCAACGCCCTGGTGTCGTCGTGATCCACATCCACGACCAGCGCCTCGAGGGTGTCCGGCCGGGTGGCGCGAGCGTAAGCAAGCGCCCGCAGAGTCGGGGAGTGCACCTTGGCGGCCAGCACGATCGCATGCACGCGCGGAGGCAGTGTGGTCCGATCGTCGGCCGGGCTGAGCTCGTCGGACACATGGTCGTAGTGGCGGTGGATGCCCTTCATCATCAAGAACAGAATCGGGCCGGCGACGCAGACGATCCACGCCCCGTGGGTGAACTTCGTCAACAGCACGAGCACCAGGACGATACCGGTGATGGTGAGGCCGACGGCGTTGATGACACGGTTGCGGCGCATCTTCTTGGCCTCGGTCGAAGTCACGTCGGGGCCGCGCAGCAACCGGGTCCAGTGCCGGACCATTCCGGTCTGGCTCATGGTGAACGAGAAGAACACCCCGATGATGTAGAGCTGGATCAGCTTGGACACCTCGGCGTCGAACGCCCACACCAGCAGCATCGCTAGGAGCGCCAGCACGACGATGCCGTTGGAGAAGGCCAGTCGGTCCCCACGCGTGTGCAGCTGCCGAGGCAGGTAACCGTCGCGGGCCAGGATTGACCCGAGCACCGGGAACCCGTTGAAAGCGGTGTTGGCGGCAAGCATGAGGATCAGGGCGGCCGCGCCGACCACCAGACCCGTGAGCACCTTGAAGTCGCCGAACACGGCATCGGCGACCTGCGCGACGACGGTCTTCTCGGCCACGCCGGGAGGAGCGCCGATGAGCTGAGCCGGATCCTCCACCGCGTGCACATTGGTGATGAGGGCGAGCGCCGTCACCGCCATGAACATCGAGATGGCGATCACCCCGAGCAAGAGCAGCGTCTTGGCCGCGTTCTCGCTCTTCGGCTTGCGAAAGGCGGGCACTCCGTTGCTGATGGCCTCCACGCCGGTGAGCGCCGTGCAGCCCGACGAAAACGCCCTGGCGATGAGGAACACCAGCGCGGCACCCGCGAAGGTCTGCTCCGCCTCCACCGTGTACTGCGCCGAGATCGCCTGCAGGTCCGCACCGCTGATCAGCCGCACAGCCGCCCAGCCGACCATCAGTGCGATAGACGCGATGAAGGCATAGGTCGGGATCGCGAACAGGGTGCCGGACTCCCGCACCCCGCGCAGGTTGAGCAGTGTGAGGACGATGATCACCACGACCGCGATGAGCACTTTGTGCTCACCCACGAACGGGATCACCGAAGCCGTGTTGGCCACCGCCGCCGCTACTGAGACCGCGACGGTCATGACGTAGTCGATGAACAATGCGCTGGCGACGGCGACGCCGGCGTTGGGTCCGAGGTTGACGCTGGCGACCTCGTAGTCGCCGCCGCCAGAGGGATAGGCCCGGACGTTCTGGCGGTACGAGGCCACGACGACGATCATGACAAGCGCCACGGCGATAGCGATCCAAGGCGTGTACACGAACAGCGCAAGCCCGCCGATCGACAGGACGATCAGGATCTCCTGCGTCGCATACGAGACGCTGGACAGGGCGTCGGAGGCGAACACGGGCAGCGCGATGCGCTTGGGCAGGAGCGTCTCGCCGAGCTTGTCGCTGCGCAGCGCCCGGCCGAGCATGATGCGCTTGGCGAAGTCTGGAGTGGCCACGATTGCCAATGCTAGACCCCCGAGCACCCGCGCGGACGCCGTTGAGGGTGTAACGTCACTTGCCGTGCACGTTGTGATCATGGGATGCGGCCGGGTGGGGGCGAAACTAGCCACTGACCTGGACCGCGAAGGCCATTCGGTGGCTGTCATCGACCTCGACCCCACGTCGTTCGTCCGGCTGCCCGACTCGTTCGCGGGGACCACGGTGAAGGGCGTCGGTTTCGACCGCGACGCACTGATCCGCGCCGGCGTCGAACGGGCGCGGGCCTTCGCGGCGGTCAGCAGCGGCGACAACTCCAACATCATCGCGGCCCGGGTCGCGCGCGAGACCTTCGGCGTCGAGAACGTCGTGGCGCGCATCTACGACCCCCGCCGCGCCGAGATCTACCAACGGCTCGGCATCCCCACTGTGGCCACGGTCGGGTGGACCGCGGCCGAGACCCTGCACCGCATGATGCCCGAGCGTGCGCGGGAGGAGTGGCGCGATACATCCGGCAAGGTGGCGCTCGCTGAGTTTGCCGTGGACGACGGGTGGATCGGCACCAAGTACTCCGAGCTCGCCGCCCAGGCCGGAATCACCGTCGCGGTGGTCAACCGTTTCGGCAACGGTATGCAGCCGACGCCGGACCTGATCGTGCAGCAAGACGATCGCATCCACGCCACCTACGACACCGCCAATTCAGCGGAGGTCGAGGCCTTCCTCGCCGCACCCCCAGGAGACAGCTGATGCGGATCGTCATCGCCGGTGCCGGGAAAGTGGGTCGCTCCATCGCTCGGGAGCTCAGCGCCAACGGTCACGAAGTCGTGATGCTCGACCGCGACCCGGAGGCCGCGGCCAACTACATCGAGAACGTGACCATCCAGCAGGCCGACGCCTGTGAGATCGCCTCGCTGGAATCCGTGGGGCTCGACGGTGCCCAGGTCGTGATTGCCGCCACCGGCGACGACAAGGCAAACCTGGTGGTGAGCCTCTTGGCCAAGACCGAGTTCGGAGTGCCCCGTGTGGTGGCGCGCGTGAACCACCCGAAGAACGAGTGGCTGTTCGACTCGTCGTGGGGCGTGGATGTGGCGGTCTCGACGCCGCGGCTGCTCTCGGCACTGGTCGAGGAAGCCGTCACAACCGGCGACGTGGTGCGATTGTTCTCGCTGCGAGAGGGCAACGCCGATCTGGTGGAGTTGACGCTGGCGTCGGACTCGCGCGCGGTGGGCGAGCGCGTCGGCGACGTCACCTGGCCCATCGATACCGCGCTGGTGGCCATCATCCGCGGCAAGCGCATCATCGCCCCGACGCCCGACGACACCCTGGAGATGGGCGACGAACTGGTCTTCGTTGCGGCGCCCGCTCAGGAGGGCGAGCTCGAAGTGCTGCTGTCCTCCGACGACTCCTGATCATCGGCTGAGGCTGCCGCCTCGCCGCCCGTCGGCGCGCTCGCACGCTCGGCCGCCCGACGACTGGCCAGTGTGGGACGCACCACCAGAAACGTCAGCCAGGCACCGAGCAGGAACAGCGGCCAGCCCATGACAATCTTGACTACCCCCAGCGCAGCCGCCTGCCCGGCCAGGTACAGCGGCACCTGAACCAGCAGCCGCAGCCCGAACACCCCGACCCAGATCCAGGTGGCGGCGGCGTAGGTGCGCCGCAGCTGCTTGTCGGCTCGCCAGCCGGTGAACGAGCCCCCCATGCCGCCGAGCAGGAAGCCCAGCAGCGGCCAGCCCACCAGCACCGAGAGCAGCGCCGCAGATCCGTAGGCGAGGTTGACCAGCAGGCCCGGAAGGAAGAAGTCCTCCGCCTCGCCGGTGCGCGAGGCGACGAAGGCAGATACGAGGATGCCCGCGAACCCGCCGGCGATCTGGGTCAGGTCCTCCCGCCGGATGAGTCTGAGGAGCGCGATGAGGGCGCCCACGGCTACGGCCGACCACACCGCCGGTGCCAGCGCCTGGCCGTTGAAGCTGTAGACCGTGACGAACACCGCGGACGGCAGACCAGAGTCGACGATCCCGCGCCAGCCGCCGATTGCCTTAGTCAGCAGCTTGCGCTCCGCGGGGCTGTCCTCTCGGAGCTCCTCGAGTCGCTCCTCGATCGTGCCCTCGATCGGGTCGGTGCCGGCGCCGGAATCCGGGCCTTGCGTCATCAGTCCTCCGCCGGCAGGAGTTCGTAGCGCGGGTTGTAGATCACTGGTTCCCCCGTCTTGCCGGATACCCGGCCAGTCGCCCGGATCCGCCGGCCGGGGTCGACGCCGATGATCCGGCGCTGACCCATCCAGACGAGTTTGACGGTGCCCGTGCCGTCGAAGACCGTTGCCTCGAGGCTCGGCAGAGTATCGCTGGGCTCCAGGATCATCGACCTGACGACGCCCTTGATCGTGGCGTTGCTCCCCAACGTGCAGTCGCACGCGGCGATGCTCCCCTCAGACTGACTGGACTGGCGCAGCCTCTGGGCCTCCACCTCCGCGTCGGAGGAGGTGACGCGCGAGAGCAGCGACTTGAGTGAAGCCATAGGCTCAGGCTAGCCCCGACCCGCAAGGAGCGGTAGGTATGCCCGAGGCAACGGTGCTGCTGGCGCCCGGCAGCGCATCCTCGCCGTCGTTCGTCGAGCGCGCGTTCGCACCGGTGATTGAGACCCAGGCAGTCCGGGCCGTCACCCACCCGTCCGGGGACGCCGAGTTCGTCGCCGCTCTGTTGGCCGACCAGTTGCGCACCCGTCCGATCGCAGCGGTGATCGGGGTGTCCCTCGGCGCGCACGCCGCGATCATGGCTGCCGCCCACACGGGCTGGACCGGCGGCTTCGTGGTGGCGGCGATGCCCGCCTGGACAGGTCCGCCGGGGTCAGTGGCTGCCGCCACCGCCGCTGCCGCCGACCTGATCGAGCAGCGCGGCCTCGCCGACGAGCTCGCACGCCTGCAGCGCGACTTCGGCGACGACTGGGTGACGCAGGAACTGCTGGCGGCCTGGTCCACGATGGCGCAGCCCGATCTGGTGGCGGCGCTGCGCGGCACGTCGGCCTCGCGCGGCCCGAGCGATGCTGAGCTCGCCGCGGTTCGGGCCCCGACGGCACTGGTGGCCTTGGCCGACGACCCCCTGCATCCGGCCGAGGTCGCCGCGCACTGGACGAGGGCGATCCGCCGGTCCGCTCAGGCGACGGTCCGGCGGCAGGCTCCGGGCGCCGACCGTACCGCCTTTGGCTGGGCGGCGCTCGATGCGCTGGGGCGCCTTCGCTAAGTGCGATCGGCGCTTACGCCTGGCCGTCCTGCGGTGGCGTTTGCGCGGCCTGCGCGGCCTGCGCCGCTGCGTCCGCCGCAGCCTGTTGGGCCTCCGGCGGAATCTTGATGGGGAGCACCTCGCCGGGGGCCATGGGCTGCTCGCCGCGCAGGACCACCACCTGCGTGAAGACATCCTCGAACAGCTCTGCCTTGCTCTGGTCCTCGACGGCGGACCCCATGAATACACCGTGGAGCAACCAGCGCGGACCCTCGATCCCGATCAGCCGCAGCGGCTGCCGGACCTGCTGGCCGTCGGGCAGCGCAGCCGGCACCGCGGCGATGAGCTCGGTGCCGAAGCGGCCCTGCACCTCGTCGATGTCCCCGCCAGCGGACTTGATGGACTCGATGATCTGCGGGCGCATCTCCTCCCAGAACCCGCCGCTGCGCGGCGCTGCCAGCGGCTGGATCCGCAGCGCGGCGTCCTCGAAAGAGGCCACGATGCTCACGATGCGCGTCTGCGACGGATCGGACTCGAGCGTGATGTTCATGGAGGTGAACCCGGCGACCTGCATGCTGCCCAGATCGACCCGCGACACCGACGACACCGGCACGGCGCCGGAATCGTAGGGACCCGGCGGGACGGACTCGGCGACAGAGCGGAAGATCGCACCATCAGGGTCGTTCGGGGAATCTGACGGGTCCACAGGGCCCTCAGGTACGTCGGACGCCTCGGCCGCAAGCGCCGCGTCGGCAACCATGGCCGCATCGGCAGTCGCCCCAGTCGCCTGTTCGATGTCGGCGGCCGCGACCGCTGCACCAGCCGCGGCTGCTGCGCGGGCCTCTTCCTCGGCCTGCTTCCTCTTCTTGCGACTGAACACCTCGGCTCCCTCCGCGCGACTGTGGTGCCGCGCTTAATGGGCCACGCTACTCAACGGGCCAGCTGCGCCGCTGCCCGACCGACGCACCTGTGCCAAATCGCACGCTAGCGCGCAGTTGAATCGAATCCACCAGTCGATCCGAAGGCGCCGTCGCCGCGGGCCGAGCCGGGCAGACGCTCCACGACGACGAACCGGGCGCGCGCCACGCGCTGCACCACCAGCTGCGCGATGCGGTCGCCGCGGCGCACTGCGAACTGCGCAGCTGGGTCGTGATTGACCAGGACCACCGAGATCTCGCCCCGATAGCCCGCGTCGATCGTCCCGGGGCTGTTGAGCAGACCGATCCCGGAGCGCAGCGCCAAGCCGCTGCGCGGCATCACGAAGGCGGCGAAACCGTCGGGCAGCGCGATGGCGACACCAGTGGGAATCCCCAGCCGCTCCCCAGGCGCCAGAGTCGCATCGATACGCGAATACAAATCCGCTCCGGCATCACCT